>NZ_JBFAHZ010000051.1:0-39375 GCF_040654415.1 Micromonospora sp. NPDC050695
GGCCCGCGGGGCCCCGCGCCGCGGGGTGGCGGGGTTTTCCCCCCCCGTCCCCCCCCCCGCCGCCCCCCTTGATTCAAACCCGACCCCCCCCGCACCCGAGGGGCCCCGCTCGACCGGTCGAGCGGGGCCCCTCGCCGTCCCCACCCCACCCCGCCGATCGCCCCGCCCCACCGATCGCCCCGCCCCGCCTCGCCACACCGATCGCCCCGCCGCGCCCTGCTCGCCTCAGCCCAACCCACCTCGCCACGCGCCACCTCGCCACACCGCGCCTCGCCCTGCTCGCCTCAGCCCAACCCACCTCGCCACGCCTCGCCACGCCACGCCTCGCCACGCCACGCCACGCCTCGCCACGCCTCGCCACGCCACGCCTCGCCACGCCTCGCCACGCCGATCATGGAGTTGTGGTGGGCGGTATATTAGTTTTTGACCCTTTCATCCACCCCCACAACTCCTTGATCGACCTGAGCGGGGTGGGGCGCGGGCACTGGGACGCGGGCACGGGGACGCGGGCACGGGGACGCGGGCACGGGGACGCGGGCACGGGGACGCGGGCACGGGGACGCGGGCACGGGGACGCGGGCACGGGGGCGCGGCGGGACGCAGGGGCAGGGCCCGGCGGGGGCGGCGGAGGCCGGTCCGCCGGGTGCCGGACCCCTCAGGCAGCCCGGCGGACCGGTGATCGGGTGCGGCCCGGGTGGTGTCGCCCGGGCCGCTCGGCCTGCCTGCTCACGCAGGTGACGTGGCCGGGCGGGGCGTTGCCGCCGGCCCGCAGGCCGAGGAGGCCGAGGACGCCGACCGGCAGCCGGCGGCCGACACGGACACGGCCGTGCCGGCGGACCTCTCCGCATCTTGCGGGTCCCCCGCGGAGGTGGACGCCCGGGGGACGGGGCCAACCTCCGGTGGTGGCGCCGTGGCCCGGGGGACGAGCACGGCGACAGGGACAGCGCGACGGTGGGAACGGGTGCCACGACAGGGACGGGTGCCACGACAGGGACGGGTGCCACGACGGGACGGCTCGGAGCTGCCCTGGCTCCCACCACCCGACGCGACGGCTCCCGCGATCGAGGAATGGGCTTACCGTAACCGATCCCCCGCCACTTTGGAAGCGCTCCCATCATCGATGTCCATGACCGGTACGGATGAGGCAGGCCCAGCCCCGGGCGGCACCGTCACCCGCACCGGGCGAGGACGGCTCACCCCGGCCGGCGGCAGGATCGGATCCCGGCGGACCTGCGGCGCCGGTTGCCGGCCGGTCCGCCACCCGACGCACCGGAGGAGGGACAGATGGCCATCGCGACGATCAGCCGTACCGACCAGGACATCCAGTCCGCCGTCCTCGACGAACTGACCTGGGAGCCCCGCGTGCAGCCGCACGAGATCGGGGTGACCGTCGACGAGGGCGTCGTCACGCTGACCGGACGGGTGGACGGCTACGCGAAGAAGTGGGCCGCCGAGCGGGCCGCACACCGCGTCGTCGGAGTCCGGGCGGTCGCCAACGACCTGGCCGTCCGACTGCCCGGCAGCGCCGAACGCACCGACCCGGACCTGGCCGCCGCGGCCGGTCACGCCCTGGAGTGGGACGCGTTCGTACCCGTCGAGAAGCTCCAGGTCACCGTCTCGACCGGCTGGGTGACGCTGCACGGCGAGGTCGAGTGGGAGTACCAGCGCCGCGCCGCCGAACGGTCGGTGAGCCGGCTGACCGGCGTACGCGGGGTGAGCAACGGGATCACCGTCCGCCCGGCCGCGCCTCCGGACGGCCAGAACCTGGCCGACCGGATCGTCGACGCGCTCGCCCGCGCTGGCGCCACCGAGGCCGAACGGGTCAGCGTGCGGGTGCACGGCGACACCGCGGTGCTCGGCGGGCTGGTGCACTCGATGCCCGAGCGGGCCGAGGTGGAGCAGGTGGCATGGTCGGCGCCGGGCGTCCGGGAGGTGCAGAACCACATCGCGGTCGCCCCGGTGCTGCGCTGAGCGTCAGCGTGGAACCACCCGGGGCGGGTGAGCCGGCCTCACCCGCCCCGGGCGCAGGCTGGGGGCATGAGTGATCCGAACGGGCTGATCCAACCGGGGAACTCCGCGCCCGGCTTCACCCTGGCGGCTACCCCGGACGGGCACGAGGTCGGGCCGGAGCAGTTCCGCGGCCGGCCGGTCGTGCTCGCCTTCTATCCCGCCGACTGGAGCCCGGTCTGCGGCGACCAGATGGCGCTCTACCAGGCGGCGATGCCGGTGTTCGACCAGTATCAGGCCGCGCTGCTCGGCATCTCGGTGGACAGCATCTGGTCGCACCGCGCGTTCGCGCAGGCCCGGGGCATCGAGTTCCCGCTGCTGGCCGACTTCGAGCCCAAGGGCGAGGTGGCCCGCCGCTATGGCGCGTACACCTCGGGGGGTGAAGCGGCGCGGGCGCTGGTGATGCTCGACCAGGCCGGGACGGTGGCCTGGAGTTACCTTTCCGCGCCCGACGTCAATCCGGGCGCGGACGGCATCTTCGACGCGCTGGACCGGCTCGCCCGGCAGGGGGTGATGGCCCGATGACCACGCCACTTCAGGTCACCGCCCGCCTGCGCGACCCGGTGACCGCCGAGGACCACGCCCGTGGGCCGGTCGACGCGCCGGTGACGGTCGTCGAGTACGGCGACTTCCAGTGTCAGTTCTGCGGTGCGGCGTATCCCAACCTGCACGAGCTGCTGCGCCAGCGGGCCGACACGGTACGCCTGGTCTACCGCTACTTCCCGATCGCCAACGTGCACCCGTACGCCGAACGCGCCGCCGAGACGGCCGAGGCCGCCGCCACCCGGGGCCGGTTCTGGGAGATGCACGACTGGCTGTACGAGCACCAGGACCAGTTGGACCCGGTGCACCTCTCGCTCGGCGTCGAGCAGGTCGGTCTGCCGCCGGACGAGCTGAACGCGGAGGTGGAGAGCCGGATACACGCCGACCGGGTACGCCGCGACTTCGTGGGCGGGATCCGCAGCGGCGTGAACGGCACCCCGACCCTCTTCGTCAACGAGGTCCGGCACGAGGCCGGGTACGACCTGCCCGACCTGCTGGCCGCGGTGGACGCCGCCGCCAACGCCTGACCGCCGCTGGGCTCAGATCAGTCGTAGCTCGCGCGCCCGCCGGACCGCTTCGCGCCGGCGGGTCGCGTCGAGCTTGCGGTAGATGTTGCGGACGTGGGTCTTCACCGTGTTGACCGACAGGGACAGCTCGCTGGCGATCTCCACGTTGGACAGGATGCTCTGCAGGTAGCGCAGGATGGTCAGCTCCCGCTCGGTCAGCGGCTCGTCGAGCGTTCCCGCCGGCTCGGCCGGCGGCCGGGTCGGGGCCTGGTCGGCGTCCCGGACCAGGTCGCTGACCAGCGCGAAGTGTGCCGTGCCCGCGTCCAGGTGCGCGGCCAGCAGGCCCCGTACCGGCGGTTCGGCGCGGGTGAAGGCCCGCCGGCAGCCCTGCGGGCCGGCCAGGTCGAGCACCTGTTCCAGGATCCGTCCCGCCCGTCGCCCGTCCCCGGCCCGCTCGGCGAGCACCGCGTCCAGCAGGCCGGCGTCCAGGCGTACCGGTAGCGGCCAGGCGTCCGCCTGCGGCGCCTGCCAGTCCGGCAGTGCCCGGCCGGCGGCACCGGCGTCGCCGGCCCGCAGCTCCACCCGCGCGAGGCTCACGGCGAGCGGCGGTTCGGCGTCGTCGCCGGTCAGCAGCTCGCGGGCGCTGTCCAGGTCACCCCGCTCGGCCCGCAGTTCCGCCTCGGCGGCGCGCAGCAGGGCGGCCAGTTCGGTGGCGTCCGGGGCGTCGGTCAACGTCGCCCGGGCCCGGACGAGCAGCCGTTGCCCGGCCGCCGGGTCGCCGGAGTCGCCGTGCAGCCGCGCCCGACACAGTGCGGCGACCGCCGCCGCCACCAGCTCCCCCGGTGCGCCGTCCCCCGCCTCCGCCCCGAGGACGCCGGGCGAGGCGTTGTCCGGATCCGCCGCGACCGGGCCGGCCGGGCCGGTCGCCGACGTGGCGAGGGCGAGGTTCGCGGCCGCCTCGTCGGGCTGGTCACGGTGCAGCGCCACCAATGCCAACGCGAGGTACGCGTAACCGCAGTCGAGACGGCACGACCAGCCCCGGCAGGGCGGCATGCCCAGCGCGTCCCGGGCCGCCCGTTCGGCCTCGCGCAGGTCGCCGCGCACCGCGAGCAGCAGCGCGGCGCGACTGGCGTCGACCAGCTCGGTCCGCGCCCGGCCGGCCTCCCGGGCCGCCGCCCGGGCGCGGACGAACCGGCCGTGCGGCAGCGAGCCGGCGGCCAGCTCCACGAGCCCCAGCGCGGTGCCGGTGAACGCCCGCAGGTCCGCGTCCTCGACCGCGCCTCCCCCACCGCTGGTCGGCGAGGCGTCCGGCAGCCCGGTCGGGTCGGCCCCGGCCGGTCGGGTTCGCAGCAACCGGGCGGCGGCGGCCCGAACCTCCGCCGGATCGCCGGCGAGCCGGGCCACGGTCAGCTCCAGCGCGGTGGCCAACCGCAGGAACCGGTCCCGGCGGGGCACCGGCAGACCACCGGCGTACGCGGCGGCGGTGCGCAGGTGCCCGCCGGCGGCCGGCAGATCACCCGCGTACGCCCGCTCGGCGGCACAGGCCAGGGCCACCTCCGGGTCGGCGCGGACCACGTCCGGCGGCGGCGACGGAGGCGGCGGACCGCTGACCGTGTCGCCGTCGTAGCGGGTCAGCTCCGGCCAGTGCGCGACGAACAGGTCGCCGGCCAGGTCCCACCGGCCGGCGGCCAACGCGTGCCGCAGGCCGTCGGCTGGGCGTCCGGCGCCGGCGTACCAGTCGGCCGCCCGCACGTGCAGCTCACGCAGGTCGTCGGCGGGCAGCCGGCCCAGCTCGGCCCGGAGCAGGTCGGCCAGCAGTGGGTCGCAGCGGTACCAGGGTGGGCGGCCGTCCTCCCGGTGCAGCAGACCGCCGACGCCGGCCAGGTCGGCCAGGGCCTGCGCGGCGTCGGTGCGCCCGGTCAACGCCTGCGCCAGGTCCGCGCAGACCGTCTCGGTGAGGGCCGTGCGGCGCAGCAGGTCCCGGTCGGCCGGATCGATCCCGGCGAGAACCTCCTCCTGGAGGTACCCGGCGATCTCCGGCTGGTCGCCGCCGAACTGCCCCACCCAGCGCTCCGGGTCGGCCTGACCGCGTACCGCCAGGGCGGCGATCCGCAGCGCGGCCGGCCAGCCACCGGTACGGTCGCGCAGCCGGCGCACCGCAGCCGCCGGCAGCGCCGCCCCGTGCGCGGTGAGCAGGTCGGCCACCTCGTCGTCGGTGAAGGCCAGCTCGTCGGGGCCGATCTCGGTCAGCTCGCCGGCGAGGCGGAGCCGGTGCAGGGCCAGCGGCAGCCCCGCCCGCGCTCCGACCACCAGGTGCAGCCGCTGCTCGGCGTGCCGGAGCAGGAACTCCAGGCCGGTGAGCGCCGCCGGATCGGTGACCCGGTGCAGGTCGTCGAGGACGAGCAACACCGGACGGTCCGCGGCGGCGAGCGCGGCGGCGAGGGCTTCCAGCTGGTCGGGGCGCGGCGGCCGGTCGGGCACCGGGCCGTCGTCGGTCGGCACGGTCGCCGCCCGCAGCGCCGCCGCGAGGTACGCCCACAGTCGTTCACCGTCGTCGCCGGCCTCCACCGACACCCACGCCGGTTCCGGCCCGGGCACCGCCGGAGCTGCCCCGTCCTCGGGCACCACCGCATTCGGGCCGGCCTCGTCGCCGCCGCCGCTCAGCCGCACCCACGAGGCGAGCAGTGTCGTCTTTCCCCAGCCCGCCGGTGCGGCGACCAGGGTGATCGGTCCCGCGCTGCCCTCGTCCAGGCGGCGCAGCAGGCGGGGCCGGGCCACCACCGGCTCGGGTGGCACGGCCGGCGTCAACCGGGACGCCAGCAACGGCCGGTCCGCCGGGCGCCCCGGTGCCGTACCGACCCGTGCGCGATCCTGCTGTTCCGGCACTCGGCCCCACCCCCAGCGACGCGTCCCACCCCCGGTCGGCGAGCGGTTACCCGGCGCGGACCCGTTCACCCCTTCCGGGCGAGCCCGCTTCACCCGTTCGGGCCCGACGATCGAGGGACGTGGACCGGGAGGACGGGTGGACCGATGCGACCCCTGACACGCCTGTTGCGGATACCCCGCCGCCGCACCTCCGCGATCGTGCAGTTTCTGTCGCGACAAAAGCCGCACGACACCGCACTCCGACGACCCAAATTGCAAGATCGGCGGGGAGGGTGGGAGGTCGTCACCGTGGACCGGCCGCCGGAGCAGGTGCTTCCCGGCGGGCGGTGGCCCGAGCCGCTGCGGCGCCTGGACGGCGCCGTCGAGGTGCGGGTGCGGACGGCGCCGGGTGACCGGGGCACCGAGCTGGCTGCCCGCCCGCTGGCCGGGGCGTCCCCGGCCGTCGGGCTCGCCGCGCACCTGGTCGGCGACGACCCGAGGCTGCTGGTCCGCCGGACGTTGCGCCAGGTCAAGCAACGCGTCGAGACCGGCGAGGTGCTGCGCGCGGACCGCTCGGCGCTGGACCGGCCCGAGGCCCGCGGGTGAGGGCGCTGTGCTGGGTGGGCGCGGGCGAGCTGGCGGTACGCGAGGTGCCCGACCCGGAACTGCGCAACGAGCGGGACGTCATCGTGCGGGTGCGTCGAAGTGCCACCTGCGGCGCCGACCTGCCGCTGCTGGCCGGACGGGATCCGCTGCTGCGCACCGGTGACGTGCTCGGCGCGGAGTTCCTCGGCGAGGTCGTCGAGACCGGGCCGGCGGTCCGCCGGCACCGGACCGGTGACCGGGTGGTGGTCGGCGCGGGCGTCGCCTGCGGCGGATGCTGGTACTGCCGCGCCGGCCTGCACTCCTGCTGCGACAACGGCAGCACCGAGCCGGCGAGCGCGGACGAGGGTTGGGGACGCTCCGACGTCGGCTGCTTCGGGCGGCCCCGCGCGGCGGGCGGCTTCGCCGGTGGTCACGCCCAGTACGTGCGGGTGCCGTACGCGGACGCGAGCGCGTTCCGAGTGCCGGACGTGGTGGACGACGAACGGGCGCTGTTCGCCGCCGACGCGGCCCCGACCGGCTGGCTGGCCGCCGAGCTGGGCGCGGTACGCCCGGGGGACGTGGTGGCGGTCTGGGGCGCCGGGGCGGTGGGCCAGTTGACCGCCCGCGCGGCGGTGCTGCACGGCTGCGCGAGGGTGATCGTGGTGGACCGGCACGAGGAGCGGCTGCGGATGGCGCAACGGCACGCGGGCGCGGAGCCGCTGAACTACGACCACACCGACGTCTCGGCCGAGCTGCGGGACCGCAGTGGTGGGCGCGGACCGGACGTGTGTGTGGTGGCGGTCGGCGAGCCACCCGCCCGGTCGATCGCCGACCGCTTCGGCGTCCGGCTCGGCGACCGCCCGGACGCGCTGCGCGAGGCGGTGCACGCCTGCCGCAAGGGCGGCACCGTGGTGGTGCTCGGCGGGACCGACGGTTTCGTCGACGCGTTCCCGCTGGGCGCGGTGACCGGCAAGCGGCTCGCCCTGCGCGGGGCCCGCCGGCCCGACCTGCGGGACGTACCCATGTTGCTGGACCGGATGGCCCGCGACGAGCTGCGGACCGAGCATCTGGCCACCCACCGGCTGCCGCTGGAGGACGCCCCGCAGGGGTACGCGCTGTTCCGGGACCGCGCCGACGGCTGCGTCCGGGCGGTCTTCAGCCCGTGACCGATGAGCCATCGGAGCCGGCGGATGGCAGACTCGCGGGATGGCTGGGGAGCGAACGTACGACGTGGTGTTGTTCGGGGCGACCGGGTTCACCGGCGGGCTCACGGCCGAGTACCTGGCCCGGCACGCACCACCCGGGCTGCGCTGGGCGCTGGCCGGGCGCAACCCGGACCGGCTCGCCGCCGTGCGGGACCGGCTCGCCGCGATCGACCCCGCCCTGGCCGACCTGCCGCTGCTCAGCGCCGACGTGACCGACGCCGACTCGCTGCGCGCGGTGGCCACCAGCGCCCGGGTGGTCGCCAGCACCGTCGGCCCGTACGTCCGGCACGGGGAGCCGCTGGTCGCCGCCTGCGCCGGGGCCGGCACCGACTACCTGGACATCACCGGTGAGCCGGAGTTCGTCGACCTGATGTACGTCCGCCACCACGCCGAGGCGACCCGCACCGGCGCGCGGCTGGTGCACGCCTGCGGGTTCGACTCCGTCCCGCACGACCTGGGCGTCTGGTTCACCGTCAAGCAACTGCCCGCCGACGGGCCGATCACCGTGGACGGTTACGTCCGGGCCTCGGCCCGGTTCTCCGCCGGCACGTACCATTCCGCGCTCACCGCGTTCTCCCGTACCGGGCAGGCCAGCCGGGCCGCACGGGACCGCCGGGCGGTCGAACCGCGCCCCACCGACCGCCGGGTCCGGGCGGTGCCGGGCCGGCTGACCCGCTCGGCGGAGCTGGGCATCTGGACCGTGCCGCTGCCCACCATCGACCCGCAGGTGGTGCGCCGCTCGGCGGCGGCCCGCCCGGAGTACGGCCCGGACTTCCGCTACCGGCACTTCGCCGCGGTGAAGCGGCTACCGACCGTGCTGGCGGGCGCGGCCGGGCTCGGCGCGCTGGTGGGCCTGGTGAAGGTGCCACCCACCCGACGCTGGCTGCTCGGCCGGCTCAGCTCCGGGCAGGGGCCGACGCCGCAGCAGCGGGCGGCGGCCTGGTTCCGGGTCCGGTTCGTCGGCGCCGGCGGCGGGCGGCGGGTGCTCACCGAGGTGGCCGGCGGCGACCCGGGCTACGACGAGACGGCGAAGATGCTCGCCGAGTCGGCGCTCTGCCTGGCGTTCGACGAGCTGCCGCCGACCGCCGGGCAGGTCACCCCGGTCACCGCGATGGGCGACGCGCTGCTCGACCGGCTGGTCCGGGCGGGGCTCACCTTCCGGGTGCTCGAGCAGACCACCGCGGAGCACCCGGCTTGACCCTCGACCCGGTCGAGGGGGCAGGATGCCCGGCGTGAGCGACCTGCACAGCATCGGTGAGCTGGCCCGGGCCAGCGGCCTGACCGTCAGCGCGCTGCGCTTCTACGACTCGGCGGGGGTGCTGGAGCCGGCCCTGGTCGACCCGGTGACCGGCTACCGCTGGTACACCGACGAGCAGATCGCCCCGGCCCGGCTGGTGGCCGGGCTGCGCCGGATCGGCATGCCGGTGCCGGAGATCGCCGCCGCGGTACGCGCCGAGCCGGCCGCGGTGCACCGGCTGCTCGACACGCACCTGCGCCGGCTGGTCGACGGCCTCGCCGACGCCCGCCGTGAGGTGACCCGGCTCCGCGCCCTGGTCGACCCGGCCCAGCCGGCCACCACCACGCTGCTGCTCACCCCCGCCGACCTGGCCGCCGCGGTCGACGCGGTGCGCTTCGCCGTCGGCGCCGACCCGGAACTGCCGATGCTCTCCGGTGTGCTGCTCGACGTGGAGTCCGACGGTGTCCGGCTCGTCGCCACCGACCGGTACCGGCTCGCGCTGGCCCGGGCCGGGGCGGACGTCGACGGCCCGCCGGTGCGGGTGTTCGTGCCGGTGGATCTCGTCGACCAGCTCCGGCCGCTGCTCGACGCGGCCGACGCCTGGCCGGTGCGGCTGACCGTGGCGGGCGCGGATCTGCATGTGGCGGTGGCCGGCCGGACGCTGACCGGCAGCGCCCTGTCGTACGACTTCCCGGACTATCGCCGTCTGCTGCGCAAGGCCGTCGGCGAGCGGCCGGCCGCACGGCGGATCCCGGTGGACGTGGCGGCGCTGCGCGCCGCGCTGGCCGACCCGGCGGCCCCGACGGTGGCCCGCGAGCACGACGGCGAGGCGCTGGCGGTCACCGTGCTCGGCGTCGACGACCAGGGCGGCCTGCGCCTGCTGCCCGCCGCCGACCTGGGCACCGACGCGCTGCGGGTCGGCGTCAACGGTGGCTACCTGCTGGACGCGCTGGACGCCGCCGGCGCTCCCCAGCTGGTGCTGGAGCTGGACGGGCCGGTCGCCCCGCTGGCGGTACGACGGCCGGACGACGCGGACACCTACTCCGTGCTGATGCCGATCCGGCTGTAGAACCGGGCTCGTCACTCCCCGTCCCGGGTCGAAACGGGCGCGACGGTAGCATCTGGGGGTCCACCTGTGACCCCGGACGGAGGCGTACGGAGCAGCATGCTCGACATGGAGTTGATCCGGAAGGATCGCGAGGCGGTGGCGACCGCGTTGGCGAAGCGACTGGATCCCGCCGAGGTCACCCGATCCCTGGACGAGATCCAGCGGCTCGACCAGGAACGACGCGCCCTGATCACGGAGATCGACGCCGATCGGCAGCGCCGCAAGGCGGAGGCCCGCGCGTACGCGGAGGCGAAGCGCGCCGGCCGCGAGCCGGACGTCGTCGCGCCCGAGGCCGGTCGCCGGCAGCTCTCCGAGCTGGAGTCCGAGCTGAACGAGGTGCAGGGGCGGCTGCGCACCGCGATGAGCGAGCTGCCCAACCTGCCCGCCGACGACGTGGTGGCCGGCGGGAAGGAAGCCAACCGGGTCGTCAAGACCTTCGGTGAGCCGCCGGTGATCGAGAAGGTCCGCGACCACGTGGAGCTGTCGCGGATGCTCGGTCTCGTCGACCACGAGCGCGGCGTGAAGCTCGGCGGCTCCGGCTTCTGGATGTACACGGGGATGGGTGCCCGGCTGGAGTGGGCGCTGCTCAACTTCCTCATCGACGAGAACGTCCAGGCCGGCTACGAGTTCCTGCTGCCGCCTCACCTGCTGCTCGACACGGCCGGCTTCGCCGCCGGGCAGTTCCCGAAGTTCTACGACGACGTCTACCACCTGGACTCCGAGTCGGCCCCGCGCGGGCAGTTCCTGCTGCCCACCTCGGAGACGGCGATCCTCGGGGCGTACCAGGACGAGATCCTGGAGACGCCGAAGCTGCCGCTGAAGCGTTTCGCGTACACGCCGTGCTACCGCCGGGAGGCGGCCGGCTCACATTCGGACGAGCGCGGCACCGTGCGCGGTCACCAGTTCAACAAGGTGGAGATCTTCCAGTTCACGTTGCCGGAGCAGGCGGACGCGGCGCTGGAGGAGATGGTCACCCACGCCGAGAGCCTGGTGGAGAAGCTGGGGCTGCACTACCAGCGCAGCCTGCTGTCGGCCGGCGACGCGAGCGCCTCCATGCGCAAGACCCTCGACATCGAGGTGTGGATGCCGAGCATGGACAAGTACAAGGAGGTGTCGTCGGTCTCCTGGGGCGGCGACTACCAGGCCCGCCGGGCGGCCATCCGCTACCGGGAGCCGGGCGGCAAGCAGACCCGCTTCGTGCACACGCTCAACGGCTCCGCGCTGGCCACGAGCCGGCTCTTCCCGGCCATCCTGGAGCAGTACCAGCAGGCCGACGGCAGCGTCCTGATCCCCGAGGTCCTCCAGAACCGTCTGGGCACCGACCGCCTGACCCCCCGCTAGCCCGCACCCCCCACCCTCTCCGCCGATCTTGCACTTTCTGTCGCTGAATTGCGGTGGTGTGCGGCTTCTGTCCCCACAGAAGCTGCAAGATCGCGGGGGCGGGGGCGGGAGCGACGGCGGGTTAGGGCTGTCACGCAGAGTAGGGCGGTCAGGGCGGTCAGGAGGAGCGCTGGGCCTACGGCATCCAGGGCGTCGGCCAGGGTTCGTTGGACCTGGGACGCCGCCCGGATGACCGGGTCCTGGAGGGCGTCGCGGCGGCCGGCGGCCAGGCGCAGCTCGTACCAGCCGTACCAGGCGACGTAGCCGCCGGCGAGCAGCAGGACCAGGCCGCTGAGGCGGGGCACCAGGGCGCCGGCGACCCGCAGCCGGGCCACCAGACCGTCGCGCAGCAGCGCCACACCGAGCGCGGCGACCGCGACCACCAACCCCATCCCGAGGGCGTACGCCCCGAACAGAGCCAGCCCCCGCCCGGTCGAGCCGGCCTGGAGGCTGGTCACCACGATGGCCAGGAACGGCGCGATGGCGCAGCCGAGCGAGGCGAGGGCGTACACCGCGCCGAACAGCGCCATCGACGGCCAGGACCGGGTCAGCCGAGGTGCCCGGGCCGACCAGCCGGGGGAAGGCAGTCGCCGTCCGGCGAGCAGCCAGCAGCCGGCCACCAGCAGCAGCACCCCCAGCGTCACGGTCAACCACGGCAGCCGGGGCCGCAGCCAGCCGGCGAGCGGCGCGAGCGCCAGGCCGAAGGCGCCGAAGACCAGCACGTACCCCACGGTCAGCCCGGCCGCCGCGGTGAGCGCGCGGCCGACCGCGCCGCGGGTGTCCGACGCGCCGGCGACCAACAGCGAGAGGTACGCGGGCAGCAACGCGAAGCCGCACGGGTTGACCGCGCCGAGCATGCCGGCGGTCAGCGCGAGCAGCAGTGCGGCGGTCACGCCCCGGCCAGCGCGCCGACGCGGGCGGTGAGCGCTTCACCGTCCAGGAAGCCCTGGTGGACGACCCTGCCGTCCCGGTCGATGATCACGAAGGTGCTCTGTTCGGTCACCGTGAACCGCTTCCAGAGCGCGCCCTTACGGTCGTCGATCTGCGGTGTCCCGGCGAGGTCGAACTCGGTGACGAACTCCTTCATGGCCCGCTGCTCGCCCAGCCCGGCGACGCCGATGATCGGCACGGTGTCCCGGTACCGGGGCGCGATCTCGGCCACCGTCCACGCCTGGCTGGCGCAGGTGGCGCACCAGGGCGCCCAGAACCACAGCACGACGGGCCGGCCGGCGAGGTTCGCCGCGTCGAACGCGGCGCCGGTGAGGGTGGTCCCGGTGAAGCGCAGGGTGTCCGGCACCCGGGCCGGCATCGCCGACGGTGAACCGGTCGGGCCGGCCGCAGGGGTGCCGCTCGGGCCGGCCGCAGGGGTGCCGGTCGGATTCGGCGTGGCGCCGGCGGCGACCGCGTCGGGCGGCACCGGTCCCGTGCAGGAGGCCACGGCGAGCAGGGCGGCGAGGAACGCCCCGGCGGTGGCGGCGCTCGCCCCTGTTCGCCCGATCCGCAACCGCATCAGCTTCTCCGTTCGACAGGGGTGAGTGGTGCCGTTCCTACTCGGCCTTGGCGAGGCGCAGCGCCAGCTCCGGGCAGACCTTCACCGCCTTGAGCGCGCCCTCGCGCAGCCACGTCGGCACCGGGGTGGGCGGGAAGGCCGGGTATCCGTTGCCGTCGAGCCGGATGAAGTCGGGCACCACGTGCGCGCAGAGCCCGTGGCCGTCGCAGCGCGACCAGTCCAGGGTGAGTTTCTGCGGGTTGGGGTCGGGTGCGCCGGGCAGCCCCATGACGCCCTTGACCCGCCGGCCGCAGCCGTCGCCGGTGCTGTGCAGCCGCAGGTCCTCGGTGAAGACCTCGATGGCGGAGAGGGCGAACCGGGCGGTGCCGTCCGGATGGCTGCACGCGCCCCGGCCCTTCACCTCGCCGGCGGCGGCCCGCACCACGTCCGCCGGTTGGCTGCCGGCGACGGCCAGGTCCACCGCGCGGGCCAGGTCGGGCAGGCCCATCTTGCACGGTCCGCACTGGCCGGCGGACTCGCCGGCCAGGTAACGCACCACCTGGGCGGCCTCGCCGAGCGGGCAGGTGTCGACTCCGATCGGGATGATGATGCCCGCGCCGAGGGCGCCGCCGACCGCGGCGAGGCCCCTGCGGGACACCTCGGCCTTCTCCGCCGCCTCCGGGGTGATCCACTTGCCGTGGTAGCCGCCCATCAGGATGCCCTGGACGTCCGGGACCTCGCACAGGTCGAGGACGTCACGCAGTGGCATGCCGGCGGTGCACTCCACGACCGCGGGGCGGGCCGCCGCGCCGGTCACGGTGAGCAGCACGGTGCCCGGCTCGTCGTCGGTGCCGAGCGCCGCGTACTCGTACGGGCCGAGTCGCGCACCGACGGCGAGCTGGGCGTACGTCTCGGCGTTGGACAGCAGGGTGGGCAGGCCGCCGACGCCGGAGTCGCTGGAGCGCTTCTTGGTGCCCGGCGGGATGTGCGGCAGCCCGTTGATGCCGTTGACGAGTGCGCCACCCTCGCCGGAGATGAACCGGTGCGGCACGGTGACGATGGTGGTCTGCACCGGCATCCGGCGCTCCGCCAGGGCCTCCATCAGCGAGTCCCGGCCCACGCCGTCGTCGGCGACGCCGATCACGATCTCCTCGGCGTCCAGCGCGTACGCGGCCAGCGCCGCGCCGTCGAGGATCAGGTGCGGGGCGCGGGTCAGCAGCACCTTGTCCTTCCAGCTGGCCGGCTCCCCCTCGCTGGCGTTGACCACCACCACGGCGGCGAGGTCCTGCCGCTCGCAGGACTCCAGCACGGCGCGCAGCTTGCGGGCGAACGGGAAGCCCGCCCCGCCCTTGCCCTTGAGCTGCATGCCCTCGGCGAGTCGGAGCAACTGCGCCGGCTCCATCGGCCCGATCGGCCCGTGCACCTCCTCGTGCGCGGCCAGGTCGAGCCGGCCGAACTCGGCGAAGCCGGCGGTCAGGCGTGGCTCGCCGACACAGGCAACCGGGGGCACGGCCGTCCGCATCACTTGGCCTCACCCCGCAGCCCCGCCCAGTACGCGCCGTCCACCGCGTCCGCGTTGGCCTTGCGGCGCTTGGCGGACCGGCCCTCGGCCCGTCGCGCGCGCCGCGACGCCAGGTCGACCAGGGTCGGGGTGTCGTCGGCGGGTGGTGCCACCTCGTCCGGCACGTACCGGGCCGGCGGACGCCAGTAGTCCGGCTCCTCCGGCAGGTCGTCCTCGGCGCTGTGCCGACCGCTGCCGCTGCGCGGCGCCGCCGAGATCGGGCCGGCGGAGATCGGGCCGGCCGAGATCGGCTCGGCGGAGACCGGGCCGGCCGAGATCGGCTCGGCGGCCTGCCACCGGCGCGGACTGTCCCACGGCTCCTCGGGCTCGTCGACGCTCCGCTGCGGAGGCGCCGAGTAGCGGGTGCCGTCGTCCTCGGAGCGGGACCGTCGGCCGGTCCGCTCGGCGGCCGGCTCCTCGGCGCGTCGCCGCCGGGTCGGGGCCGTCTCCTCGTCCCGCTCGCGGGTGCGCGACCCGCGTCGCCGGGTCACCGGCTCCAGTTCCTCCTCGTCGCGTCGACGGGTGACGGTCTCCTCGGTGCCGCGGCGGGTGGACCGGCGGGTGGTCGGCTCCGCCTCGTCGCGCCGGTCACGCGTGGACCGTACGGTGTCGCGGCGGGCCGCCGGTTCCTCCTCGCGTCGGCGGCGGCTGGGCCGGGCGGGCTCGACGAGCGAGCCGGGCTCGGGCACCACCGGGACGGTGAACCGGTCGGGGTCGCGCCGCGCGGTGCCGGCCGGCGCGGTCCACCTGGCGGTGGTGGCCTCCGCCCAGGCCGGACGCTTGTCCTCGGTGGAGTCGCGGCGTCGTCCCAGCCCGGCGAGCAGCGACCGGCCGCGGCTCTCCTCGTCGGCCCGGCCGGCCATGACCTTGTTGCGCACCGCGGCCTGGTGCTGCTCGCGGCTGCGCCGGCCGATGGTGACCGACAGCCGCACCAGCAGCGCCAGCACGACCAGCAGGATGCAGCCGAGATAGCTGAGGACCACCCAGGAGGCCGCGGCCCGACCGGCGTTGAGGCCGTGGAACACGGCGAACGGCCAGGACAGGTACGCGGTGGAGTGCAGCGCGCGCCACAGCCACTTCGGACCGACACCGGCGAAGCGGGCCCGGATGATGCCGGTCCAGATCACGCTGACCATCAGCAGGGCGGCCACCGTGCCGAGCCCGACGTAGAGTCCCCTACCGCCGACGAACGGCACCAGGGCGTCGGTGGCCGCAGCCCGCCCGGTGGCGATCTTCGTGAGGACGTGGAAGACCAGCCCGGCCACGCCGAGCACGCCGGTGGCCCGGTGCGCCGACTGCATCAGCACCCGGTGCGAGATGCGCAGCACCAGCCTGTCGGTGGCGAGCAGGCCGAGCATCACGGTGAGGCTCAACGCCACCAGGGCGATCACCCCGGCGAAGAACTCGGTGAAGAAGAAGCCGTACGCGTACGCCGTCTGGCCGGCGCCGGTCAGCATGGTCGCCGCCCAGAGCGCGGCGAGTGCCGACGCGATCAACGCGGCGGTCGCGGACCGCGATCGGGTGCGTACCCCCCGACTGCTCTCGCTGGTCCGGACGGTGGCCGCCTTCTGGTTCTGCTGTGCCCGGGCCATCTGCTCCTCGATCGTCTCGCGGCGGCGTACCACCGGCCGACCCCTGCTCCCCCATCCAGTACGGACCGGCGAGGTTGGCGGATCATCCGTCGGCGAAAATTTATGGGCCGCGATCGAACCAGGTGGGGTCGGCGTGCGTCCTCGGCCCGAAGGGCTACGGCTACGTCCAGGTCTCACCCCCGCAGGAGCATGTGCGGGGCAACCAGTGGTGGCTGGCGTACCAGCCGGTCAGCTACCGGATCGAGTCCCGCAAGGGCACCCGGGCCCAGTTCCAGTCGATGGTGAACACCTGCCACGCCGCCGGGGTCAAGGTCATCGTCGACGCGGTGATCAACCACATGTCCGGTCAGGACAGCGGCGGCACCGGCTGGGCCGGCTCGTCGTACGCGCACTACGACTACCCGGGCATCTACTCGGGCTGGGAGTGCGAGCACCGCTGGCCGGTGATCACGGTGGACGGTAACGGGTGGTTCGCCGCCAACGTGCCGGCGCACGACGCCGTGGCCATCCACCTCGGCGCGCGGGTCTGATCGACCGGGGCTCCCGGCCGGCGGGTATCGCCGAACCGGGGGCCCCGAACCATCCGCCACCATAAAGTGGTTTGGTGCCGTTTGACCGAATGTCTCCGTACCGCCGTCGCCCTCGCTGGATCGCCGCCGCCATCGCCGTACCCGTGCTGCTGGTCGTCGCGCTGCTGGTCGGCCAGGCTCTCACCCCGCGCGCGACGGCCCCCGACGACCGGCGCGTGGTGGCCGCCGACCCGACGCCGAGCAGTGTCGAGCAGAGCCCGCAGGAGTCGATCCCGCCGGCCGCGCCCGCCCCGGACGGGCTGCCGGTGATCGACTACGACCCCGCGCCGAAGGGGTTCCCCGCCGATCCGGCCACCATGGACACCACGCCGCTGACCGAGGGCGTGCACCCGACCCGCCGGATCGCCGCGTACGACGCGCCCGGTGGACGTCCGCTGGCCTTCCTCGAACCGACGCTCGCCGGTGTCGAGCTGACCGTGCCGGTCGCCCAGAAGCGGGTCGGATGGACGGCCGTCCTGTTGCCCTCGGCCAACCGGATGCTCGCCTGGTTGCCGCCCGGCGGGTTCGCCACGGTGGCGCTGCGCGACCAGATCGTGGTGGAACGCAAGGCCCACCGGCTGACCTGGTACCGGGCCGGCAAGGCGGTGCGCTCGTGGCAGACCAGCCTCGGCCAGGAGGGGCAGGAGACCCCGCTGGGCCGCACCTTCATCCTGGGCCGCACGCCGCCACCGGAGGAGGTCTACGGCGGGGTGGACATCTACGCCCTCGGCTCGGTGCCCGACGACCCCGAGGCGGTGCCGACCGGGCTGCGCGGCGCGCACATCGGCCTGCACACCTGGTACAACGACGACGACCTGGGCGAGAACACCACCAACGGCTGCATCCGGGTCACCCGCAGCGGCCAACGGGAACTGCTCGCCGAGGTGCGCCCCGGCAGCAGCCTGGTGGTGGTCGACCAGCTGCCCACGCCGCCGCCGACCGCCTGAGCGGAGCCGTCGGGAGGTCCATCGGGTTCACGCTAGCGGTCGGACCGGTCAGACCCGGGCGGTGTCCCGGCGGAACAGCCGGATCGCGCCGACACCGAAGGCCAGGGTCCAGAAGACCATGTTGGCCACCCCGGCCATGCTCACGCCGTCGCCGGTCAGCGGTCCGATGAACTGCATGACGTTCTCGGCCGGCACCAGGTAGCCGATGAACAGGCCGAACGCGGCGAACACCAGCGAGCCGATCCACGCGGCCAGCCCGGCCAGCAGCCAGACGTCCAGCGGGAGGCGGACGCCGGCCGCGGCGCCCACCACGAACTCGATGACGACCGCGATCAGGCCGAGGGTCATCGCGGTGGCGACCTTCGTCGCCACGTACGCGGTCGGCCGCAGCGGGGTGAGCCGTAGCTGCCGGCTCCAGCCCAACGCCCGCTCGGTGGCGACCGCGCCACCCGCGCTGGTCGTCGCCACCATCGCCGCGTACACGGCGAGGCTGATCATGACGTACGCCGTCACGGGCCGGCCGTTGTCCAGGGTCTGCCCCCGCTGCGGCAGACCGAAGATGAGGAAGAAGACGCCCGGCATGATCAGCGTGAAGGCGAGGGTACGGCGGTTGCGCAGCACCCGGCGCAGCTCGATGCCGAGGACGGCCGGGGCGAAGCCGCCCAGAGCGGGCAGCCGGCGGTCGGGCTGGGCGGGGCGGTCGGTGCGGGTGGCGACGGGGGTGGACATCTCAGGCTCCGATGCGCTCGGTGGTCAGGGCGAGGAAGGCGTCCTCGAGGTTGCGGGAGGTGATCTCCACGTCCCGGGCGACGGTCCGGGTGAGCAGGTGCCGGGCGATCGCGTCGGAGTCGCCGGTGCGTACCAGCATGCTGTCGCCGCGTACCTCCACGGCGTCCACGCCGGGCAGCGCGGCGAGCGCGGCGTGGTCCGCGCCGGGCAGGGTGGCCCGCACGGTACGGCCGGCGGCCGCGGGAGGAATTCCGAGCGCGGCAGCGGGTAAGCGCGCCGCCGGACGCCGCGACACCGGGAGGACGCGATGGGTGCCACGCCGCAGGGCCAGGTCGACACGGTCGTGCTGATCCACGGGCTCTGGATGACCCCGCGCAGTTGGGAGGGGTGGGCCGAACGGTTCACCGAACGCGGCATGCACGTCATCGCCCCGGCCTGGCCCGGCATGGACCGGTCCGTGGAGCAGTTGCGCGACGACCCCACCCCGATCGCCCAGCAGGGCATGGCCACGATCGTCGCCCACTACGACCGGATCATCCGGGCGCTCCCCCGACCGCCGATCATCATGGGCCACTCGTTCGGCGGACTGTTCGCCCAGGTTCTCGCCGACCGGGGCCTCGGCGCGGCGGTGGTGGGGGTGCACCCGGCGGCGATCAAGGGGGTGCTCAAGGTGCCGCTGAGTCAGTTGCGCTCCGGCTTCCCGATCCTGCGCAGCCCCGCCAACCGCGGCAGGGCCGTCCCGTTCACCCCGGACGACTTCGCCTACACCTTCGGCAACACGCTCAGCCGCGAGGAGTCCGACCGGGCCTATCAGCGCTACGCGGTCCCCGGCGCGGGCCGGGTGTTCTTCGAGGGCGCGTTCGCCAACGTCGACCCGCGCTCACCCGCCCGCGTCGACACCGGACGCGTCGACCGGGCGCCGCTGCTGCTGCTGGCCGGCGGGCAGGACCACGTGGTACCGGCGTCGGTGGTACGCGCGAACGCGGGGCTCTACCAGAAGTCTCGGGCGCTCACCGCGTACGAGGAGTTTCCCGACCGGTCGCACTTCACCGTCGGGCAGGCCGGCTGGGAGAAGATCGCCGACTACGCGCTGGACTGGGCGCTGCGGGCGGCGGCGCTACCCCGGGAGGCCACCATCGCCAGCGAGACCCCTCGGCGGTGAACAGCAGCGTGCGTGATCCGGCGCGGCGGCTCGGGGACGTCGTCCCGGAGTTGGTCGTAACGCGATAGCGGCGCAGGTCCGCCCTCGGTGATCAGGGTTACCGGCATCCCTCGCCGTTTCTGCCCAGCCTGTTCGCCGCTCGGCTGGCAGGCCGCCTCGACGTAGCACCTCCGTTGAGCGGTATGACGTACAGGAATAAATATTCCTGTACGTCATACCGCCCTCCGACGCCCGTGGCCGGGCTGCGGACGGCACTCGATGCCGATGAGCCCCGCCATCGAGGTCGAGCAGAGCAAATAGCGACTGGCCGAAGGCGCAATCGGTCGTGAAGACCGGGAAGGCGACCCGCAGGCAAGGCGTCCTCAGTCATCGCAACCACAGGCTAAACAACGAACACGACGGCGTTCTGGTCAAAAGTTTTTGACCAGAACGCCGTCCACATATACGTATTGCAGCCCGCTTTTCAGGTCAAGGAGATTCAGCAGAATCTTGCGGACGACGCGGTATTGTCCGGCAGGCGACCATTATAGACTTTGAAGTCTACCCAAACGCCCCGGCGCCAGATCTGGGTTGGTACGCAGAAAAGACTGGGAGAAGATCGGGGACTACGCGCTGGACTGGGCGCTGCGGGCGGCGGCCCTGCCCTGGGAGGCAACGATCGCCAGCGAAGCCCCCCGCCGCAGACCACGCCACATCAGACAATGACGAAGCGGGCAGGTTCGTTCAACACCAGAGCGGCCGCGTCCAGGTCGGCCAGGCGCGCGGCGAGGGTCGCGGTCGCCATGCGCCTGGGCAGCGCCGCCCCGAACTTGAGACCGTCGAGAGCCTTACCGTTGATCTCCGGCAGGCAGAGTCGGGTGGCGGCGTCGGCGGTGAGCGTCCGCCAGCTGGCGGGCGTGACATTCTCCCGCAGCCGGATGCTGTTGCCGTCGAATCGTTCCACCGGGTCGACGACCTCGCCGAGGGTCGCGGTCAACGTCGCGTTCGCGCGGAAACCCGCCCAGGTCCACCAGCGAAGGTCGCCGTTGTCCTCGCGGAGGATGACAGTGCCACCTGGGTGCACGAGGTGAAGTTTGTCCTCGCGCTCCTGCCCGAGTCGGGTCAGCGCGCGGCGGGTCAGCGCGACCGGCGGGTCCGTTCCCAGCAGCACCTCCCGCATCCCCTGAGAGAGCTGGTAACCGCGGTACGCCCAGCCGGTGCCCGACCAACGGGCGCGTCCCCCACCATCGGTGGGTTCGACAAAACATCGCCGCCGGCGCCAGTCAATGTACGTGACCCGCCAGCTCCGGCCGCCCAGCAACAGCCGGCGCTCACCTTGAACCTCCTCGGTGAGCAGGCTGGGGTCGATCCGGCCCAGCTCACTGCGCCCCAGGAGGACGGTGAACTCCGGCGGCCCGGTGAAGACGGCCGTCATCTCCATGAAGTGACGACGACCGAACCGTGCTTCGGCCGCGGGTCCGATAAAGAGCATGCCGTCGTCCTGCTCCAGGTAGCCGTGCTCGACCAGGTGTCGCACGATCGGCCGGGCGGTCTCGCCGAACGGGCCGAACCCGTTCCAGGCGTGGGCCCAGGTCTCGTCCCCGATCCGATGCTCCTGCAGGCAGAGCGCGAGCAGCTGCTGAGCGACGATGTGTCGAGGCTCCGGAGGCGCGGTGACCGGCTCCACCCATCCACGTGACCAGAGCAGGAGAAGAGCGGCCACCTGCACGAGGGGCTGACCGCCGGTTGTCAGAAACAGGCAGTTTCGACTGCTTCCAGGACGACGACCGGTGCGCCCGAGCCGTTGCAGGAAGGATGCCACAGTCGCTGGCGAATCGATCTGGATCACGCGGTCCAGGTCGCCGACGTCGATACCGAGTTCGAGAGTGCTGGTCGAGACTATGACGCAGTCCCGGGACTCGGTGAATGCCTGCTCCGCCCGATGACGCTCGTCGACGGAGAGGGACGCGTGGGAGAGGAACGTCGTGACCCCCTGTGCCCGCAGTAGCTGCCCCAACTCCTCCACGGTCTGCCGGGATTCGCAGAAGACGAGGCGCTTTTCGCCCTGGTGCAGGCGTGCGATCACGGCAGCGGCGTTGACAAGTGATCCCACGTAGTCCAACTCGATCTCGCCAGGCGGCGGACGACCAACGGTTTGGGCCACGTCGGGCGCCACCACCCGGGCCGGGCGGTTGCCACCACCGGCGCCCTGGAGCCAGGCGAGCAGTTCGTTCGGGTTCCCGACGGTCGCGGAAAGGCCGATCCGTTGCAGCGGTCGGCCGGCCACCCGGGTCAGTCGCTCCAGGACGGCCAGCAGGTGCCAGCCCCGGTCGTCTCCGGCGAACGCGTGCACTTCGTCGACGACGACCGCGTGCAGGCCGGCGAAGAACTGTCGGTGATCGACGTTGACGCTGACCAGCATGGCTTCCAGTGACTCAGGGGTGGTCAACAGGACGTCCGGCCGCTCGAAGAGCACCGCCCGCCGCTGTGATGCGCCGACGTCCCCGTGCCACCGGGCCACCCGCCGTCCGAGCCACCCGGCGTACTGTTCCAGCCGGGGTTGCAGGTTGTTGAGCAGCGCCTTGAGCGGGGCGAGGTAGAGAACGGACGTGCCGGTCCACTGGTGCTCAGCCATTCGGGACAGCAGTGGAAACATCACCGCCTCGGTTTTTCCTCCTGCCGTCGGTGCCAGCAGGAGGGCGTCCTGACCGCCGCGCACCGGCTCAACCGCAGCCCGCTGCAGGGGGCGGAGATCCCGCCAGCCGAGGGTGTTGACCACGTGGTGCACCACGACCGGATCCAGGTCGGGCAGCATGTCAGATCGTCAGTTCGATGTCGTCGGCCCGAGCGGCGGCATTGCGTTCCACCTCGGTCAGCTCGTCGGCTCGCACCGTCAGCGCGTAGTGCCGCCGCGGTTCCCAGTCGGCGAACTGGTCCACCCGATCGAAGACGTCCGCGACGAGCTTCTTGAGGTAGACGCGGGGTGCCACTCCGACCTCCCCGCCCAGGGCGCCGGTCACGGCGCGGGCCAGGGTGGCCAGGTATTCGTCGTCGACCCGCGCGTTGACCTGGGCGCTGGCGTAGATGTCTCGGACCCTGGTGCCGAGCTCCACCAGAGCGTCGATGGTGAAGCCGGGCAGTCGGAGCTGGGTGGCCCGGGGGTTGTCCCAGCGCGGGTCGGGGCCAAGGTCGGTGGCGAGCCGTTGCGCAAGAGGTGGCAGGCGTTGAACGCCCTGCGGACCGTCGAAGAACGCGGGTGTTCCGGTGATCACCAACAGCAGGCCCGGGAATCGTTCAGCATGAATCTCGTCGATGAGCTGTCGGAGAGCGTTCAGCGCTTTGTCCCGGGCGTCGGAGCGTACCCGTTGCAGGGTCTCGACCTCGTCGAGCACCAGCAGCAGCCCATGGTGCCCACTGTCGCGCAGAACGGTCAACAGACCCTGCAGGAAGCTCAGCGCGCCGTAATGGTCGAGGTCACCCTTGACCCCGGCAGCGCGCCGGGCGGAGGCCGCGACGTGCGGCTGACCACCGAGCCATGCCGCCAGCCCGTCGGCGGTGAGGTGGTCACCGGCAGCGCTGGCAGCCCGATAACCGCGCAGAGCCGCAGCAAAGCCCGGCGTGCTGCGGGAAATGTCGCCCAGCCGGCGCTCCAACAGGTCGTTCACCGCACGGTCGAGCCCCGGCGCGTCGTCCTCCGCGACCGTACCGGCGGCGAGCACGTCCTCCTCCAACGCGAAGATCCAACCATCGAGGACGGGACGGAACGCACTCGGCATGAACTGTTCCGTGCTGAGGTGTTCGACCAGCCGTCGGTAAACGGTCTCCATCCGGTGCAGGGGCGTCTCCAGCTCCGAGATCTGAACTTCCGCGGCGGCGAATCCTCGCCGCTTGGCGCGCTCGGCCAGCCATCTGGTGAAGAAGGTCTTGCCAGCGCCGTACTCGCCCCGGACTGCCTTGAAGACACTGCCGCCGTCGGCGACCCGCGCGAGGTCGTCGTCCAGTGCGGCGGTGAACCGGTCGAGCCCGACCGCGAGCGCGTCGAGCCCGTTGCTCGGGACGGCACCCCGGCGTAGCGCGTCGATGATGTCCCGGCGGCGACGAGCGGAAATCTCCACCGTCACCGCTGCTCCAGCTCGAATTGCTCAATCAGCAGCTTACGGTTGAGGTGGACGGTCCGGCCGTCCGCGTCGACGGTGATCACCGGGTAGCCCTCGACTTGGAGGAGCCGGCGCAACGCGGTGACCGTGCCGTTGATCCGGTGTGCTGGTACGCCGGATCGGGCGGCGAGAGTGTCCAGGGTCGCCCGGTCACCACTGGCGATCAGTGTGCCCAGCAGCGCGGCGACCCGTTCGTCGGCCAGCGGCAGGCGGGGGTCTCGCCGCTGTGCATAGTGGTCGCTGGCGAGCAGTGCCGTCACGAGGTCAGGCGCGGCGGGCTCGGGCTGAGAAACGGCAGCCGCACCTGTTGGCGCGAGGTCGAAGAGACCGGTCGGCTGCTCTTCGACGGGCCGACGTGCACGACGTCGGGTCGCCTGCGTCGGGTGGGCCGACGCCGGTGGCGTCTCCGGCAGCGGTTCGCGCCACCAGTCGGGGCTGGCCACCGGCGCGCCCGCCCACCCGGGTACGGCGAGGTCGTCGCCGGCGCTCAGCACGAGCAGCGGGATGACCGCTTCGGCGGGGGAAGCGCCGCCGTGGTAGCCCGCTTTACGCGGCCCGTAGCGCACGTCTTCCCGCCAGGGCAGGACAACGGAACCGCCTCCGAGCGCCACCCGGCTGCCGGTGATGGCCACCTCAGAGTCTCCGGCCGCTTCGGTCGGCGGACGCCACCGGTTTTCGCCGCTACCGCTGGGCAGGGTGACCCCGTCTGGGCCTCGGTCCACGACATGGCCATGGTCGGAGACGAGGATGACCACCCGGTCCGCCGCAGAGGTAAGCAGGTCGCCGACGGCGGTGATGGTGTCGTCCCCCCAGACGGTGGTGCCCGGTTCGCTGCGGTCCAGCGCGTCGTCGATCGTGTTGACGACGGCGGCGACCAACGGGATCGACGGGTCGTCAAGGGCCGCGAGCACCTCGGGATCCAGGGCTGCCCCGGCACCGGCCCGTAATGCGGCTTTGTGCAGCAGTCGGCCGGTGGGAAAGCGTTCCTGGAATGCCTTCCGTTCGGCCTGTTGACGGCCTGCGGCGATCCGTCCGCTCAGCAGGCTGCATCGGCTGGCCTCGGTGACGGTCGGCAGTGCCGCCAGCGCCCCGGTCCGCGGCCCGCCGTCAAGGCTGAGCTCGACCCAGGCGCCGGTCCGGGTGACCGACTCGGCCAGCTCGGTGGCGGCGGCGACACCCATGCCGTCCATGACGAGCAGCAGCACCCGGCGGCCGTGGTCGAGGACCGGCTGGACGACACGGTCGAGCACGTCCTCGACGCGCAGCAGCGCGCCGGGCTCGGTCTCGGCGCTCGTCGCGGCGGCGAGCAGCGTAGCGAACTGCTGGTCGTGGCGGGATCGGCGCACGTCGACAGCATGGTGCAACAGGCGGTACGCCTCGGCGACCTGCTGGTCGGGGTCGCCGGCGAAGACGTCGAGCCGCGCCCGGTCCACCCAGCCGTCCTGGCGGACCTGCCGGTGCAACGCGTCGAGCAGGGTGGCCGGTGCGGGACCGTCGGTGGTGTGCAGCCAGCGCAGCAGGCGTACGGCCATCCGGGCGGTCTCCTCTCGGCGGGGATCGGCGGCCCGGTGTGCCTCTACGGTGGCAAGTGCCGACTGCGCGCGGGCAACGGCGGCGGGCAGTGCCGTGGTTCCGGCTGGCACGGCGAGCCGTACGGCGTCGGCGAAGGCACGCAGCCGTTGGACGAAGCCGCTGGGCAGGACGGCCGACGCCCCGAGCAGACCGGTGATGCCGACGTCGGCGGCGATCGTTTCCGCCCGCCGCAGCATCCGCATCGCCTCGTCTCGTCCGGTGGGCCCGGAGTCGACAGTCCGGTAGACCCACGCCTCTGCCGCCTCGTGCAGCGCCTTGGCCTGGTGTGACGTGAGCCGAAGGCCACCGAACCGGGGTTCCAGGCGGGTACGGCCGACCGCCGCCTCCACCTCGGCGACCTTCTCGTTGGGGGCGGGCCAGAGCAGCCCGGCCAGGAGCCCCAGCGCGATGACGTCGACCCCGTGCCCGGCCCGGACGGCGGCCATGACCGGAACGGCAGCACGGCCGGCGGTCCCGGTCAGGTACGTGGTGATGCCGTCGGCGACGGCGTCCGGCAGCGTGGTGAAGCGCAGTTGCCGGCGGGCGTCGGTGCTCCACTGCACCAACCCGCTGTTGTCCAGTTCGGCGGGCGGCAGATCGAGCAGTTCCGAGGTGAGGCTGCGCAACGCGTGGTCACGGGTGAGGATCGCGCCGGGTGGGGCGGGCCACCCGTCCGCCGGGGTGTGGTCGGTGAGGGCGTTGGCGACCCAGCGGCCGACCCGGACCAGAGTGGGGTCGAGGGCGTTCACCCCGCCGAACATCTGCCGGACCAGATCCCACGGGTCGATCTTGCGGACGGTCTGCTTGCTGAGGTGGGCGAGGAGCCCGTCGCCCAACTCGCTGTCCGTCAGCTCGGTGAGCAGCACCAGCCGCTCACCGTCGGGCCGGTCGTGCAGGGCTGCGCGGGCGGCCAGCGGAGTGGGACATGGGACCACCCGGACCTGGGTGTCGCCGATGGTGAGCACCGGTTCGGCCGACCACTCGGGTCGGGCGGTCAGCGCGATGGTCTCCGCGCGGTCGTTTTCCGCCAGCCACGCTTCGATCTTGCGGCGGACTGCGTCCGGCTGGGCCGCGGCGACGGGCGCGCTCACGACTGCGTCCCCGCGCGACGCGGGGCAGAGGTGCGCGTCCCGGTCATTGGGTCTCCCAACTGACCGTGACGCGCCGTCCTGCGGCAACCTCGGCCGCGATCTCGGCGGCGATCTTCTCCCAGCTGGCCACGTCGCTGACCTCGTGCCGCCGGGCAGCAACGCCGACCGACCCGCTGCCACCCGGCACAGACGTCGACCTCGCGCCCCCTACCTCGACGCTGCCTGCGCCGGGCGGCGCCGCCGTTCCGGGGGTCCGACCAGGCTGCTGGGTCGGCACCGACGCGCCCGCGACACCCGGAACCGAACCGGTGGCGCTCGGGGTCACGCCGGCGCCGTTCACGGTGGCATCGCTGCCACTCGCCGGCGTGGTCGGCTGTTTCGGCTGGTCGGCGGCGAGGAGCGCCGCAGATGCCGCGGAGGCCGATTGGAGGGCATCGACCAGGTCCTGTCCGTGCTGTTCGTGCCGGCCGACGCTCTGCAACTGCTCGATGATCACTCGTGCCCGGTCGTCGTGGCCGGCGCGGGCGGCGATCGCCTGGAGCAGGGGCCACTGGTGGCCCTGGGCCAACGCCTTGGTGATGTCTCCCGCCTGGCTGAGCACCTCGCCGACGGCCTGGTCGTCGACGTCGCCGAGGTCGGCGCGCGCCAACGTCTCGACCAGCACCACATCGTCGCGCTCGACGGCCAGGTCGGTCACGAGCCGGGCCGCCCGCCGGGCGGTGGCGAGCCGACCCGTGAGCGCCGACCTGTCGAGCCCCAGCACGTCGGCGTGGGCTTCGAGGGCCTGCACGAGGTCACCGGCGGGCTTCTGCCGCGCGCCCGCCGCCCGACGCAGCGTGCCGGCCAGTTCGCCCAGGTTGGCGGGCGTCCGCCAGGCGGGCAGCACGCCGCCGAAGAGCGCGGCACCCCGGAGGACCGCCGCGTTCCAGGCCTGTTCGTCGGGCATCGGCGGGTGCCGCAGCTCCATCTCACCGTCCCGAACGGCGGCAACGTTCGTGACATCGATCTTGCCGCTGTGTTGGTACCAGGCGAGCTGCTGCTCCAGGCCGAAGACCAGAATGATCAGGTTTTGCAGGTCCCGGTCGAAGCCGAACGCGGCGGGCTCGTCGATGAGCCGACGCAGCACGTGCACCGGGAAGTGGTCGGTGTAACCCTCGTTGGCGGCGGCCTGGAGCAGGTGCTTACTCCAGTGGCAGGTGGTCATGTTCAGCACGTACCGGCCATCGATCAGCTCGCCCAGGCGCAGGTTGTTGCAGACGCGCCGGAGGATGCGCTGGTCGGCCGGGTTGGGCACGCTGACACCCCGGGCGGGGTCGGCGGCGGCCTGCCTGGCGTACTCGATGATTTTCGCCATCTCGCTGCGGGTGACGGGCTTCTCGTCGTCCGGCATGGCCGGGCGGCCCGGGTAGGACCAGGCCAGAAGTTCGCCGGTGAGGTTGGTGAACGCCTCGGTCAGGGTGCCGCCGCGGGGGTCGCCGACGTGCAGACCTTCGGCGAGGGTGTGGAACACACCGATGGTGTCGTCCTGCACGTCGGAGCCGCGGGAGGTTGCCGACCCGTACGCCTGCATGAGGGCGCTGATCAGCGTGCCGCGCAGCTGGGTCTGCCGCTGTTGGAGGTAGACCCGGCCCTGCTGCCGGTCGGCGAGGGGCCAGTCGGCGGCGAGCGAGTTGAGCCGGTCGCCGGTGCCGTTGCCGAGCAGATAGTTGATCTTCGCGAGCTGACCGACCTTACCCAACAGTTCGTCGGTGAGATAGAACGGCAGCCAGAAGACCGTCTTCGAGCCCCGCTCCAGGCGCTCGATCCGGGCGCGGTCGGCGCTGCGCTCGTAGCCCTGCGGGTCGAACGGGTAGTCGATGACGATCCGCCATGCGTCGCCGGTGGCAATCAGCGCGGAGACCGGCATCGTGTCGGGGTCGCGGACGTTGCCGAACTTGACCTGGATGGTGTGCGACCGGCCACGCCAGGCCCGGGAGTGGAGCAGTTCGCCGAGCTGGCCCTCGCTGCCGGCGATGCCCATCTCGGCGCTGACCAGCTCCCGAATGAGCTGCTGCCGGACGCCGGTGTTGTTGGCCTCGTCCTCGCGGACCAGGTCGAGCAGCTTGTCGTAGTCGACGGTGTGCAGCTTGAGGGTGACGACCGGGTCGGGGGTCGTGGTCAGGTGCAGCTCACCGGCGCTGTCGGCGACCCGGTTGAGCCGGTTGAGCACGATCTGCCGCTCGTAGCCGGGGATCGGCGAGGTGATCGAGCCGAAGTTGAGCGCGTGCAGCTTGGCGGCGGTGAGGCTGTGCAGGGCCGGCACCTCGGGCACCAGCGCACCGAGCAGCAGCGTCTTGATCAGCTTGTCGTCGAGCTGGAACTGCTGGTGGGTGGCCGCCTGCTCCTCGCCGATGCTGTTGAGGTTGAGCAGGATCGGCCGCAGCTTCTGCACATACAGCGTGCGGGCGGCCTGGAAGAGCTGCTTGAGCTTGGGCCGGTCGGGCAGCTCACCGTGCAGGACGAGAGGGTCGAAGAGCGCCGCCACCCCGATCAGGTCGTTGACCTGGAGAGTGTCCCGGCGGTCGACGAGCAGCTCGGTCATCACCTTCAGCGCGGTACGTTCCCGCTGCAAGGCCTGCGACAGCGCGACCAGGGTGGCGACCAGCGCCGGCGAGAACGGATAGAGCTTGCGGAACGCGGCGGCGTCGGAGCCGATGCCGGCGTCACCATACTGGGCGCCGAGCAGCAGCGCGTCCCACACCTCGCGGTTGCCCTTGACGGCGGCGAAGGCGTTGTCGAGCACCGCCCGACCCTCATCGGTCAGCGGCTTGAGGAGCCGCTTCTCGGTGATCTCGGGCAGGTTCGTGTCGGCGAGGGCGATCTCACCGAATCGGCCCTGGACGCTGCGCATGACGTGCGCGAGGGCTTCCCGTTCGGTGCCGCCGACCTGGGGACCGAGGAAGTCCTCCAGGTTGCGCTGCCGGGCCACGAACGAGATCAGCGGCAACGGCCGGGTCGCGTCGGCGGACTCGATGAGCTTGTTGAGCTTGGCGCCCTCGGTGTTGACGAAGACGTGGTCGCTGATCTTGGTGGAGAGCCACAGGATCAGCTCGTCGAGGAAGAGCACCATCGCGTCGTACCCGAGGGATTTGGCATGCCGGGTGATCACCGCGAGGCCGGTGTCCAGGTCGAGGTATTCCCCGCTGCGGACGGCACCGGTGAAGAACGTGCTGGTCAGTGCGCTGACCAGCCGGTCCCGCTGCTCGGTGCCGGGCGGCGCGGCCGCCGCCGCGGCGTACATCTCCGGGGTCCAGCCGGCGGCCCGCGCGATGTGCGCGGCGAGGCCGCCGCCGGCCGCGGCGGGAGCGCCGCCGGCGTCGTGCAGCGCCGCGAAGAACGCCTCGTCGCCCATCCGGTCGCGCAGCCGCGCGGCGTCGTCGAGCAGCGCGTCCGACCGGTGTACGGCGGGAACGGGTGCTTCCGGGTGCAGAACGGTGATCTGGTTGAGGTAGCCCTCCAGGATCGCCTGCTCTACCGAACGCGCGTCGAGCATGTGGAAGGTGAGGGTGAGTAGTTTCCGGTCGCGCAGCCAGGGGTCGGCGGCGAGGACGGGCTCGGCCAGGCCGCGCACCTCCCGCGCTGCCGGGTTGTGCTGGAGTATCTCCCGCAGCACAGCCATGAAGTGCGACTTGCCGGAGCCGAACGACCCGTGCAGGAACATCGCCTGCGAGCGTCCGGTGGTGACGGCGTGGCCGATGCGGCGCAGCGCCTCGGCGAAGTTGTCCCGGAGTTGGTCGGTGACGACGTACCGGCGCAGGTCCGCGCCCTCAGCGGCGCGGACGACGAAGTCGCCGTCACCGACCGACGTCGGAATCTCGATCACGTCCCGTAACAGGGTCATCACCGCTCCTCGCACCGCCGCTCCCCGTGCCGCCGGCGTCACCGGCAACCCGCCGATCCTAAGGCGTGACCAGCGCTCATCCCAGCCGCCGGGCGTAGCCCGGACGAGGCGAACGCGTCACAGGCGCAGGGCGGCGACTGCGTCCGCGACCGTGGCGGCTCGGGCGAGCGGGCGGACACCGTCCCGCTCGGCCAACCAGAGCTGACACCCAGCCCGCGTGAGGCGGGCGGTGATGACCTGGCCGGCGTAGTGCTGCCCGAGCCGGCTGAGCAGCACCGTCGGGTCGGCGACGACCGGCGGGTCGGCGAGCCCGGGTGCGGGCACCGGCTGCTCCGGGTCCCGGGGTACGGCGGCGAGTAGGGCGTTCTCCAGGTATTCGAGGCAAACGGCGATGGCCGCTTCCAGGGACCGCGACAGCGCCGGATCCGGCTCGACGGGTGCGTCGGCGCGGACGATCTGCACCCCCCACCAGTCACCGTGCACGAGCAGCGGGTCTGCCTCGTTGAGCCGGTAGTCGCAGACGCTGACCGCCAGGGCCAGATCGAGCCCGAGGGCCAGCCGGATCAGGTCGACCAGCGGCGGTGCGTCCGGCACCCGGGCCAGCACGATCAGCCGGGCACCGGGGCGTCCCCGCGCGGCCGAGGAGACGTAGCAGCCGGCCGGGTCCATCCCCGGGCCGTCAACGGTGACGGTGCCGTCGCAGAGGTTCTGGTCGAGCCCGTGGCCCAGCACGTCGCCGACGGGGATGAGGTCCGGTGGGCGTACCCCGAAGATGGCCGCGAGACGCGCGACCCGGTAGTGGTCGCGCAGCTGGTAGACGGGTTTGCCGCCGGGTTGGGTGGCGACCAGCGTCGCCGGCTCGCCGGCGGCCGGGCGCCACAGCGCGTGCACGGCGCGGGACAGGTCGGTGACCGTCACGGTCAAGGCGGAGTAGACCCGGCGGCTGTCCAGGCAGGTGTGGCAGGCCAGCGCCGAGGGCGCCATCCCGGCGCCGGCGCAGCGGGGGCAGTCCGGGTCGGCAGCCGTGGAGCCGACCCGGCAGTGGCAGCGGCGCAACCGGCTGTCCGGCCGGCAGTCGGGGCATTCGTGCCAGTCGACCGGCTCGCCCCACCAGTCCGGGTCGGGTGGTTCCCAGGCCCGCAGCAGGGTGGTCACCTCGCGCCGGGAGACCTGACCGGTGTTCCGTTCGTGCAGCATCTCCACGCCGCCGCCGTCGCGCAGTCGGGTGTGCCACCACCGGCCGTTGCGCCAGATCGCCTGCGCGCCGGGCACGTCCATGGAGAAATCGGACAGAAGCCGGCGTTCCACCAGGTCAAGGTCGGTCGCCACCGGCCCGGCCGGCTCGCCGGAGGCCAGCCGCACGGTGTACGCGGGCACACTGCGCCCCCGCTCGTCGAGCCGACGCATCGCGGTGTTGACCGTGGTGGCGGTGACGGCGGCGGGCAGGTCCACACCCCTCGCCTGAGCTTCGATCGGCACTTCCCCGCCGGGCAACTCGTAGCGGAGGTCCCAGGTGGCCTCGCCGTAGCACCGACGGACCTCCACGACGAGGTCCAGGTGCAGCAGGTCGGCCAGCGCGCAGAGCTGACCCAGGTGACGCCCCGGGTCCGGCGTCGGCGGCTTGTCGGTGGACCGCCCGACGAAGACTCGCCACGGGTCGCTGTCGTACCCGGCCAGCACCTCGGCCTCGATGGCGTGCCGCTGCGTGGCGGGCAGGTCGGGTCGCCACCCCCGGGGCAGCCAGAGCGTCGAATGTCGGAGTTCGCCGTCGAGGTGCCAGCGGTCGCGCAGGCTGCGGGCACCTACGCCGCCGGCCAACTCCCACACGATCGGCGCCAACGGCACCTGCCACCTGCCGTCCGCATCGCGCTGCGGCGGGAGACCGCCGGCCCGCAACCGCCGGGATGCGGCGAGCCCGGTGTCGAGGTTGACCACGGTCAGCACCAGCTCGGCCCGCCGCCGACCACTCTGCGCGCAGGCCCGGCAGGGCACCGCGACGCTGCCGTCGCCGCCGCAGAGTTGGCAGTCGGCGTAGGGCTGGTCAGCCTGGGCGTCCCACTCGACGAGCAGCCGGTCGCCACCGCTGGTGCAGTGACACCGCTGCACCTCGAAGGTGAGCCCGCCACAGTCCGGGCAGGTGATCACGGGTACGCCGGTCATCGCCGGCGCACCGCCCGCCGGGAGCAGGCACCGTCGTGGTCGGCCCGCAGCAGGCAGCGCCGGCCTTCGGGCAGCTTGCGGTCGCAGAAGACCCAGTGGCGTACGTTCTGGTCGTCCTCGGCCGACACGGTGGTGCCCGCCGGGTCGAGTTGCGGCAGGACGTGCGCCCAGTGCGCGACCACCCGGGCAAGCCGCTGCGCGGTGGGCAGGTCGCCGGCGACCACCGGCAGGTGGATGACCCAGCGATCGCTCATCGGCCCTGGCTCCGCTCGTTGCGGGCGCGTGCCTGCGCCGACTGCCACTGGCGCAGCGCTTCCTTGACCCGCTCGGTCTCCCGACGGCTCTGTGCGAGCGCGTCATAGACGACCGCCAGGTCACCGGCGACCCGGTCGAGGAATTCCTGCACCTCACCGGGCTCGACGCCGCGCCGACCGAGCGGGGTCGGGCGAAACTGCTTCTCGCGTACCTGCCACGGCCGCAACGGGTGGTAGGCCGCAGACCGGTAGCTGGTCGGCCCGTGGACCGACCGCTGCCGACGCCCGGTATGCCGGAAGAAGACGCGCATGACGACCTGCCTCTCACCGTCGAGATAGACCTGTGAACGAGTGGGCCCGCCGATCCGCCGGCACCGACGGACCCACCCCGGCACCTGCCACCGCAGCCACGACCAGCAGTACGACAGCAGGGCGCTTCCTGGCCGCACGCCCAGAAACGGTCACCCAGGCGACTCGGAACCTCACTCATCGTGCAACGCTCGCATCCCTTTGCGCAACTCCCGATTAGGGACTAGGTCATTGCGTGTCGCGTTCGCTCAGTCCACACTGGTCGACATGACTGGAAGCCCAACCGTCCGTCGACGGCGCCTCGCCGCAGCCCTCCGCCGCCTGCGTGAGCAGACCGGGATGACCGCCGACCAGGCGGCGAAGGAGATCGGCATCTCGAAGTCGGCGCTCAGCCGCATCGAGAATGCCCAGGTCTCCGTGCTGCCACCGGTCGCCCGCGGCCTCCTTGAGCTCTACGGAGTCGAGGGCGAGGAGGTCGACGCACTCGCTCAGGTCGCTCGGGACGCCCGTAAGCGCGGCTGGTGGCAGGCGTACGACGACGTGCTGCCGGACTGGTTCGAGGTCTACGTCGGTCTGGAGGCCGAAGCGTCGGAGATCCGCGCCTTTCAGCCGCAACTGATCCCGGGGCTACTTCAGACCGCCGACTACGCCCGCGCCGTGATCCGGGCCGAGCACCCCGACGCCCCCACCGATGAGGTGGATCGCCGGGTCGAGCTGCGGATGCGCCGACAGGCGAGCGACAACCCACCGAAGCTGTGGGTGGTTTTGGACGAGGCTGCGCTACGGCGACCGATCGGTGGAGCGGAGGCATTCAAGGCGCAGTTGCGTCGACTGGTCGACGAGGCGGAGCGCCCCGGCAACACCGTCCAGATCCTGACCTTCGGTGCCGGCGAATACGGCTCGATGGGCAGCGCGTTCAGCGTGCTCGCGTTTCCTGAACCGGCCGACCCCGGGGTGGTCTACATCGAGACCCGCGCCGGTAGCCTCTACCTCGAAGGCCAACAGGTCAGGGAATACAGCCGCATCTTCGATCACCTGGTCGCCACGGCGGCCAGCGCTCGCGAGTCGCGCGACCTGATCCAGGGGGCGATCGACGAGCGATGAGAGGACGGCGCGCGGTGGAAGAGACCCACGTGGCCCGCGTGACCTGGCGGAAGAGCACCCGCAGCAATGGCTCCGGCGACTGCGTCGAGGTTGCTGACAACCTTCCCGGCGTCGTCGGGCTGCGCGACAGCAAGGACCCGACCGGCCCGGTGCTGACGTTCGGCCCAACCGCCTGGTCGGCCTTCGTCGCCTCCGTCAAGCAGGAGACGTTCGGCAACTGACGCCAATTTCTTGAGGGGATGCCGCTCGCCGGCATCCCCTCGACGCGTTTGCCCAGCCAGCCACGCCAACTCGGCCAGCAGACCGCCTCGGCATGATGACTTTGAGCGTGATGACTCTGAGGCATATTGATGCCTGTGTGTCATCACGCTCGTTGGCGCCCCTCCCGCCCCTGCTCAGCTCCGGCCCTCGTCCGCCGCACTCCACTCCCCTGATCCGTCGATCATGGATTCGTGGGGATGACATTGACGGGGCTGCCGACGCCTCCTGGTTTCGGTTAGTGTTCGTCCCTCCACGGAACGTGCGTCCATGGAGCACACCCCACGCAGTCGACCGGGAGGACGGCATGTCCAGCATCGAGCAAGTGAAGGCCGCGCTCGCTCAGGCAGCCGACCAGAGCAACACGACGACCAACCAGATCCGGGCCGCCATCGAGAGCACCGAGCAGGTGCTGGTCCGGCTGCGCGCGGTGGCCGCCGGCACCGGCCACCCGACTCTCGCCGAGGCCATCGCTCGCGCCGAGCAGAGCAAGCAGCGGCTGATGGAGGCCGCGACCACCCTGCAGGGCAGCAGCCAAGCCGCGCAGCAGTACATGAGCGTGCTGGGCTGACCGTGAGCATCGGCGGCGCTCTGGCAACGGCGTGGCGGGTTTGACGCTCTGTCGGGGCGGCACCAAAATCTGCCCGGTGGAATCGAACGAGCTGACGACGCAAGCGCAGGCACTCCGGGCTGCGGGCCGGACGCCCAAGCAGATCGCCCGGGAGCTTGGCATCACCCGTGCCGTGGCCACCAACCTCGTACGGGGCGTCGCCGCTGCGCGGCCGAAACGCGTCCGCCCCTCGGAGTTACCGCTCGTGGGTTGTTGGATCAGCCGCCAGTGGAGCAACGGCCTGACCATCGCGCAGCGGCCCGCCGACTGGATCGACGACAAGAAGCTTCCACGGATGGCGATGGGAGCCGGCCTGGTCAGCCTCGTGGTCGCCCGCGCCGACGGCGACGCCGTGACCATCTGCGGGTTCCTGGTCGACACCTACTGTCTCGGCGTCAAGAACGCGCTGCCGCCGACCACCACGGAAGCGGCCGCGTGGCCCTACTTCGTGGACGACTACTTCCAGGCCTACGACTCCGGGCCGATCGAGGCACCGATCGAGCTTGCCCGACACCTGACCTTCGGTGCCGTCGATTACGCCCACAGCCTCGGCTTCGACCCGCATCGTGACTTCTACAGCGCCGCGCCTTACCTCGGAACGTGGGAACCGCCGAGTCGAATCACGTTCGGCCTGAACGGCAAGCCCTACTTCCAGCAAGGCCCCCACGACAACCCCGACCGGATCGTCCGGACCCTCAACAGGTCAGTCGGCCCCGGCAACTACGAGTTCACCATCGTGTCCTTGTAGCAACAAGCCCATCGATGAATGGGGACTGACGCAGCGTACGCAGTCGGGTACGGTCACTGCGGATAAGCCTGCATCGATGGGGAGGGCTGCCGTGGCGTCGATCGAGGAGATCAAAGCCGGGGTCAACCGGTTCGCTGTCGCGACGAAGGAGCAGGTGGCAGAAATTCAGGCCGTGCGCGCCCAACTGGGACAGGACCTCGCCCTGCTCATGTCGGTCACCAGTGGCACCGGAGATCCGCAGATCGCTGCCGCGATCAGCAGCCTGAAAGAGATCAGGACGAAGCTCAACACTGCATCCGATCTTGCTTCGGACACCGCCAACATGGTGGCGCGCTATACCGCCGGCATCTGAGGAAGAAGGGGAGAGCCCATGTCTCGCGTCATCATTCCGGCTGGCCTGTCGATGGGTCCTCGATACCGCTACGTCCGGCCGGCGGACCCCACCCCGGAGTGCTACGAAATCCACCTCGGCGACGACCTGGTCGAGCTGACCGAAACCGAGGCCGCTGTCTGGGCGGCCTCCTTCGTGGATGCGGAGCGCCACGCCAAGCTGGAGGTCAATCGAGAGTCCCTGATCCGGCTCTTGGAGACGGCCCCCCGCCCCGAACCGGACGCCGCCCAACTCGTCGACGACCTGATCGGGCGGGGCCTCCTCGTCGAGTTCGACACCGACGGCGACCTCGAACCAGTGTTCCGCCGCCACAAACTGCTCCCCCTCGGCCAGGGCCTCGGATCGACCCCTGACGAGCCCCACCTGCACCGTGTCGGCCTCGCCAACCAACCCATCCTCGCGCTGCCGAACAGCGTTTACGGCCTCTGGTCCTTCTCGTTCCAGAGCAACAGCCTCTGGGATGCCTGTGATTACTACGCGCGGGCCGACCATGAGGAACTGGAGGAAGGCGAGGAACCCCTCGGCCTGACAACAGGAGGCATTGCCCGCGAGGTCGCCGTCAACCTGCCACTCATGATCTCGACGAGCTGCGGCTTCCTGGACACTGTTTCCAGATGAGCTGGCGTCGGCGTCATTATCGTGCCGGTGAGCGGCCAGAACGCTCGTTCGCGCGGCGGGTGGGGTTCGAGACAGCCAAAGAGGGCGGTGGCACGCTCCTGCAACAGGCAGGCGCCGCGCTCGGCGCCCTCGTCGGCCTGATCAGCAGTCGCTGGGGCCTCCCACCGTCCGCATCGGTGATCACCGGCGCGATCGTCGGCAGCACGATCGGCAGCATCGGCAAGGGCGTCATCGCGGCGAGCCTCGACCATTTGCGCGAGCGCCGCGAGCAGCAGGAATCCCGTGTCGCACCCGGATCCACTGCCAGACGAAGCTGGCGGCACACCGGCAGCACCGGCAGGTCAGCTCGGGCGGCCGTCCCCGTATCGAGCGGCAACGCCGCTGCCAGCCTCGTCGGGCAGGTCGTCGGCGGGCTCGATCGGGTCGTCGCGCAGCTCAGTCTGGCGTCGAGGCGGCTTGACGAGCTGCACCGCAAGATGTGGGCGACCCACAATGCTCTCAGTGCGGTGCTTGCGGGCGGACGACCAGCGGTTGTCGGTGCGACCAATGGCCAACTGACGGAGGCCCGCGGCCACATCCAGGACTGCACGGTGGCCCTCCGCCACTGCCGTGACGGCGTCGAGGCGTACCGGATAGGCATTTGACCCGCGCGGCCCGGAGGCCGCGCGGGTGACTGGTCCGCTCGCTGCGGGCGCACTTGCAGCAGTGTCGCCGCTGGGCGCTCGAAGCTCGACGCTTACCGGCGTCGCTTGGTCTCCAACGGCCATTCCAGGCTCACCTGCTCGTCATGCCCCTGCCTGTCGTAGTAGGCCTGCAACTCCCGCTTCTGCTCTGCGTACCAGGCGACCTGTGCCCGATGGAGATCGTCGGGCCGCGTGCCGGCGATCCGTGCATGGCGGGCCGCGATCGAAACCGCCATCTCGGCAGCCGCCCGCGCATCGCTCGCGGCGTCATGGGCGGTCGTCAACTCAACTTCGTAGTACCTGCAGAGGTCGCCCAGCCGCCAGCCACCGGACCAGTCGGGCTCGACCTCCCGGTGCAGGAGTAGATAGCGGGCATTGAGGGCGATCAAGGAAAGGTGCACCCGACCTGCAAGGATGTGGTTGTCTACGCCATGTCCTATGTAGAAACGGGTGCACCTTTCTGGTGAGCAAGTCTATCGGGTGGGATGACCGGCTGTCCGTGACGGCCACGGATAAGAACCTCGTCGGCCACGTGGGCGCGGTCCTGCTGCGTAAATGCGCTGACAAAGCAGGTCTGACCAGCGGGTTGAACGCGGTGATACCCCGCGGTGAGGGCCCTGGGTGGTGGGACCGGGGCACGGTGCTGACATCCCTGGCGGTGTCGATCGCGCTCGGCGCGACCAGCGTGTCTGACATCGACCTGTTGGCGCATCAGGCCCCGGTGTTCGGTGACCCACCCTCGGACAGCACGGTCCGCCGGTGCCTGACCGACCTCGACCAGGTGACACTGGGTAAGATCGGAAAGGCCCGGGCGAAAGCCCGCCGGCGGGTATGGGATCTGATCCCTCACCGCCCTACCCACACCCACCTGACCAGCAACAACCGCCTCAGCGAGCCAGAGAGGGCCTTCCCGGGATCCAGGGCTATTGCGTAGTCCGTTTGCGCAGGTCAGCTCCAGCCCAGCCCTCGTCGTGGCGGTCCCGGCCCATTTGCCTGCGGAGCTATGGGCCTTCGGTCGCACCACTTCAGCTTCGGTGCCCAGCCGAGCCGATTACCTGCACCGGCCGGTTGACCGCGAGTTACCGCAGGTCAGCCGGCACTCAAGCGACTACGCAATAGCCCTGCTCGGAAGGGCCACCTGCGGTAGTCAGAACGTTGCGCGGAATGGCTCACTCACGCCGAGGGGCAGTTCTTTGTTCAGGAGCGCTATTCGGCATATATCGGGGTGGCGGCGGCGTGTATCCGGGCGGTGGCGTTGTAGAAGAAGTGAGCGATGAAATTCTCGAATTAAACTGAGCCTGTCGGAGCTGCATTTCCTGCGCTCGACGGAGTGCCCGTTGCTCCGAGGCAGCGTGAATCGTGTTGGCTATATGGTCTGCAGCTAATCCACGAGTGCGGGGATCTCGCGTCTCCCACTCTGTAATGGCACGCTGGACGATATCGTTGAGCAGAGTCCCGTCACCGGGCGGATCGGCGGGCGGTGTTGACGACAGGAGCTTCTGGAACAACTTCCAGTTCGTGGCCCATTCGTTCTGGTCCTGCTTTACGATCATCCAGTCTGGGCGTTGGCTCCGTACGGACGCCAAAGTCGGTTCGGGGTTGTGTTGGTACACACTTACCTCCCATAACGTTGGTCGAAAGATTTCGATGAGACGTTCCGCCCGTGGGGTCGCCCCCTTGTGGTTGGTGCACTTCGGGGGTCTGCCAGGTTCGAGCGGGCCGGTCCCTACTAGGACTAGAAACGTTGCTGGGTCAGCCTTGGTTCACCAGGGCTATTCCGTAGTTCGTTTGCGTAGGTCAGCTCCAGCACGGCACCGTCGTGGTTACCCCGATTCGTTGAGCCTGCGGAGCTTAGCTAAATCCCTCGGCCATGCCGTGACGGAGCATGAAATAGCCGTCCTGCTCATCATGGAAGGCGACGCGTTCCAGCGCTTCGGCGAGCGGGTCGGCGGGTTGCGCCGGCTGCTGGGTGATCTTGGCCCAGGGCTATTGCGTTCTGGGGTAACTGCTGGTCACAGCGGTTATGAGGTCGTGTGAGCGACGGTCGGCGCGTCGGTTGGCGCGGGCGATGTTGGG
>NZ_JBFAHZ010000052.1:0-38484 GCF_040654415.1 Micromonospora sp. NPDC050695
CCGCCACCAAGCCCGAGCACGCTGGTTCCACCAACGCACCCGACTCAACCGAGACCATGCCCTGGCCAACTAGCAAATGGCGGCTGCCGTACTAGGAGGATCCCGATGTATGGATACCCATATCGACCGCCAGAACGGATAGGTGGTGAGTGGATGACAAGGTCCTGGGATAATAAAGATATCAAGGATCGCATCTCAAGCGACCTCGTTGCGGAAGTTCGCGCCACAGCAACGGAGGTACCGGAGGCACGCCGGCAGGTGTCGGAGCCCGCGCCGACACGAGGTGGCTTCCCCCATGCCCTGTTCCCAGTTCCGGTCCCAGTCGCAGCCCCCCAATCGCTGAGTCCGGCAGGTATCCCCCGTCTCCCTGTGCCGCCGAATCCCCCGGGCAGCGGCCGACCCCAACCGCCGCAGCCGGTGGTCGACCAGCGGCTCAACCCGTCGGCCGTACCCTTGTGGGAAACAGCCTCTTTGGTCAGCAGCGTCCCGGGGCACAGTCCCGGCGCTTCCGGCCGGCCGGAACCTAGTGGTCAGATCCCCCACGGCCCGTGGACTGTCTCCAATACGAATGGCCAGGGTGGCGTTGTCTCAGCCCCGGGGCGAAAGTGACTTGGGCTTACAACTCCCAACTCTTTGAGTGTTGGAGTCGGCACACGGCCCGGCGTTGCCCTGTCTGTCAGGCTGAGATGAGGCAGCCATTCCGGGAGCGTTAGGCTTGCCGGGAGACAGGAAGAGGATCATCGTGACGCTACCCAATACGCCTGGTGAGCAGGGTGGACGGCCGAAACGGCGAACGTTCACGGCGGAGTACAAACTACGCATTGTGGCGGAGTACGAGGCGGCGAAGGTCGCTGGTGAGGGTGGGGCAATTCTGCGTCGGGAGGGCCTGTATCACTCGCACATCCTGGAGTGGCGGGCCGCCCGTGACGCGGGCGCGTTGACCGCTCTGGGCACCCGAAAGAGCCCGGTGTCTGAGAGTCGGCGCCGCAGCGGCGAGGCGGCGGAGATCGAGCGGTTGCGGCGGCGCAACGAGCGTCTGGAAGCGGACCTGGCGCGGACGAAGACCGCGTTGGAGATCATGGGAAAAGCGCACGCGCTCTTGGAGACGCTGTCCGAGAGCGCGGGCGACACGACACGGCCGGCCAGGAGGCGCTGAACATGGCGTTCGACAAGCTGATGCCGCTGGTCGGGGTCGCCGGGGCGTGCCGGTTGACCGGTCGGTCCCGCGCCACGCATTACCGGCTGCGGCAGCCGCCCGTGGTGTCGCATCCGCTGCGGCCGAAGACACCCCCACCGTCGACGCTGTCGGCGGCCGAACGTCAGACCGTCCTTGATGTGCTGCATCGCGATGAGTACGCGGAGATGTCCGTGGCGCAGGTCTGGGCCCGTGAACTCGACCAGGGCCGCTACTGGTGCTCACAGTCCACGATGTACCGGATTCTGCGAGAAGCCGGTGAAAGCCGGGAACGTCGCCGGCAGGCCACCCACCCGGCCCGCACCATCCCGCAGTTGGTGGCAAGGGGCCCGTCGCAGGTGTGGTCATGGGACATCACCCGCCTCAAGACCGGGCAGCGGGGCGTGTTCTACCGCCTCTACGTCATCATCGACGTGTACTCCCGCTACGTCGTCGGCTGGCACGTCGCAGGCGGCGAAGACTCGCTACTCGCCCGCGAACTCATCGACGACGCCATCGCCCGCAACGGCGTGCGCCCCGAGGTCCTGCACGCCGACCGCGGCTCGTCGATGACCTCGAAACCCGTCGCGGAGTTGCTCGCCGACCTTGACGTCACCCGCTCCTACTCCCGACCCCGGGTATCGAACGACAACCCGTACTCCGAAGCGCAGTTCAAGACCTTGAAGTACTGCCCCGCGTGCCCCGACCGGTTCGACTCCCTGCACCACGCCCGCGAGTTCTGCGCCGAGTTCTTCACCTACTACAACCACGAACACCGCCACTGCGGCATCGGCCTGCACACCCCCGCCTCGGTGCACTACGACACGGCAGGCGACGTGCACGACCAACGGCAGGCCACCCTCGACGCCGCCTGGCGCGCCCACCCCGACCGGTTCACCCGCCGACCCCGACCACCCGCCCTACCAACCACGGTATGGATCAACAAACCAGCAGCTCAACCCACCGAACTACAGAACACCTGAACACGAAAACGTCTCACTTGACTTGACAGGTTCCGTTGTTCCGGCTTGAGATGTTCTGTCCGGGTTGAGGATCAGGCGGGGCTGGAGTTGTAGACGAGCGCGACTTCTGATGATCTTTCGGGTGCTTACGCCAGAAGATCGTTTCAGGAGTCGCGCTCGTGTCGTCATTTCCCCGATCAGCCCTGTTGTCGACCACCTCGCCGAGCTGGCCTTGTGGGAAGCCGAACTCGCGGTAGACCCGGGTGGGGTTGGCCCGTTGTCGGTGGCGTCGTCGCTGCTCGACCGGCTCCGGCAGGTGCCCGACCCGCGGCGGTTACGAGGACTTCGGCATCCGTTGCTGGTGATCCTGGTGCTGACCGCCTGCGCCACGCTGGTGGCGGGAAACGCCTCGGTGACTGCGATCCGGCAGTGGGCGGCGCGGACCCCGCAGGATGTCCTGCACCGCCTGCGGATACGCCGCCGACGTCGTCCATGGCGACGCCCCGATCCCGCACCGGACACGTCGCCCGAGCCCGCGCCGGCACCGGAGCAGGCGCCCGCCACGGAGCTGCCAGCGCAGCCCGGCGACCCGATCGGCACGCCCGGGTGGGTAGCCGCCCAGCCGCCCACCAGCTCGAACCAGACCGCCATCGTCGCCGCCGTCGTCGGAGGCGTCGTGGTCGTCCTGCTGGTGCTGTGCCTCGGCCTGGTCGGCGGCTTCTTCCTGCTGCGCGACGGGAAGACCACCGCGTCCGGCCCGGCGGCCACCTCGCCGGCGCGCCCCCCGAGCGGCCGCGGCCCGAGCGCCAGCCCCTCCCCCAGCCTCGCCGAGGAACCCGTCGTGCCGGGACCGCAGGCCAGCGCGTACCCGGCGGAGAAGATCGAGGACCTGAACTGTTACGCCTCGCATCGGTGGTCAGTTGTTGGGCGTCCCCCCAGCTTCCCTCTGACGACCTGGTAATGGCATGATCTTAGGCTCAGCCGGCACCCGCTACAGTCCGGACGGCCCAAAGCCGGCAAGCCGGCCTATCGAGGCTGGGCATGGCTCACGGGCTACCAACTCGACGACCAGGGCAACGCCATCGACAAGCGGGATCTGCGTTCAGCTCCAGTGAATACCGCGAGGCGTCGCGGTCATCCGAATCACCGCTTAGGCGCTGCCGCCTGCCCTGCGCCCTGCTGATTGGTTACAGCTGGACTAGAGGACCCAGAGACCAAATAGGCTGAACTAGAGGACCCGGAGGCCGAATAGGGAGCTGGACTATCTGTTCCGCTTCTAATCATCGAAACAGATGAGGTCGAGGCGCGAGCACGAGCCGCCCTTACTGACTCGATTCGAGCACTCAAACCTTCGTAAAATTCATAGAATCTATATGGATCATTACCCTTCGCCTTCCAGAACCTGAATGAGGTATACTCGGCTCGGGAAATCGGAGTATCCGGGGGCAACTCAATTGCGCGAATATTACACGGCTGAGCCATGTCTCTTAGATATCTGGCCGACCATTGCAAATCCTCATCGGTTACCGCATCCTTATCACGCACTTTGCGCTCCTTCGCGTTAAGCGCCGCCCTGACCGGGCTTCATGTTGCGAGACGCCAGCAACCCAGCACCTTCCCGTCATCAACTAAACGGCTGTGGCGGTCGGCAGGTTCACGCCAGGGCTCAGGAAGGTAAACATGAGCCATTTTCATCATGGGTAGCGGGCCCCCTCGGCGACTCGGCGTACAAGGATGGCCCGGATGATCCGGGTGGCGGCGGCGTGGGCAGCAGCACAGCTTGGACCCCCGTTGCTGTCACCGCCCCGGGAGCTGATCTTCTCGGGGGGATTTCCGCTGGTGGTGAAGGGTGGGCGCGGCAGGTTTCGAACCTGCGACCCCTCGCTTGTAAGGCGAGTGCTCTCCCACTGAGCTACGCGCCCGGAACGCCCCGTGTGGCGGGCCGGTGGCTGGCAAGCTTACCTGCTTGCCGCCGGCCCGGACGCACGGCGTACCCCGGTCAGATGGCCGCTTCGGCGAGGGCCTTGCGCCAGCCCTGCTGGTCGCGGGCCCCGCCCGGGCCGTTCATCTCGGCGAAGCGCACCACGCCGGCCTTGTCGATGACGAAGGTGCCCCGGTTGGCGAAGCCGGCGACCTCGTTGAAGACCCCGTACGCCTGAGCGACGCCACCGTGCGGCCAGAAGTCGGCCAGCAGGGGGAACTGGTAGCCCTCCCGGTCGGCCCAGATCTTGTGGCTGTAGACCGAGTCGACGCTGATCGTCAGCACCTGGACGTCGTCGTTCACGTACTCGTTGAGGTTGTCCCGCACCTCGCACAACTCGCCCTGGCAGGTGCCGGTGAAGGCCAGCGGGTAGAAGACCAGCAGCACGGTGCGCCTGCCCCGGAAGTCGGAGAGCCGGACCTCCTGGTTGTTCTGGTCCTTCAGCACGAAGTCCGGTGCCTCGGCACCAACCTCGATGGGCATGCGATCTCCTCGGTCGAGTCAGAGGGACGGCACCAGGCTGCCACACCCGGCGGTACCGACCGCCGGGCGTGCGATGCGGCCGGGCCTACTTCTTGGCCTTGGCCCCGCGGCGCAGCACCAGGCGGGCGCCGCTCCAGTCCCGGCCGGCGTTGACGGTCGAGGTCTGCTGCAGGCCGGCCGTGGGCGCGGACTCCGCGACCTCGCTCGGCTCGACGTGCCCGTCACGCCCCGCCTTCGGCGTGAGCAGCCACACGACCCCGTTGTCGGCCAGCGGGCCGAGGGCGTCGACGAGAAGCTCGAAGAGATCACCGTCGCCGTCGCGGTACCAGACCAGCACCGCGTCGACCACCTCGTCGGTGTCCTCGTCGACAAGCTCTCCACAGCGGTCGGTCAGGGCGTCGCGGAGATCCTGGTCGACGTCGTCGTCGTACCCCATCTCCATGACGACCATCCCCGGTTCGATCCCGAACCGGTCCGCCAGGCTGCGTACCCCGTCGGCGGCCTGACCAGCGGTCGCGCTCACTGTCGCGTGCCTCCTCATCTCGTCCCTGCTCGCGGCGTCGGGTTCGACGCCGTCAGGCAAAGTCCACACAGTTGTGCCTCTGCGCGCAAGTGGCGCACCGGGTGGAACGGAATTTACCGTGCCAGCAGCGTACGGGCACCGTCGGTAATGGCTTCCGTGGAGACCAGAACATGACGTGCTGCCGGACCTAATGGTACAAACGAGTCAACTCCGGCCACTCGGCGCGCCGCGCCCACATATCCGGCGTCGACCAGGGCGGCGATCACGCCCTCGCCGACCCCGCCGGACCGGCGTGTCTCGTCCACCACCAGCACCCGGCCCGTCGCGGAGGACTCCCGGATGATGTCGGCCACCGGCAGGGGAGCCAACCAGCGCAGGTCCACCACGCGGGTGCCCACCCCCTCCTCGGCGAGGACCGCCGCGGCCCGCAGCGACATCCGCACCCCGTTACCGAAGGTGATGATGGTCAGGTCGTCGGCCGAGCCCACCTGGTAGACCCGTGCCCGCCCGACCGGCACGTGCCCGGCCACCCACGCGCCCGGCTCCGGATAGCCCGCCAGCCACTCCCCGTCACCCTCGGCGTACAGGTCGCGGGTGTGGTAGAGCGCGATCGGCTCCAGGAACACGCAGACGCTGCCGTCCACCGCCGCGCTCGCCAGGCAGGTCCGCAGCATGGGCGCGGCGTCGTCCGGCCGCGCCGGCACCGCGATCACCAGACCGGGCACATCCCGGAGTACGGCCACCGAGTTGTCGTTGTGGAAGTGCCCGCCGAACCCCTCCTGGTACGCCAGCCCGGCCACCCGCACCACCATCGGGTTACGGAACGCCCCCTGCGAGAAGAACCGCATGGTGGCCGCCTCGCCGCGCAGCTGGTCCTCGGCGTTGTGCAGGTAGGCCAGGTACTGGATCTCCGGCACCGGCAGCATCCCGGCCAACCCCGCGCCCAACCCCAGCCCCAGCACCGACGTCTCGTCGAGCAGGGTGTCGAAGACCCGGGCCGCCCCGAACTTGTCGCGCAGCCCCTTCGTCACCCCGTACACCCCGCCCTTGGCGGCCACGTCCTCGCCGAAGATGGCCATCTGCGGATGGTCGAGCAGGCCGTCGGCGAGCGCCGCGTTGATGCTCTGCGCCAGGGTCAGCGGGCCGGCCAGCTCCGGCGGCTTACCCCCGAAGGCCTCCGCCCGCGCGGCGGCGCCCGGCCCGCTGGCCCGCGCCGCCGCGTCACCCACTGCCCGCGCCACCCGCACCGGACGCCGGGGCGCCAACGCCGACACCACGTCGGCCGCCGAGGCCAGCTTCGGCTCGCCCAACACCTCCTCGGCGATCCGGCGTACCTGCCAGCCGGTCTCGTCGTACCGGGCCAGCAGTTCCTCGCCGGTGGCCACGCCGGCGTCCACGAGCAGCCGCGCGGTCGCGACCACCGGATCCCGGTCCAGGTCCTCGGCCAGCTCGGCCGGGCCGCGGTACGCCGACTCCGCGTCGGCGCCGGCGTGCCCCATCAGCCGCACGGTGCGCAGGTGCAGCACGGCCGGACGGCGGTGCCGGCGCACCCAGTCCACGGCCTCCTGCGCCACCTCGTACGTCCGCACCGGGTCGGCCCCGTCGGCGCTGACGTACCGGATGCCCGGCTTGGCCCGCAACGCCGCCTCCACCCACCCCTGCGGGGAGCGAACGCTGATGCCCAGCCCGTTGTCCTCGCAGACGAAGAGCACCGGGATGCGCAGTCCGGCGTGGTCGTACCAGCCGGCGGTGTTGAACGCGGCGGTGGCGCTCGCGTGGTTGACCGAGGCGTCGCCGAAGGAGCAGACCACGATGGCGTCCGACGGCCACGGGGAGACGCCGTCGCCGACGCGCACTCCCGCGCCGGTACGGCGTCCGGCGCTGTCCAGCCGGCGCAGTCGCTCCACCGCGAGCCCCATCCCGACCGCCCGGGGCAGGTGTGAGGCGATGGTGGAGGTGGTCGGTACGACGTTCAGGTCGGCCCGGCCGAACACCTTGTGCCGGCCGCCGGCGATCGGCTCCTGACTGGAGGCGACCATGCCGCGCAGCACGTCGCGGGCCGCCTCGGCGTACGGCGCGAATCCGCCGGCGGGCGGCGCGGACCCGGCCGGCTCGACCTCGGTGGCCGGGGCCGGGTCGGTGCCCTGCTCACGGTCGACGGCCTGCTGCCGGTCGTCGGCCGGTTCGGCGTCGGGAGTCTCGGCCGGCGCGGTGTCGGCGGCGGCCTGGGCGGCCCGCACGCAGTAGAACGCCCCGGAGCGGTAGTGCAGCAACGCCGGATCGGTGGGGCGCAGCGCGGCGGCGACCGCCGCGTTGCCCTCGTGCCCGGCCGAGCCGATGGTGTAGAAGCCCTCCCCGAAGCTGCGCAGCCAACGACCGGCCAGGTCGAGCTGCCGGCTGGTCACCTGCGCGTCGAACAGGTCCAACAGTCGCGCGCCGGTCAGCGGGGCGTCGTCGGTGACCGGGTCGGCGGGGTCACGCCGCCGCGGCGCGGCGGGAAGTGCCGCCAGCGTCTCCCGGAACCGGTCGTCGAGATCTTGCGGGGTGGTCACGTCCGACAGCATTACCGACGCGAGCCCTGGTCGCCCAGTGGGACACGGCCGGCACGGGTCGACTCACTCCGGGCCGCACGGCTCCGGAAGGCCGCCGTCGGACACCTTCCACACCAGGTCACGGAGGGTGCCCAGCTCCTCGTCGGTCAGGCCGGCCAGGAGTCGGGAGTCGGACATCACCTCGGCCACCCGGTCGCGCACGGCCCGGCCGTCACCGGTCACCACGAGCGTCTTCTGCCGGCGGTCGGCCGGGTCGGTCCGGCGCTCGACCAGACCAGCCTGCTCCAGCCGGTCGACCAACGCCGTCACGTTCGACCGGTCACAGCTGAGCCGGTCGGCGAGGTCACGGGCCGGCAGCGGATGGTCCGGGTCCAGCTCGTGCAGCGCCCGGGCCGCCGCCGGGGTGAGCCCCAACTCGGCGAACGCGGTGCCCTGCCGGTGCCGCACGGAGGCCGTCAGGTGCGCCATCCGACGCACCACGTCGGCCGCGAGACCGTCCCGGTCCACCGGTCGACCTGCTGCGGCTCCTGCCTCCTGAGTCACCGCCACATCGTACGCAGTCGTGCCGTTCGTCCAGCTCAGCGATCCGGTCCGGGCACGCCGGCCGGGCGCGGGGCGCGGGCGGGGGCGGGGGCGGGGGCGGGGGCGGGGCCGGCTCGGCCGGCACCGGGTCCGCGGGACGCAGCGACCGGGCGCACCAGCCGGCGGCGGCCGGGGCGACCAGCAGCAGTCCGGCGGTCGACGCGGCGGCGAGGCCTGACGACGGGGCCACATCGGTCAGCAGACCGTCGAGCAGGAGACCGCCCGGCCATAACTCGCCCGACGCGACAAGAGGCGGGATGGTCGCCCCAGGACAGCGGTCAGCCGGGGAGGAAGGAGAAGCGGACCTGGCGGGTCGGGTTGTCACCGTTCGTGTCGACCAGGCAGATCGACTGCCAGGTGCCCAGGGCGAGCCGGCCGCCGAGCACCGGCAGCGTGGCGTACGGGGGGACGAACGCGGGCAGCACGTGGTCGCGGCCGTGGCCGGGTGAGCCGTGCCGGTGCCGCCAGCGGTTGTCGGTGGGCAGCAGCGCGTCCAGGGCGGTGATCAGGTCGTCGTCGGAGCCCGACCCGGTCTCGATGATCGCCAGTCCGGCGGTGGCGTGCGGCACGAAGACGTGCAGCAGGCCGTCGCCCTCGGTCGAGACGAACTGCTGGGCCTCCGCGGTGATGTCCCGGACGGTCGGCCGGGACCCGGTCTGGACGGTGATCACGTCACTGCGCATACGTCGCATTCTGCCGCAGTGGGCACAGACGACGGGAGGGTGGGGAAAGACGGGCCGTAGCGCTAAGTTACCGACGGGTACCTGTGTTCAGCATCGCGTCCGGGGCACCTAGACGTGACGGCGGGTGCCACCAGGGGGCAGGATGGCGCCAGAGACCTATCCCACACACAACCGAGGGAACGCCTGTGGCTACGGAACGCAAGCGCCCGGTGATCAGCGACGGCCTACCGAGCCAGCTTCCGGACATCGACCCTGAAGAGACCAGCGAATGGGTCGAGTCGCTTGACGGTGTCATCGACGAGCGGGGTGCCAAACGCGCCCGCTACGTCATGCTGCGCCTGCTGGAGCGGGCCCGTGAGCGCCAGGTCGGGGTTCCGCCCCTGACCACGACCGACTACATCAACACCATCCCGTCGGAACGCGAGCCGTGGTTCCCGGGCGACGAGCATGTCGAGCGTCGGATCCGGGCGTACGTCCGGTGGAACGCCGCCATGCTGGTGCACCGGGCGCAGCGCCCGGAGATCGGCGTCGGTGGGCACATCTCCACCTTCGCCAGCTCCGCGTCGCTCTACGAGGTGGGCTTCAACCACTTCTTCCGGGGCAAGAACCACCCCGGCGGCGGCGACCACATCTTCTACCAGGGCCACGCCTCCCCCGGCATGTACGCGCGGGCGTTCCTGGAGGGGCGGCTCAACGAGCACCAGCTCGACGGGTTCCGTCAGGAGCTGTCCCACCCGGGCGGCGGTCTTCCGTCGTACCCGCACCCACGGCTGATGCCGGACTTCTGGGAGTTCCCCACCGTCTCGATGGGGCTCGGCGGTCTGAACGCGATCTACCAGGCCCGGTTCAACCGGTACCTACAGCACCGCGGCATCAAGGACACCTCGCAGCAGCACGTGTGGGCGTTCCTCGGCGACGGCGAGATGGACGAGCCGGAGACGCTGGGCGCCATCGGTGTGGCCGCCCGCGAGGAGTTGGACAACCTCACCTTCGTGATCAACTGCAACCTGCAGCGGCTGGACGGCCCGGTCCGCGGCAACGGCAAGGTCATGCAGGAGCTGGAGGCGTTCTTCCGGGGTGCCGGCTGGAACGTGATCAAGGTCGTCTGGGGCCGTGAGTGGGACCCGTTGCTCGCCGCGGACACCGACGGCGCGCTGGTCAACCTCATGAACACCACGACCGACGGTGACTACCAGACCTACAAGGCCGAGTCCGGCGCGTACGTGCGGGAGCACTTCTTCGGCCGCGACCCGCGGACCCGCAAGATGGTCGAGCCGCTCAGCGACGACGAGATCTGGAACCTCAAGCGGGGTGGGCACGACTACCGCAAGCTCTACGCGGCCTACAAGGCGGCCACCGAGCACACCGGTCAGCCGACGGTCATCCTGGCGAAGACGATCAAGGGCTGGACGCTCGGCTCGCACTTCGAGGGCCGCAACGCGACCCACCAGATGAAGAAGCTGACGCTGGAGGATCTGAAGACCTTCCGCGACCGGCTCTACCTGGACATCCCGGACTCGGCGCTGGAGGACAACCCCTACCTGCCGCCGTACTACAACCCGGGTGAGAAGTCCGATGAGGTCCAGTACCTCAAGGAGCGGCGCGAGCAGCTCGGCGGCTACCTGCCGTCGCGGCGGACCAGCACCAAGCGGCTGACCATCCCCGGTCCGGAGCGGTTCGCCGACGTCAAGCGCGGCTCGGGCAAGCAGAAGGTGGCCACCACGATGGCCTTCGTCCGCCTGCTCAAGGACATCATGAAGGACAAGGAGTTCGGCAAGCGCTGGGTGCCGATCATCCCGGACGAGGCGCGCACCTTCGGCCTCGACTCGATCTTCCCGACCGCGAAGATCTACTCGCCGCACGGCCAGCGCTACACCTCGGTCGACCGGGAGCTGTTCCTGTCGTACAAGGAGTCGACGACCGGGCAGATCCTGCACGAGGGCATCAACGAGGCCGGTTCGGTCGCGTCGTTCACCGCCGCGGGCTCGGCGTACGCCACCCACGACGAGCCGATGATCCCGATGTACATCTTCTACTCGATGTTCGGGTTCCAGCGGACCGCCGACGGGCTGTGGGCGGCGGCCGACCAGATGGCGCGCGGCTTCCTGCTCGGCGCGACCGCGGGGCGTACCACGCTCAACGGTGAGGGTCTGCAGCACGAGGACGGCCACTCGCTGCTGATCGCCGCCACCAACCCGGCGGTGGTCGCGTACGACCCGGCGTTCTCGTTCGAGATCGCGCACATCATGGAAGCCGGCCTGCACCGGATGTACGGGGACGCGCAGGAGAACGTCTTCTACTACCTGACGGTCTACAACGAGCCGATCCTGCAGCCGGCCGAGCCGGCCGGCGTGGATCTGGAGGGCCTGCTCAAGGGCATCTACCGCTACTCGCCGGCGCCGCAGGTCGACGGGCCGAAGGCCAACGTGCTCGCCTCGGGCACCGGCATGCAGTGGGCGCTCAGGGCCCAGCAGCTGCTCGCCCAGGACTGGGGTGTGGCCGCGGACGTCTGGTCGGTGACCTCCTGGACCGAGCTGCGCCGCGACGCGGTGGAGGCCGAGGAGTACAACCTGCTCAACCCGGGCGCCGAGGCGAAGGTGCCGTACATCCAGCAGAAGCTGGCGGACGCGGACGGGCCGAAGGTCGCGGTCAGCGACTGGATGCGCGCCGTACCGGACCTGATCGCCCGCTGGGTACCGGGCGACTACACGTCGCTCGGCACCGACGGGTTCGGCATGTCGGACACCCGGCACGCGCTGCGTCGGCACTTCCACGTCGACGCCGAGTCGATCGTGGTGGCCACGCTGCGGCAGCTCGCCCGCAGCGGCGCGGTGGCGGCCACCGTGCCGGCCGAGGCCGCCAAGAAGTACGCGATCGACGACGTCAACGCCGCCCCGGTCGGCGAGACCGGCGGCGACAGCTGATTTCGAGTACGACCAGGAAGGGCCCGGCGCTGGTGCGCCGGGCCCTTCTGGCTTCCCCTACCCGGACGGGGCGCGGGGGGCGGGGCGGGGGTTGGGTCCCTGGCTGGGATCCGGACCACCGCCTACGCGGGGGGCGCCGGGAGGACGGGCGCTGTCAGCCGACGGCGGCCAGGTCGGTCAACCGGGCCAGCGAGTCCTCCAGGTCGGCGCCCACCCGGCGCAGCCCCAGGCGCAGCAGGGCCGCCTTGACCGGACCGGCCGGCCAGCGGACCACGATGAGCCGCACGATGGTCCCGCCCTCCTCCTCCTCGTCGGGAGTGAGCTGGACGTAGATCTCGGTGCGCGCCTCCGCGCGAGCACCGGCGCCCTTGGCCCGTTCCCGCCAGCCGATCAGGTTCGGCTCCTGGTAGGCGATCACCTCGGCCTCATGCGCCGAACCGCGCCCCGCCTGGACCAACTGCCGCCGTCCGAAGCCCTCTCCGGAGAGCACTTCGGCCGCGCGGACTCCCGCCAGCCAGGCCGGCAACTGCTCGGCCCGCTGTACGACGTCCCAGACCACTTCCACCGGCGCCGCCACGTGCGCACTGCGTTCCACGAGGATCATTTCCGTCTTTCCTCCAGTGAGGACATCCCACGATATCGGCACTCTATGCGCTAAATCGGACTTACCTGGACGGGTTCGGAAAAAGACACGCCGATCAACCATTGCGGAATGCGCCAAGCCGGCCTATGGCGCATTCATCGACAGCGCCCTAGAGTCCCGAACACGTTTCACGTTGATCGGGAGGGCGCATGCCGACCGCACCGATGCCCCAGTTCCCCGCCGGCTTCCGCTGGGGTGTCTCCACCTCGGCGCACCAGATCGAGGGCGCCGCCACGGTCGACGGACGCGGGCCGTCCATCTGGGACACGTTCGCGCACTCCCCCGGCCGGATCAGCGACGGCAGCAGCGGCGAGGTCGCCTGCGACCACTACCACCGGTACGCCGAGGACGTCGCGCTGATGGCCGGCCTGGGCGTCTCCGCGTACCGGTTCTCCATCGCCTGGCCCCGGGTGCAGCCCACCGGCACCGGCCCGGCCAACGCCGCCGGTCTGGACTTCTACGACCGGCTGGTCGACGAACTGCTGGCCGCCGGCATCGACCCGGTGGCCACCCTCTACCACTGGGACCTGCCCCAGCCCCTGGAGGACGCCGGCGGCTGGCTGCACCGCGACACCGCCGCCCGCTTCGCCGAATACGCCGATCTCACCGCCGCCCGCCTCGGTGACCGCGTCCGGCTGTGGATCACCCTCAACGAGCCGTTCATCCACATGAGCCTCGGCTACGGGATGGGCGTGCACGCCCCCGGCCGGATGCTGCTCTTCGACGCCTTTCCGGTGGCCCACCACCAGCTGCTCGGGCACGGGCTCGCGGTCGCCGCGTTGCGCGCCCGCAGCGGCAGCCCGGTGGCGATCGCCAACAACTACTCCCCGGTGCGGGTGCTCGGCGACACCGCCGCCGACCGGGCCGCCGGCGCCGCGTACGAGGCGCTGCACAACCGGCTCTTCACGGATCCGCTGCTCGGCCGCGGCTACCCGGACCTGCCCGGCTTCGACGCGAGCGTCATCCACCCCGGCGACCTGGAGACCATCGCCGCGCCCCTCGACGTGCTCGGGGTCAACTACTACAACCCCACCGGTGTACGGGCCGCCGAGGAGGGTTCCCCGCTGCCGTTCGACCTCGTCGCGCTGGACGGCTACCCGCGTACCGCCTTCGACTGGCCGGTGGCACCGGACGGGCTGCGCGAGCTGCTCGGCTGGCTGCGTGACACGTACGGCGACGCGCTGCCGCCCATCGAGGTCACCGAGAGCGGCTGCGCGTACGACGACGTGCCGGACGCCGACGGGCAGGTGGCGGACCCGGAGCGGATCGCGTACCTCGACGGGCACCTGCGGGCGGTGCGGGCCGCCATCGACGACGGAGTCGACGTCCGCGGGTACTTCGTCTGGTCGCTGTTGGACAACTGGGAGTGGGCCGAGGGGTTCACCAAGCGCTTCGGTCTGGTGCACGTCGACTACGACACTCAGACGCGTACGCCGAAGTCGTCGTACACCTGGTTGCGGGACGTGCTCGCGGCCAGCCGGCCGGGGTCGGCACGGTGACCACCGTCGACCCGACGCCGACGTCGCTGCCGGCGGCGCTCGCCGAGCCGACCGTGCCGGTGCGGCGCGGCTGGATCGGGCTGATCTTCGCGGCCAACCTCGGCGTGTGGATGGCGTTCTTCACCCCGATCCAGGTGCTGCTGCCGCAGCAGATCGAGCAGATCGCGCCCGGTGCCAAGGAGACCATGCTGGCCGTGGTCACCGGCTTGGGCGCGCTGGCCGCGGTGCTCGCCAACCCCCTCGCGGGCGCGCTGTCCGACCGGACCTGCCTGCGCATCCTCGGCCGGGAGTTCGGCCGGCGGCACGTCTGGACCGCCGGCGGCGCGGTGCTCGGCGCGGCGGCGCTGGTGCTGTTGGCCCAGCAGCGCACCATCGCCGGGGTCGCGCTGGGCTGGGTCGCCGCCCAGGTGTGCTTCAACGCGATGCTGGCCAGCCTGACCGCCGCCATCCCGGACCGGGTTCCGGTGCCGCAGCGTGGCGGGGTGTCCGGCTGGGTGGGCATCCCGCAGGCGCTCGGGCTGGTGCTCGGCGCGGTGCTGGTCACCGCCGTGGTCACCGGCAACGCCGCCGGCTATCTGGCGATCGCGGTGGCCATCCTGCTGCTGTCGCTGCCGTTCGCGCTGTTCACGCCCGACGACCCGCTGCCCCGCGCGCACCGGCCGGCGCTGCGCACGCGGGCGCTGCTGGCGTCGATGTGGATCAGCCCGCGCCGGCACCCGGACTTCGCCTGGGCCTGGATCACCCGGTTCCTGGTCCAGCTCGGCAACGCCCTGGGCACCCTGTACCTGCTGTACTTCCTCACCGACGGGGTGCGCCACCCCGACCCCGAGGGTGGCCTGCTGGTGCTGATCCTGCTGTACACGCTCGGCATGATGCTGACCGCCGTGGTCGCCGGACGGCTGTCCGACCGCTCCGGGCGACGCAAGGTCTACGTGATCGCCTCCGGCCTGATCATGGCGGTGGCCGCGCTGCTGCTCGCCGTCGCGCCAATCTGGCCGATGGCGATCGTCGCCGCGCTGCTGCTCGGCGCCGGCTACGGCGTCTACCTCTCGGTGGACGCCGCGTTGATCACCCAGGTGCTGCCCCGGGCCACCGACCGGGCCAAGGACCTCGGCGTGATCAACATTGCCAACTCCGCGCCGCAGGTGCTCGGGCCGGCGCTCTCCGCGCCGCTCGTCGTCCACCTGGGCGGCTATCCGACGCTCTACGCGGTCACCGCCGTGGTGACCCTGGTCGGCAGCGCCCTGGTCGTCAAGATCCGCTCAGTCCGGTGAGCCAGGGGGCGTGGCGGAAAGCAGTCGCGTAGCGCCGTAGGCTGGGGGACGTGACAGTACGTGTGCGCTTCGCCCCCTCCCCGACCGGTATGTTCCACGTCGGCGGCGCCCGCTCGGCGCTGCAGAACTGGATCTACGCCAAGCAGCAGGGCGGGGTGTTCGTGCTGCGCGTCGAGGACACCGACGCGGCGCGCAACAAGCCCGAATGGACCGAGGGCATCCTCTCCGCGCTGGACTGGATCGGCATCTCCCGGGGCAGCTACGAGGGCCCGTACTTCCAGTCGGAGAACGCCGGCGAGCACCGCGCCGCCGCCGCACGGCTCTACGAGTCGGGCCGCGCCTACTACTGCGACTGCACCCGCGAGGACGTGCAGGCCCGCACCGGCTCGCAGTACCAGGGCTACGACGGCTACCACCGCGACCGTGGCCTCGGCCCGGGTCCGGGGCACGCGCTGCGCTTCCGTACGCCGGACGAGGGCAGGACAGTGGTCGTCGACCTGATCCGGGGCGAGCCCACCTTCGAGAACAAGCTCATCGAGGACTTCGTCATCGCCCGGGGCGACGGCTCGCCGGTCTTCCTGCTGGCCAACGTCGTCGACGACATGACCATGGGGATCACCCACGTGATCCGGGCCGAGGAGCACCTGCCCAACACCCCCAAGCAGCAGCTGCTCTGGGACGCCCTCGGGGTCAAGCCGCCGGTCTGGGCGCACGTGCCGGTGGTCGTCAACGAGAAGCGGCAGAAGCTCTCCAAGCGCCGGGACAAGGTGGCCCTGGAGGCGTACCGCGAGGAGGGCTACCTCGCCGGCGCGATGCGCAACTACCTCATGCTGCTCGGCTGGGCGCCCTCCGGCGACCGGGAGATCGTCCCCTGGTCGGTCATCGAGGACGAGTTCCGGTTGGAGGAGGTCAACCCCTCCCCCGCGTTCTTCGACGAGAAGAAGTTGCGCGCGTTCAACGGTGAGTACATTCGGACGCTGCCGGTGGCCGAGTTCATCGACGCCTGCCAGCCCTGGCTGACCGGCACCGGCACCATCGCGCCGCCCCCGTGGCAGCCCGAGGAGTACGACGCCGAGGCGTTCGCCGCGGTGGCACCGCTGGCCCAGACCCGGCTCGCGGTGCTCAGTGAGATCGTGCCGAACGTCGACTTCCTCTTCCTCGCCTCACCGCTGATCGACGAGGCGGCCTGGACCAAGACCATGAAGGACGGCTCGGCGGAGCTGCTGGACGACGCCGTCGCGGCCTTCGAGGCTCTGGAGTCCTGGGACGCCGAGTCGCTGAAGTCGACGCTGGAGGCGGTCGGCACCGAGCGTGGCCTCAAGCTCGGCAAGACGCAGGCGCCGGTACGGGTCGCGGTCACCGGCCGCACCGTCGGCCTGCCGCTGTTCGAGTCGCTGGAGGTGCTCGGCCGCGAGCGCACCCTGGCCCGGATGCGCGCCGCACGCCTCCGCCTGGTCTGACCGACCGGCCGCCGCCCACCGGCGCTGCGGTGATCAGGTGCTGAGAAGCAGGTCAGGGGCGGCCCTGACCCCTCCTTCTCAGCACCTGATCAAGCCCGGGCGTCCCGTCGTCACCGCGCCCCGCGCCGGCGGCGGAACACGAGGCCCGCGGCCAGGGCGGCGAGCAGCACCAGGCCGCCGAGCGCCCAGAGCCACCAACGGCTCCCGGAGTCGGACCGCTGCGACGCCGCCGGCACGGCGGACGCCGTCGAGCTGCCCGTCGGGGCCGAGGACGGCCCGACGGTCGACGGGCCGGCCGAGGGTGAGCCGGTCGCGGCGGTGCCGCCGACCGACGGCGTGGCGGACGGGCCGGCGGCGGTGCCGGTGGTGAGGGTGAACCGCACCTCGCCCTTCACCGGATGCCCGTCACCGGACGTGACCTGGTAACCGACGATGTAGAGCCCGGCGGCGCCGGGCTTGAACGGCACGTTCACCCGACTGCCGGCGAACGCCGGCGGGCCGCCAGCGACCACAGTGTCCGGTCCGGTTACTGTGATCTTCGTCGTAGCGGGGTCCGGCTTCGCCAGGAAACGGAGCTGGATCCGGGTGGGCGCGGTGGCCACCCGGGCGCCGTTGCTCGGATCGCTGCCGGTCAGCTCGTTGTGTGCGGCGGCCGGCGTCGCCGGAGCCAGCAACGACACACCGAACGCCACGCCGATCACCACTGGCATGACCCGTCCCAAACGTGTAACCCTGCCCCCCATGAACCCCTCCGTAAGGGTACGATCCGCCCGCTGATCAAACCGCTCCTCATTAGTCGAGCAGAGATCGCAGATAGTTCCAATTACTGTTCCACAAGCTGCACATCATCGACGTTCTGCGAGTCTGTGAGAGTGGGCCCGACCGCCCGGTCGGTGTCGTCACCGGCCGACCGTCCGGACGTTACGACGAAGCCATCCATCGAACGGGGCGAGGAGGCGGGATGGTCCGACAGATGAGGCGGTGGGCCGCTGTGCTGGCGGGGACGCTGGCGGCGGCGCTGCTGTCGTTCGGCACCGCCGGACCGGCCGCCGCGGCGCCGGCGCCGCCGCCCGCCGGGGTGGACATCACCGGCACGGATCTGCCCGAGCCGCTTCGGCTGCGCGCGGACACACAGCCCGAACTCGTGGTCGCGGTCATCGACCAGGTCAACTTCCTCGGTCGCACCGGCGCATCGAGCGGGCCGAAGGCGGCCGACCTCGGTCCGAAGTACACGGTCGTGGTGCTCGTCGGCGACACCCCGAAGCAGACCTACGACCTGTACCCCGCGGCGGCCGGCGGCCCCCGGATCTTCCGCCCGGCGAAGCAGCCGGACGGGCACAAGACCAGCGCCGGCTGGTTCCTCGGCCGGCTCAACATGTCCGAGACGCTGCGCAGTGCCGGGGTGCCGTTGGAGCGGCAGTTCGACACGGTCAGCGGCGGCGTGGGCGGCGGCGAGAGGGTGCTCCCGGAAGACACTCTCGACCCCGCCAAGGATCTCGACGAGGCGCTCGGCGAGCTGCAGCACCTGCTGCTGCTCAACGTCGCGGTGATGCTGACCATCACGGTCGGCCTCGCCGGGATCGCGCTGCTCATCCGCCGCCGCACCCGCTGACCCCGCCCGGGGCGGCCCGGGTCAGCACCAGCGGCGCGGCGGGCGCTCTCGACGGGTGGCCCGCTGACGCGGCCGGACCGGGCCGTGCCGGTGGGCCCCCGCCCATCCAGGAAGTTCGCTGAGGCAACCAGCCGGAACGTCGAACTCGGGCTCGGCCAGCGCCGCGGGCTCCGCGGAGCGCTGCCGCGGGAGCGCACTCTCGTCGTCCGGCCGGCCGGCGAGCGGCTCCGTCGGGTGCGCTGCCGCGCCGCCGGTCGTCCGGCGGTGCTTCGCCGACTGCGGGTCGTGGTGCCCCGGCCGGCAGGGCTCGCCCTGGGCGCAGCCGTGCTCGGCCTCCCCGTGCGCCATCCCGGTCTCCTCACGCTCACACTCACCCGCGGGTGCTCCCCCGACGTGCCCTGTCACCGTACTGGCCGGGACCGACGGGCGTGCACGGCGTACCCCGGGGGCCAGTGCTCCCCCCGGGGCGTCCGCCGGTTCGGCGCGGGGTGCGCGTACCGATCCTGGCGAAGTTGGACCTGCGCAGCCGGGTGCAGGCCGCGATCCTGGCCCAGGAGGTGGGCCTGCCCGCGCCGCCGTGACCGCGCCCACCCCGGCCCGACCGGAAGATCCAGGTCAGCGCGTGTCAGGCTAGGCCCGTGGGTACGCGCGGCGGTGGAGAGCTGACGGCCACGCTGCGCCGGATCGAACGCGCGGCGGGAGCCCTCGCGACCGCGAGCGTGGCCCGGATGGACGACACCCTGCCCTGGTTCCGCGCCCTGCCGGCCGACCAGCGTTCCTGGGTGATGCTGGTGGCCCAGGCGGGCGCCCGGTCGCTGGTGCAGTGGCTGCAGGACGGTGGCGGCACGGCGGACAGCACCCAGGAGGTCTCCGACGAGGTCTTCGCCGCCGCTCCGCAGGCGCTGGCCCGGTCGATCACCCTCCAGCAGACCGTGGCGTTGATCAAGGTGACCATCGACGTGGTCGAGGAGCAGGTGTCGCACCTGGCCGCCGAGGGCGAGGAGCAGCAGCTACGCGAGGCGGTGCTGCGCTTCTCCCGGGAGATCGCGTTCGCCGCCGCCCGGGTGTACGCGCGGGCCGCCGAGTCGCGCGGCGCGTGGGACGCCCGGTTGCAGGCCCTGCTGGTCGACGCGCTGCTGCGTGGCGACTCGCCCGACGTGCTGGCCAGCCGGGCCGCCGCGCTGGGCTGGGCGGACGCGCCACCGGTCGCCGTGGCGGTCGGCCGCTCCCCCGGCGGGGAGGTCTCCGCCGTGCTGCACGTGGTCTACCGCCAGGCCCGCCGGATCGGCGTGGAGGTGATCGGCGGTGTGCACGGCGACCGGCTGGTGATCGTGCTGGGCGGCGCACCGGACCCGTTGACGGCGACGGCCAAGCTGCTGGACGCGTTCGGGGACGGCCCGGTGGTGGTCGGTCCGGCGGTGCCGAGCCTGGACGAGGCGACGGAGTCGGCGCGCGCCGCGCTGTCCGGCTTCCGGGCGGCACCGGCGTGGCCGACGGCCCCCCGGCCGGTGCCGGCCGCCGACCTGTTGCCGGAGCGGGCTCTCGCCGGCGACGCGGAGGCACGCCGCCGGCTGCGGCACGACGTGTACGCGACGCTGGTGCGTGCCGGGGGCGAGCTGCTGGGCACCCTGGACGCGTTCCTGGCGGCCGGCGGCACGCTGGAGAGCGCCGCACGGGCGCTGTTCGTGCACCCGAACACGGTGCGGTACCGGCTGCGCCGCATCGCCGAGGTGACCGGCTTCTCGCCGCTGTCGCCCCGCGACGCGTTCGCCCTCCAGGTGGCGCTGACCGTCGGCCGGCTGGATCCGGTCCCGGTGACCTCGACGGTCCCGACCCAGACATTGACCCCGGCCGCCCGGAAAACCGCCCAAACCGATGATGACCACCGACGATCTTTGTAGGAAGTCTCCAAAGGTTCTAGTGTGGTTTGGTCGAGGCCGGCACAGCGTTACCCACGCGTATCCGGGAGAGTCATAGTCGTGCTCGCCGTACTTAGTCCTGGCCAGGGTTCCCAGAAACCCGGCTTCCTGACCCCCTGGCTCGACCTGACCGGCACCGAGGCGCGCCTGCGCTCGTGGTCCGCGCTGGCCGGGGTCGACCTGGTGCACCTGGGCACCACCGCCGACGCCGACGAGATCAAGGACACCGCCCGCACCCAGCCGCTGCTCGTCGCCGCGGCGCTGCTCGCCGCCGAGCACCTGCCGCTGCACGAGGTGACCCTCACCGCCGGCCACAGCGTCGGCGAGCTGGGTGCCGCGGCACTGGCCGGGGTCCTGTCGGCCGAGGCCGCGATCACCCTCGCCGGCGTACGCGGTCGCGAGATGGCCGCGGCGTGCGCGCTGGAGCCGACCGGCATGGCGGCCGTGCTCGGCGGCGACCCCGACGAGGTGCTCGCCGCCATCGCCGCCCACGGGCTGCACCCCGCCAACCGCAACGGCGCCGGCCAGATCGTCGCCGCCGGCGCCCTGGACGGGCTGGACAAGCTCGCCGCCGAACCGCCGGCGAAGACCCGGATCATCCGGCTCCAGGTGGCCGGCGCGTTCCACACCCCGTACATGGCACCGGCCGAGAGCGCGCTCGCCGCGGTCGCCGCCGGGATCACCCCCGCCGACCCGGCCCGGATCCTGCTGTCCAACCTCGACGGCACCGCCGTCGACGACGGCCAGGAGATGGTGCGGCGTCTGGTCCGCCAGGTCACCGCCCCGGTCCGCTGGGACCTGTGCATGCGCGCGCTGGCCGACCTCGGGGTGACCGGCGTGATCGAGCTGCCCCCGGCGGGCACGCTCGCCGGCCTGGTCAAGCGCGAACTGAAGGGCGACGGCGCCCCGGAGATCGTCACCCTGAACACCCCGGACGACCTGCCGGCCGCACGGGACCTGATCGCCCGGCACGGCACGCCGGGCCAACCGCTCGCCCCCATCGGAGGTCTCTCATGACTGGCAGCCGCATCGTCTCGATGGGGCACTACCAGCCCTCGCGAGTGGTGACCAACGACGACATCGCCCAGCTCGTCGACACCAACGACGAGTGGATCCGGGACCGGGTCGGCATCGTCAGCCGCCGGATCGCCGACAGCGAGACGGTCGCCGACATGGCCACCGCCGCCGCCGGCAAGGCGCTCGCCAACTCGGGTCTGAGCGCCGCCGACATCGACCTCGTCGTCGTCGCCACCTGCTCCTCGATCGACCGCAGCCCCAACGTGGCCTGCCGGGTCGCCGCGAAGCTGGGCATCACCGCCCCGGGCGCGTTCGACGTCAACACCGCCTGCTCGGGCTTCGCCTACGCGCTGGGCATCGTCGACCACGCCATCCGCGCCGGGGCGTCGCGCAACGCGATCGTCATCGGCGCCGAGAAGCTCTCCGACTTCACCGACTGGACCGACCGCTCCACCTGCATCATCTTCGCCGACGGCGCCGGCGCCGCGGTGGTGACCGCGAGCCCCGACGACGAGCCGGCCGGCATCGGTCCGGTGGTCTGGGGTTCGGCGCCGGAGAAGAGCGACGCGGTACGCATCGAGGGCTGGCGCCCGTACATCCAGCAGGAGGGGCAGTCGGTCTTCCGCTGGGCCACCACCGCGCTGGCGCCGCTGGCCCTGCAGGCGTGCGAGCGCGCCGGGGTCGACCCGTCGGAGCTGGCCGCGTTCGTGCCGCACCAGGCCAACGCGCGGATCATCGACGGCATCGCCAAGCGACTCAACATCCCCGACGCGATCATCGCGAAGGACATCGTCGAGTCCGGCAACACCTCGGCGGCGAGCGTCCCGCTGGCCCTGTCCAAGCTGGTCGAGCGGCGGGAGGTGCCCTCGGGCGCACCGGTGCTGCTGTTCGGCTTCGGCGGCGGCCTGACCTACGCCGGTCAGGTCGTCCGCTGCCCCTGAGATCCCCTCGGGCGCGTACGCGCTCCAGGAGTGGCGGTCGGCGACGCCGACCGTCGGACAACCCCCGATGAAAGGAACCAACCGCAATGACCCGTGACGAGATCACCACCGGCCTCGCCGAGATCCTCGAAGAGGTTGCCGGGGTGAACCCGGACGACGTGGCCGAGGGGAAGTCCTTCACCGACGACCTTGATGTCGACTCGCTCTCCATGGTCGAGGTCGTCGTGGCGGCCGAGGAGAAGTTCGGCGTCAAGATCCCGGACAACGAGGTGCAGAACCTGAAGACCGTCGGCGACGCCGTCAGCTTCATCGAGGCGCAGTCCTGATCATGAGTCGTCCTGACGTCGTCGTCACCGGGCTCGGCGCGACGACCCCGCTTGGCGGGGACGTCGCGTCGACCTGGGACGCCATGCTCGCCGGCCGCTCCGGGGTGACTGCCCTCACCCAGGAGTGGGCCGAGCAACTGCCGGTCCGGATCGCCGCCCAGCTGGCCGTGGACCCGTCCGAGGTGCTCGACCGGGTGAAGCTGCGCCGGATGGACCGCTCCGAGGCGATCGCGCTCATCGCGGCCCAGCAGGCCTGGGCGGACGCCGGCCTGGCCGACTCCGGCCTCGACGGTGAACGCCTGGCGGTCAGCGTCGGCTCCGGCATCGGCGGTGCCATCACCCTGCTCGCCCAGGACGACGTCCTGGAGGCGTCCGGGCCGCGGCGGGTGTCCCCGCACACCATCCCGATGCTGATGCCGAACGGTCCGGCCGCGTGGGTCGGGCTGGAGCTGGGCGCCAAGGCCGGCGTCCACTCGGTGGCCAGCGCCTGCGCCACCGGTGCCGAGGCGATCGCTCTGGGCCTGGACATCATCCGCGCCGGCCGGGCCGACGTGGTGGTGGCCGGCGGCACCGAGGCGGTCATCCACCCGCTGCCGATCGCCGGGTTCAGCTCGATGCGGGCCATGTCGACCCGCAACGACGAGCCGGAACGGGCCTCCCGCCCGTGGGACACCGGCCGCGACGGCTTCGTCCTGGGCGAGGGCGCCGGCATCGTGGTGCTGGAGCGTGCCGACCACGCCGCAGCCCGGGGTGCCCGGGTGTACGCGCGTCTGGCCGGCGCCGGCATCACGTCCGACGCGTACGACATGGTGCAGCCGCATGCCGAGGGTGAGGGCGCCATCCGGGCCATCGCCAAGGCGATCGCGGACGCGGACGTCGCCAAGCGGGACATCGTGCACGTCAACGCGCACGCCACGTCGACCCCGGTCGGCGACATGCTGGAGATCGGCGCGCTGCACAAGGCGCTCGGCGACCACCCGGTGCTGGCCGCGACGAAGTCGATGACCGGTCACCTGCTCGGTGCGGCCGGCGCGTTGGAGTCGATCGCCACCATCCTGGCCATCCGCGACGGTGTCGTGCCTCCGACGATCAACCTGGACGACCCGGAGCCGGGGCTCACCCTTGAGGTAGCCGCGCACAAGCCGCGCCACATGGAGATCCCCGCCGCGTTGAACAACGCGTTCGGCTTCGGTGGTCACAACGTGGCTCTGGTGTTCACGCGCCCCTGAGGCCGCCGCTCCATCGCCCGGAAGGGCCCCCGCACGAGCGGGGGCCCTTCCGGGCGTTCAGGCCCGGTTGCGGGGGTGCTGCTTCGCGGTGCGCTCGTTGCCCCGCCGGTAGTTGCCGGTCCAGCGGGCCATCACGAGCTGCGGGTCGTCGTCGACCTCGGCGAGGAACTCCGCCGCCCGGGCGCCGCGCAACGTGCCGGCCACCCGCCCGTGGTGCGTGATCACCACCGTGCCGTCGGCACGCTGGTCGTACCGGAAGCCCTGTGCCGCTGACATGGCCTCGAGGCTCCCAGGCCGGCGTCGCCGACGCGAGGCGTTTTCCGCGCGCGCCGGCCCGGGAACGGTCGGACGGGTCAGGTGCCGCAGGTCGTGGCGGGCAGGCCGGGCACCGCCACCGGGGACCGGCCGCCCGGTCGGGCCTTGCCGGCCAGCACGGCGGCCAACGCGGTCATCGACGCCCGGCTGGAGGAGTACGTCGCCAGCAGGGTCGGCGAGGTGGCCTTGGCCAGCACGTACGGGGTGTCCATGGCGACCGTGACGGCGGCGTCGGCGCGCAGATCGGAGGTGCCGTCGCCGTAGCCCACCAGGTGCACGGCCGTGCCCCCGCTGGCCTTGACCGATACACCGGCCTCGGTCAGGGCGGCGGTGAGCGCCGCCCGGGTGCCGTCCCGACCGTCGGACGAGGTGACGGTCACCGGCCCACGGATCGCGCCGCCGCAGGCGCCCCGCAGCACGGTGACCGCACCGGCGGCCAGCGCCTCCGCCGCCGACCGGTGCGCCGGGATGTTGAGCGTGGACATCGGCGCGGTGGGCAGCTCCGCGAGCCGGAACTTCATGGTGAGCACCCGGGTGACGGCCTCGACGAGCCGGGTCCGGGGCAGCGACCCACCGCGCAGCGCGGCGAGCAGCCCGTCGTACGCCTGGCCGACGTTCGGGGTCATCAGGATCAGGTCGTTGCCGGCGTTCAACGCGCGGACGGCGGCCTCGCCGGGGGCCCAGCGCTTGGCCGGCGGCATGTTCATCCCGTCGGTGATCACGACGCCCTGGAAGCCGAGTTGGCCGCGCAGCACGTCGGTGAGCAGCTTGTGCGAGAAGGTCGCCGGGATGCCCGGGTCGATGGCCCGCGCGTCCAGGTGGCCGGACATGACGGCCATCGCCCCGGCGTCGATACCGGCGGTGAACGGCGGCCACGCGCCGCTCTGCAGGGCCGCCGCGGACTGGGTGAGCACCGGCAGGTCCTGGTGCGAGTCGTCGGCGCTGTGGCCGTGCCCGGGGAAGTGCTTCAGGGTGGCCGCCACGCCACCCGCCTGCAGGCCCCGGACGGCGCCGCCGACCTGCGCGGCGGCCTGCTTGGGGTCCGCGCCGTACGACCGGGAGCCGATCACGGTGCTGCGGGTGGCCAGCACGTCGGCCACCGGGGCGAAGTCCACGTTGATCCCCATGGCGGCCAGCTCGGCGCCGGCGGCCCGCCAGGCGGCCTCGGTGAGCTTCGGGTCGCCGGCCGCCCCGGCCGCGAGGGCGCTGGGCAGCACGGTGACGCCGTCGGTGATGCGGGTGACGACGCCGTACTCCTGGTCGGTGCCGACCAGGAAGGGTGCCGGGCCGGTGGCGAGCCGGCCGGCGGCGGCGCGCAGCCCCGCGGTGAGGTCGTGCACCTGCTTCGGGTTGTCGACGTTGGTGGTCTCCTGGTTGCCCTTGGTCGGGTCGTCGGCGCTGAAGCCGACCAGGATCAGCCCACCGAGCCGGTACCGGGCGATCATCTCGGCGGGGGTGTCGACACCGGCGAGGGCCTGGTTGCCGGCCGCCGAGCCGGGTGAGACCTTCGTCGCGGAGTCGCCGTACGCGTACGGCATCAGCACCTGGCCGACCAGATCCTCGTCGGAGAGCGTGGCGGCCAGGGCGGCGGCACGGGCGGCGGGATCACCGGGCGGCGTCGACGCGGCGGGTGCGCTCGGACCGGCGGAGGTGCCGGTCGGGCCGGGCGTCGGCTCGGGGCGGTCCGGGGAACCCGTACAGCCGGAGGCGAGCAGGGCGGTCAGGGCGGCGACGGCGACGCTGGCGCGACGCGGGCGAATCGGCACGCCGCCTATCCCACCAGTTCCCCCTTATCGGGGCAACTTGACCTTACCGGTCGGCCGGGACAGGTGGCCGGCCGGACGGCATGCGGGCAGGTGACCGGCGCCCGGGTCAACCGACCCTGGTGAGCAAGGTCACCGGGGCGCCGTCACCGGCGTAGCGATAGGGCTCCAGGTCGGCGTCCCAGGCAGTGCCGAGCGCCTTGTCCAGGGCGTGCGCCAGCGCCTCCGGGGCACGGGAGCCAGCCATCAGCGCCCGCAGCCGGTCCTCGCCGAGCTGGATGTCACCGGCCGCGCCGACGGTGGCCCGGAACAGGCCACGGGCCGGCACGTACATGAAGCGTTCGCCGTCCACGCCGGGACTCGGCTCCTCGGTCACCTCGAAACGGATCATGGGCCACTGCCGTAGGGCAGCAGCCAGCTCGGCACCCGTTCCCGGACGGCCGGTCCACCCGCATTCGGCCCGGCGGGCGCCGGGATCGACGGGCTGAGTCGTCCACTGCAGGTTGACCGGCGCGGCTAGGACGCGCGCGATCGCCCACTCGACGTGCGAGCACACGGCGAGCGGGGTCGAGTGGACGTATACGACGCCACGCGTTGGCACGGTGACCTCCCGGAGAGCGAGGTGCGTCTTCCCCTACGACCTCGTCCACCGAGTGGTTGCTGCAACACATGATGACTTGTGTGACGGATGGTGCGCCAGGGAATCGGAAAAAACGCCGGGTGGAATAGCCGGACGGGTGGTCTCCGTTGCCTCTCAGGACACCGCGACGACCAGCCTGATGTCGTGGTCGTGTACAGTTCCACCGGCGGCTTATGCCGCGTTACACCTTCGCGGGCCGAGTCTGTGTGGCCCGCACACAGCCCCCGGACGTCCAGTCCTCCCGTACGTCTTGCAAGGAGTACCTCCGTGGCGAGCAACACCTCTAAGACCGCGCGCGCGTCCGTCCGGGCCGGCCAGGCTGGCCAGGGTGGCGCCCTCAGCGTGCTGGGCGAGTTCAAGTACCTCATCCCGCTCAACGGCGGCAAGCACGCCTACGTGCGGAACCTGACCAACGGCAAGACCGCGCACCTGCGCACCGACTCCGACGCCTTCGTCGAGGAGATCCGGGTGCTGGCCGCCGCCGGCCACGCCGCCAAGATCCGGGCGGAGATCAACACCCTGGCCACCACCCACCCGAACGACGGCTGGGAGGCCACCGAGAAGCGTCTGGTCGCGGCCGGCGTCTTCGAGGGCTGAGCCCTCCCCCACCGCAACGCCTGAAACCGCCCGCCGGGATGTCCCGGCGGGCGGTTTCGCGTCCGCACCCGTAGCGACAGGGTTCGGCGCGCGCCCTGACTCGACCGCGGCCGGGCCACGTGGCGCCGGGCCGCACCGGGGCCGGGCCGGGCCGCGCCGTTCAGGTCGGGTCGAGCAGGGCGACTTCGCCGGTGGCCAGGTCGTAGAGGCCGCCCACCACGGCCACCCGCTGCGCGGCGACCGGCCCGGCGAGGAGGTCGTCGACCCGCAGCGCGTCCACCGTGCGCCGGACGTGCCGGCGGATCGCCAGCGGGAGCACCGCCGGGTCGTCCAGCCCCACCTCCAGGACCGCCGGCGCGATCTCGTCGACCAGGTGGGCGAGGGAGCCTCCGGGACGTTCCCCGCCACGCAGCGCGTCCACCGCGGCGCCGACCGCGCCGCACCGCTCGTGGCCGAGCACCATCACCAGCGGTACGCCGAGTTGGCCCACGACGTACTCGATGGAGCCGCAGACGGCGCGGTCGAGCACGTGCCCACCGGTACGGATCACGCAGATCGCACCGAAGGTCTGGTCGAAGATCGCCTCCAGCGGCACCCGTGAGTCGATGCAGCCGAGCACCACGGCGTACGGCTGCTGGTCGCCGGAGGCGGTCGCCGCGGCGGCCGTGACGTCGTGTCCGTGGATCGGTTGTCCGCTGACGAACCGTCGGTTGCCGGCGAGCAGTTCGGCCAGCGCGGCGCGGGGCGTGCCGCCGGCCTGCCGCCCCTGTCCCGCCGACTCCATGCCGTTCAGCTTGGCCCGCCGTTCGCGGGTCACGGGCGGGGTCGGGAATGTTCGCCACGGCGCGATTGACGTGGTCTGCTGGCGGGTAGCCGGTGTTACCGCCGGGTATCCCGGTGCTGGTGGTGCCGGGCGGCCCTGGGGGAGGTGGCGATGCCGGAGCGGTTCGAGGTCGGTCTGCCCGACGGTGTGCGGCTGCACGTGGAGGCGGCAGGGCCGGCAGATGCCCAGGTCACGGCCATTTTGCTGCACGGCTGGACGCTCGACGGCCGCAGTTGGCACCGGCAGGTCGACCCACTCAGCGCGCCCGCCGGCGGGGTGCGGGTGGTCACCTACGACGCGCGGGGCCACGGGCGGTCCAGCTGCATGGCACTGCCGACAGCCACCCTGGCCCAACTCGGCGACGACCTGGCCACGGTGATCGACACGGTGGCGCCGTCCGGGCGGATCGTCCTGGTGGGGCACTCGATGGGCGGTATGACGATCATGGAGTACGCGCACCGCCACCCCGCGCACTTCGCCGCCCGCACGGCCGGGCTGGTCTTCGTCTCGACGACCGCCGAGGGGCACACGCACACGGTGTACGGGCTCTCGCCGCGGATCGCCCGACTGATCCGACTGGCCGAGACGACCGGCGCGGGAGTGCTGGCCCGCTGCGGGTCCTGGCGGGCACCCCGGGCGCTGCTGCGCGCCCTGCGACCCAGCATCCGGTGGATGCTCTTCGGCAACCACTGCGAACCGGCCGACATCCGGTTGGTGACCTCGGCGGTGGCCCGCGCCTCGCTGCGCTCCATCGGCGGTTTCCGCGCGTCCATCGGCGCCCAGCACCGGCTGGACACTCTCGCCGCGCTGGCTCACCTGCCGGCGGCCGCCCTGGTCGGCGACCGGGACCGGCTGACCCCGCCGCCGTGCGCCGAGTCGATCGCCGCGGCCCTACCGGCCACCGAGCTGACCGTCTGCCCGGGTGCCGGTCACATGCTGATGATGGAACGCCCGGACGAGGTGAACGCCGCGTTGACCGGCGTCCTGCACCGCGTACTCGCCGAGGCGCCGCCGCGACTGGGCGGCGCGACCACCGCCGGCGCGGGTGCCTGAGCCACGTTCGCGCACCTCGGGCGCGGCGGGCCGGGCCGGGGGCCGTACCCTTCTGCGGTTGGCCCGCGCGGTTCGCGCCGCTTGCCGGCGACCCCGAAGGAGCGTGCGTTGACCGACCAGACCGTCCTGGAGCAGGAGATCGCCGTCGAGCAACGGCACCTCGACCGGGTGTACGCCCGGCTGGCCGAGCTGCGCCGGTCGGCGGTACTGGCCGAGCGGGACGGCTACCGGATGGCGCGGGTGGGCACGTTCGGCGCGCTCGTCGAGCGCGACGCGATGGTCTTCCACGCCGCGCAGCGGCGGCATACCCTCGACGCCGAGCACGAGGGGCTGGTCTTCGGCCGGCTGGACCTGCGGGAGGGTCAGACGCTGCACGTCGGGCGGCTCGGCATCCGCGACGAGAACGCCACCACGCTGGTCGTCGACTGGCGCGCGCCGGCCGCCGCCGCCTTCTACCAGGCCACCCCGAACCAGCCGCTGGGCGTGGTGCGTCGCCGCACCATCCAGTCCCGCGCCGAGCAGGTCACCCGCATCGAGGACGACCTGCTCGACCCGAGCGCCGCCCCCGAGGGGATGACGGTGGTCGGCGACGGCGCGCTGCTGGCCACCCTGTCCCGGGCCACCGGCCGGGGCATGCGCGACATCGTGGCGACGATCCAGCGGGAGCAGGACGAGGCGATCCGCTCGCCCAGCTCCGGGGTGACGATCGTCGCCGGCGGCCCGGGCACCGGCAAGACCGCGGTCGCCCTGCACCGGGCGGCCTTCCTGCTGTACTCCGACCGCAGCCGGTACGCCGGCGGCGGCATCCTGGTGGTCGGCCCGTCCTCGGTCTTCGTCGAGTACATCGCCTCGGTGCTGCCGTCGCTCGGTGAGGACACCGCGACCCTGCACTCGCTGGGGACGCTCTTCCCCGGCATGACCGCCACCCGTACCGACCCGCCGGAGGTGGCGGCGGTGAAGGGCTCGTTGCGGATGCGCCGGGTGTTGGAGCGGGCGGTGCGCGACGCGGTGCCGGGCGGTCCGGGCGAGTTGCGACTGTTGTACCGGGGTTCGCTACTGCGACTGGACCGGGCCGAGCTGGACGGGATCCGGGATCGCGTGCTGCACCGGGGCGCGCGGCGCAACGAGGTACGCCGGGCCGGCTTCGACGGGGTGTTCGCCGCGCTCTGGGCGCAGGCCCGCCGGCTGAACATCGGCCGGCTGCCGGAGCAGCGGGCCTTCGAGGACGAGGTCGCCGAGCGGCCGGAGTTCCGCGAGTTCCTCAAGGCGTGGTGGCCACGGCTGCACCCCCGGCACGTGCTCGGTTGGCTGGCCCGGCCGGAGCGCCTGCGCCGTTACGCGGGCGGGATCCTCTCCGGCGCGGAGATCCGGCTGCTGGGCGCGGCGTACCGGGATCTGGACTCCACGGGTCTGACCATCGCCGACGTGGCGCTGCTGGACGAGCTGGACGCCCTGCTCGGCCGGCCGGCGCAGCCGGCGCGGGCCCGGCGCGACCCGTTCCAGCTCGCGGGCGGGGTCCGCGAGCTGAGCACCGCCGCGGACCGGCAGCGGGCCGCCCGGGCGGCGGCCCGGGAGCGGCCGGAGGACTACCGGGAGTACGCGCACGTGGTGGTCGACGAGGCGCAGGACGTCTCGCCGATGCAGTGGCGCATGATCGGCCGGCGCGGCCGGTTGGCCTCCTGGACGGTGGTGGGCGATCCGGCGCAGACGGCGTGGACCGGTGACCCGGAGGAGCTGACCCGTGCGCGCGACCAGGCGCTGGGCCGGCGCAAGCGGGCCGATTTCACGCTCACCACCAACTACCGCAACTCCTCGGAGATCTTCGCGGTGGCGGCGGCGGAGATCCGCCGGCTCTACCCGGACCTGCCGTTGCCGACCGCCGTCCGCTCCACCGGGGTCGACCCGGTCGAGCTGGTGGTGCCGGCGACCGGGTTGGAGACCGCCGTCGTGGAGGCCGCCACCGCCCTGCTGGCGGAGGTGGACGGCACGGTCGGGGTGATCACGCCGGTCCCCCGCCGCGACGAGGTCGCCGGCTGGCTGGGCACGCTCGGCGCGCCGCGCCTGCAGGTGGTGACCAGCCTGGAGGCCAAGGGCATGGAGTACGACGGGGTGGTGCTGGTGGCTCCGAGCGAGATCCGGGCGGATCCGGGCGCCGGCGTACGGACGCTCTACGTCGCGCTCTCCCGGGCCACGCAGCGGCTCACCACCATCGACCCGACCGGCTGATCCGCCCTGGCGGGCACCGTCGGCCGCCCGTCGACCGTACACTTGCATACATAGCGATGTGCGCATACATTTGACCGGGTCCCGACTGGCGACGGAGGGTGGATTTCGTGGGCGCAGGTCATGACCACCACCACGCGTCGGTCACCAACGCGGCGCAGCAGCACCGGGGCCGGCTCTGGGCGGCGTTCGGGCTGCTCGCCACCCTGATGGTGGTCGAGGCCGTGGCGGCCCTGCACACCGGCTCGCTGGCTCTGCTCTCCGACGCCGGGCACATGTTCACCGACGTGCTCGGCATCGGCATGGCGCTCGCCGCGATCACCGCCACCCGGCGGACGACCGGCGACCCGCAGCGCACCTTCGGGCTCTACCGCCTCGAGGTGCTCGCCGCGCTGGCCAACGCCGCCCTGCTCTCCGGCGTGGCGGTCTACGTGGTGATCGAGGCGATCGGCCGGTTCGGCGATCCGCACGAGGTGCTGACCGGCCCGATGCTCACGGTCGCCGTACTCGGCCTGCTCGCCAACGTGGCCGCCTTCGCCCTGCTCCGCGCGGGCGCCCGGGAGAGCATCAACCTCCAGGGGGCCTACCTGGAGGTGCTCGGCGATCTCCTCGGCTCGCTCGGCGTGATCGGCGCGGCACTGCTCATCACGGTCACCGACTGGTGGTGGGCCGACCCACTGGTCGCGGTCGCCATCGGCGTGTTCATCCTGCCGCGCACCTGGCGACTCGGCCGGGCCGCCGTCCGCATCCTGGTGCAGGCCGCCCCGGAGCACCTCCAGGTCACCGCCGTACACGACCGACTCGCCGCGGTTCCCGGCGTGGTCGAGGTGCACGACCTGCACGTCTGGACGCTCACCTCGGGCATGGAGGTGGCCTCCGCGCACCTGACCATGGCACCCGGCGCCGAGGTCGGCACGGTGCTCAGCGCCGCGCGCACGGCCCTGCACGAGGACTTCCGGATCGAGCACGCCACGCTGCAGATCGAACCCGGTGCCGCACCCGGTGCCTGCGGTTCGGTCGAGTGGTGACGGCATTTCAGGAGATTCACTCGGATTGGTCCGAGTTTTTCGTGACGACGTACGCACCGTCCGTCACATCGGCTGCAGCGGCCCCACCAGCACCGGTAGGCTCGGTCCCGGCCTCCACCAGGCGGCGCCCACCCGGCGCCGGTGGCGGCCGCCGCCTAATCGCCCGAGCGGGCGAACCGGGGAACCATGTTCCTGGGGTGCATCCGCGTCAGCGGTAGGGATCTTCCGTCCCGAACCCGTCAGCTAACCCGGTCGGCGGCTGACGGAAGGACATGCGTAGTGGCACCAGCACGACCACCCGCCGCCCGCCTGGCGGCCCTGATCGTCGCGATGTTGGCCCTCGGCATCGCACTCCCGCCCGGCACCGCCTCGGCCGCTCCCCCGACCGGCCAACGGGCCGCCGCGGCGCCCGACGGTGACGAGGAGGGCGGCACCCCCGCCCTCCGGGCCCAACTGGAAGCCGCCAGCAAGGGCTACCTGGACGCCAAGCGCGCCCTGGACACCTCGCTGCAGCGCCAGCAACAGCTCACCACCCAGCTGAAGACCACCGAGGCCGAACTGAACGTCCGCAGCGGCAAGGTCGGCGAGATCGCCGGCCTGGCCTACCGCACCGGCCGCCTCGGCGCGATGTCGGCGCTGCTCAACAGCAACACCCCGGAAGGCTTCATGGACCGGGCCGCCGCCCTGGACGCGGTCGCCGCCAACGAGGACCGGGTGCTGCGCGACCTGCTCACCACCAGGGACGAGGCCACCCGTACCCGGGTCGCCCTGGACGGCGAGATCCGCGAGCAGCGCAAGCAGGTCGCGGTGATGGCCAAGCGCAAGGAACAGGCCGAACGGGCTCTCACCGTGGCCACCACGCCCAAACCGCAGACCACCGCCGACACCGGCTCCAACCGGGGCACCTCCAGCGCCAACGCCACGGCCGCGCCGCGCAACTCCGACGGCTCCTGGCCATCGGAATCGTGCAGCATCAACGACCCCACCCCGGCCAGCGGCTGCATCACCCCCCGCACCCTGCACGCCCTCAACCAGGCCAAGGCAGCCGGCTTCACCCATTACGTCTCCTGTCACCGCTCCGGCGGCTCCGGCGAACACCCCAAGGGTCGGGCCTGCGACTTCGCCGCGGCCAAGGGCGGCTTCGGCGGTGACGCCACCGGCGCCGACAAGACGTACGGCAACAACCTGGCCGCGTACTTCATCCGCAACGCCGACCGGCTCGCCGTGCTCTACGTGATCTGGTACCGGCAGATCTGGCTGCCGAGCAGCGGATGGAAGTCGTACAGCGGGGCGGGTGGCGACCCGGCCAGCGACCACACCAACCACGTGCACCTGTCGGTGTACTGACCCCACCCGTGGCCGGCGCCCGCCTCACCCGGGGGGGGGTGCCGGCCACGGGTACGTCAGCGGGCGTACACCGGACGTCGCCGGCCGTCGGACGACCCGGCCGGGCCCGGCGGGCAGCATCCGGGGCATGCCTCGAATTCCACCCACCGCCCGCAAGGCGCTGCTCACCCTGCACCTGGTCACCTCCCTCGGCTGGCTCGGCACCGACCTGGTGCTGCTCACCCTCGGCGTGGCGGTGCAGCGCGGCGCCGACCCGGCCACCGTCTACCCGGTCACCGCGCTGCTCGGCACCGTGCTGTTCGCGCCGCTGAGCGTGCTGGTCTGGCTGATCGGTGTCGCCAGCGCCCTCCTCACCCCATGGGGTCTGCTGCGCTACCGCTGGGTACTGGTCAAACTCGTGCTCACCACGGTGATGGTCGGACTGGTCCTGTTCCTGCTCACCCCGAACCTGCGCCACGCCGGTGACCTGGGCGCCGCACTACCCACCCGGGACCGTGCCGACCTGGTGATCGCACCCGCCGTCTCGACCAGCCTGATGATCATCGCGACGGTGCTCTCCACGTACAAGCCGTGGGGCCGCCGCCCCGCCCGCCCCGCCGCCCCTGCCGCGCCCGCCCGCCCCACGGCCACCGCCCGCGCCGCCCGCGGCCGTCGCGCACCTGCCGGTCCCGCCGGTCCTGCCGGTCCTGCCGGTCCTGCCGCCCATGATCGCGCTACAACCAGGATGTAGTGGGCTCGGCGCCGCGGGATGCCACTACATCCAGGATCGAGCACGATCTTGCGAGACAGGGGACCGCCGGTCCGCCCCGCGCGGAGGCGCGGAGGCGCGGAGGCGCGGAGGCGCGGAGGCGCGGAGGCGCGGAGGCGCGGAGGCGCGGAGGCGCGGAGGCGCGGAGGCGCGGAGGCGCGAGGGCGCGGGTCAGGTGGCGGGCGGGGGGTTGCCGGCGCGGTCCAGGGCCGCGCCGAGGCGGCTGGCCAGGGCGAGGTGGGCTGCGCGGGCCTGGCGGAACGCGTACCGGAACAGCGGGGCCGGTGCGCTCAGGGTGATCTCCACGTCGACCCGGAGCAGTCCGTCCGGTTCGGCGCGCAGTCGGGTGTGGTTGCGCACGGTGGTGGCCGGCCGCTGCCGGGCCACCATGACGATCTCGTCCTCCTCGTTGATCAGCACGTCGGCCTGGTAGGTGGTCCGGAAGCGCAGCGGGCCGGCCTGCAACCGGTCGCTGATCGCGTAGCTGGCCAGGGCGCCGGGGCGTGGTGGCAGCCGTTGGACGCTGACGATCAGCGGATGCAGCTCACCCTGCCGGGTCAGGTCGCTGAGCAGGGCGGCCGCCTCGGCGGGGGCGCACCGGGCCTGAACGGTGTAGCTGAAGGTATCGCGCCTGAGCACACCGTCTCCTGCCGTCGCTGGTCGCACGATCGTCCCGTACACCGAACGGGCTGGCAACGCCCGGACGGACACCGGCCGATGCGTCGCGGTCCATCACTTGCCCCATTAGGGTCGGTTAGTGACGAATCACCGGGCGTGACGGAGAGGGTGGATTCATGAACGGTGCCGACCAGTGAGCGGGCACGTGATGGTCTTCGCGCCCACTCCGCAACTGACCGTGACCGTGGACCAGCCGAACGACCACACCGAACTGCACCTGCACCCCGGTGGGCAGGGCGTCTGGCAGGCCCGGATGGTGATGTCGCTGGGTGTCGACGTGGTGCTCTGCGCCGCGCTCGGCGGCGAGATCGGCCAGGTGTTGGAGCCGCTGCTGGTCAGCGAGGGGGTGGACCTCAAGGTGGTGGTCCGCGATTCCGGCAGCGGCGGATACGTCCACGACCGCCGGGGCGGATCGCGGCAGGAGGTCGCCGACGTGCCCGGGCAGCCGTTGAGCCGCCACGAGCTGGACGAGCTGTACAACCTGGCCCTGGGCGAGGGTCTGCGGGCGTCGGTGAGCATTCTGAGTGGACCCAACGAGCCGTGGCTCGTCCCGGCCGACCTGTACCGGCGCTTCGCCGCCGACCTCGGAGCCAACGGTGGCCAGGTCGTGGTCGACCTCTCCGGCGATCACCTCGGCGCGGTGCTGGACAGCGGGGTCTTCTTCCTCAAGGTGAGCCACGAGGAGCTGATCCGCGACGGCCGTGCCCGCAACGACGACCTCCCGGAGCTGACCCGGGCGATGTACGACCTGCACTCCGCCGGCGCCGAGACCGTGGTGGTCAGCCGCGCCGACCGGCCGGCGCTGGCGCTCATCGACGGGGAGCTGTTCGACGTGGAGATGCCTCGACTGGAGGCAGCCGACCCGCGCGGCGCGGGCGACTCGATGACCGCCGGGGTGGCCGCCGTCGTGGCGGGCGGTGGCGACATCCGGACCGCCATCCGCACCGGCGCCGCCGCCGGCGGGCTGAACGTGACCCGGCACGGCCTCGGCACCGGACGGCTGGACTCGATCACCGGCCTGGTGGACCGGGTCCGACTGGTGCCGGCCGACAGCCGACCACAGGAGCGCACCACCCCGGACGAGCTGGCCGACCGGGTGGTCGAGCGATGACACTGCGGGTCCTCGTCACCAACGACGACGGGATTGCCGCGCCGGGCATCCACGCACTGGCCCGGGCGGCGACCCAGCGAGGGCTGGACGTGGTGATCGCCGCGCCGTTGGAGGAGGCCAGCGGCACCAGCGCCGCGATGAGCGCGGTGGAGCGCGACGGGCGGGTCGTCGTGCACGACCATCCGCTGCCGGACCTCGACGGCGTGCCGGCGTACGGGGTTGGCGGCTCACCCGGGTTCATCACGCTGATCGCGCTGCACGGAGCGTTCGGCCCGCCGCCGTCGGTGGTGCTCTCCGGCATCAACCGGGGCGCCAACGCCGGTCGTGCCGTGCTGCACTCGGGCACGGTGGGTGCCGCGTTCACCGCCGCCACGAACGGCTGCCGGGCGATGGCCGTCTCACTGGACGTCCTCACCGCGGGCGAGGCCACGGCCGCCAGCGGGGGCGCCGCCGTGGACGCCGCCGCCTCGGTACGCGACAGCGAGCGGCACTGGAGCACCGCCGCGCGGGTCGCCCTCGACCTGCTCCCCCGGCTGACCTCCGCGCCGCTGGAAAGCATGCTCAACGTGAATGCCCCGGACCTGCCGCACGAACGCCTGCGTGGGGTACGGCGCGGCACGTTGGCCAGCTTCGGCCAGGTACAGATGACGGTGGCGGAGTCCGGGCACGGCTTCGTCCGTACCTCACTGGAGGAGCCGGGTCAGGCCGCGCAGCCCGGCACGGACGTGGCGTTGCTGGCAGCGGGGTACGCCTCGGTGACGGCCATCCGGGCCGTGACCGAGGCGACCGATGTCGACCTGACCGGCCTGGACGAGCTGGGTTGAGTGGGGGGTCAGGCGCCGGGGAGCACCTCAGGGGTGGCGGCGCCGGCGAAGTAGGGCTCCGGTGCGCCGAACAGGCCGAGCAGGCCCGTCACCCAGAGCTGCCGGTGCACGAACCGGCTCGGCTCGGTGACCACCAGCTTGACGCCACTGACCTCGGCGGTCTGGAAGCCGGCGACCATGGCGCTGATGCCGACGGAGTCGATGAAGGTGACCAGCCTCATGTTCAGCTCGATACGCAGCGGGCGGCCCTTGGCCAACACCTCTGCGATCGCCTCGCGCACCTCGTACGCGGTGTCGACGTCGATCTCACCTCGCGGGGCGATCTCTACCACACCACCGGACAAAACCGACTTCACGATCGACAGGCTCACGCGAGCACCTCCACCCGCCCGTCCCCCGGGCGCCTCATCAGTACGCGGGCCGCGACCGAGAGTATTCCTCCGACGGCCTCGGTCGCCACCCCTCGGGATGAGCAATTCGCGGATCCGGGCACATCTGGTCTCCCAGATCCAAAATTTTCGTTATTCGATCACTCGGCGGCCGGTCGGAGCCGGTGCCGCCGAACCAGGGTAGCGGTCCCGTTCCGTACCGCCCGACAACCCGCCGCCAGCGCCCTCCGCCCCGTGTCACCGGCGTGTCGCGCTCGTTGCGTCCACGTGGCACGGTCGCGGGGTTGTCGACGCCACCTAGCATCGACCCGGGACACCCACCGTGACGGAGAGGATCTTCAATGATCAAGAGACTGGCCGGCTTGGCCGGCGTCGGCGTACTGCTCGCCCTCGTACTGGCCTGCGGTTTCGGTGGCGGCGACGACGATGACGACGATGACGACGACTTCGCCCGCGGCGCGGCCGTGGTGACGGTGCGCTGAACCGTGCCCCGCGGCCCGGGCCGGGTTTGCGCCCGGTCCGGGTGGGGCACTGCGGGGTAGGCGAAACCGTGACGCGCTGAACAGACGCCGAAGTCCGAAGTGGCCGGCGGATTTCGGCACCCGAGGAGGTAACCACGATGTTCGGAACCAACCTGCTGGACCGCCGCAGCAAGCCGGAGCGGATCGCGGACCAGGCGTGGGAGCACCTGGTCTCCGCCGTCAGCTCCGCGGGGGACAGCGTCCGCGACACCGCCCGCTCGGCCCGTCGCAGCAGCGGCGACCTCGCCGACGGGGCCGGCGACCTGGTCGGATCGGCGGCCGAAGAGGCGCGGCGTCGGGCTTCGCTGGCCTTCGACGCGCTCGCCGGGCGTCAGCCGGCACTGCCCTGGACACTGCTGATCGGCGCCGCGCTCGTCGGCGCGGCGGTCGGCTGGGCCGTCGGCTCCGCCGCCCGGGCCGCCGGCAGCCGGGACGACCGCGCCGTCGAGGACGTGGAGTTCGTCGACGTCGACCGCCCCAGCTCCCCCGCAGTCTGAACACCCGAACCACCCGCACCCGAGGGGCCCCCCGCGACCCGGGGGGCGGGGGCCCCCCCCCGCGCCCCCCCCCCCCCCCCCCCCCGCGCCCCCCCCCCCCCCCCCCCCCCCCCCCCCCCCCCCCCCCCCCCCCCCCCCCCCCC
>NZ_JBFAHZ010000053.1:0-37868 GCF_040654415.1 Micromonospora sp. NPDC050695
GCCCGGTAACATTCCGAACCCGGAAGCTAAGCCCTCCAGCGCCGATGGTACTGCACTCGTGAGGGTGTGGGAGAGTAGGACGCCGCCGGACAATCTTCCAGTCGAGGGCCGCCCCATCCGGGTCGGCCCTCGACTGCGTAGCGCCATTGGTGGCGCAATCAGGAAGGATGTACCTGTGAGTTCAGGACCGCAGGGCGGAGATCGTCCCCGTCGCCACGAAGACCGTACGGACGGCTCGGCTGGACGCGACCGCGGCCCGCGCCGTGACGACCGCGACCGCCCCCCGTACCGGGGTGACCGGGACAACGCTGGCGGCGCCCGGGGCGGATACGCCGGCGGACGCGACGGCGGTTCCCGTGGTGGTGACCGGGACAGCTCGCGGTCCAGCGCTCCGCGTGACGGCGGCTTCCGTGGTGGTGACCGCCGCGAAGGCGGCTTCCGCGGCGGCGATCGGGACGGTTCGCGCTCGGGCGCCCCGCGTGAGGGCGGCTTCCGTGGCGGCGACCGTCGCGAGGGTGGTTTCCGCGACGGGGCGCGCTCGGGTGCACCCCGCGACGGTGGCTTCCGGGGTGGTGACCGCCGTGACGGTGGTTTCCGCGGTGGTGACCGGGACGGTTCGCGCTCGGCCGCTCCGCGTGAGGGTGGCTTCCGTGGTGGTGACCGCGATGGTGGTTTCCGTGGCGGTGACCGGGACGGTTCGCGCTCGGCCGCTCCGCGTGAGGGTGGCTTCCGTGGTGGTGACCGCGATGGTGGTTTCCGTGGCGGTGACCGTCGTGAGGGTGGTTACCAGGGTGGCGACCGTGGCCGGTCGGGTCCGCCGCGTGAGGGTGGCTTCCGGGGCGGTGACCGCGAGGGCGGTTTCCGCGGTGGCGACCGCCGTGAGGGTGGCGCTCCGCGTGAAGGTGGCTTCCGGGGTGGTGACCGGGACGGTGGCTTCCGTGGTGGTGAGCGTCGTGAGGGTGGTTTCCGGGACGGCGCCCGGTCTGGTGCCCCGCGTGAGGGTGGCTTCCGTGGTGGTGACCGCGACGGTGGTTTCCGTGGCGGTGACCGTCGTGAGGGTGGTTACCAGGGTGGCGACCGTGGCCGGTCGGGCCCGCCGCGTGAGGGTGGCTTCCGGGGCGGCGACCGTCGTGAGGGTGGCGCGCCGCGTGAGGGTGGCTTCCGCGGCGGAGACCGCGACGGTGGTTTCCGCGGCGGTGAGCGTCGTGAGGGTGGTTTCCGGGACGGCGCCCGGTCTGGTGCCCCGCGTGAGGGTGGCTTCCGTGGTGGTGACCGCGACGGTGGTTTCCGTGGCGGTGACCGTCGTGAGGGTGGTTACCAGGGTGGCGACCGTGGCCGGTCGGGCCCGCCGCGTGAGGGTGGCGCTCCGCGTGAGGGTGGCTTCCGCGGCGGCGACCGCGACGGTGGCTTCCGCGGTGGTGACCGTCGTGAGGGTGGTTTCCGTGGCGGTGACCGTGGCGGTTCGCGTCCGGGCGCTCCCCGTGAGGGTGGCTTCCGCGGCGGCGACCGCGACGGTGGCTTCCGTGGCGGTGACCGTCGCGAGGGTGGCTACCAGGGTGGCGACCGTGGCCGGTCGGGTCCGCCGCGTGAGGGTGGCTTCCGGGGCGGTGACCGCGAGGGTGGTTTCCGGGGCGGTGACCGTGGCGGTTCGCGTCCGGGCGCTCCCCGTGAGGGCGGCTTCCGCGGCGGCGACCGCGACGGCGGCTTCCGCGGTGGTGACCGTCGTGAGGGCGGCGCTCCGCGTGAGGGCGGCTTCCGCGGCGGCGACCGCGACGGCGGCTTCCGGGGCGGCGACCGTCGTGAGGGCGGCGGCTTCCGGGGCGGTGACCGTCGCGAGGGTGAGCCCCGCCGTGACGATCGTGGCGCGGGCTCCGAGTCGTACGAGGGTGGGCGCACGTCCGCCCCGGCGTTGCCGGACGACATCGTCGCGACCGACCTCGACAAGGACGTCCGCGCCGAGCTGCTGTCGCTGAACAAGCCGGTCGCCGAGTCGGTGGCCCGGCACCTGGTCGCCACCGGTCAGCTGATCGACGAGGACCCGGCGGAGGCGTTGGCGCACGCGCTGGCCGCCCGCCGGCTCGCCTCGCGTATCTCCGCTGTCCGGGAGGCGGTCGGTCTGGCCGCGTACCACGCGGGGGAGTGGCAGACGGCGATCGCCGAGCTGCGGACGTACCACCGGATGAGCGGCCTGCAGAGTCACCTGGCCGTGCTGGCGGACTGTGAGCGTGCCCTGGGTCGACCGGAGCGGGCCATCGACCTGTTCCGCGGTGCCGACCAGGACAAGCTGGATCAGGCCGTCGCGATCGAGCTGCTGATCGTCGCCGCCGGCGCCCGGGGTGACCTCGGGCAGAAGGACGCCGCCGTGGCGATGCTCCAGGTGCCGGACCTCACCAGCGAGGCCACCGTGCCGTGGACGGCGCGGCTGCGGTACGCGTACGCCGACGCGCTGCTCGCGGTGGGTCGGCGCGAGGAGGCCCGCGAGTGGTTCTCCCGCGCCGCCGACGTGGACACCGAGGGTGAGACCGACGCGGCGGAGCGGCTGCTCGAACTCGACGGCGTTGTCATCGAGGGCGACGACGAGGACGAGGCCGAGGAGATCGCCGCCGGTCCGGGCACGCCGGGCGCGGTGCCGACCCAGCCGGACACCGACCTGGCCGCCGACGCCGACGACATCGCGGACGACGACGACCGCGACGAGGACGACGACCGCGACGAGGACGACGACCGCGACGAGGACGACGACCGCGACGACGAAGCCGACGAGGACTTCGACGACGACGACGAGGGCGGCGCGGTCGCTCGCTCCGAGGACGTCGAGGACGTCGACGTCGAGGACGAGGACCGGCACCCCGACCAGAGCGGGAACGCCGAACCGTCGGACGCGACCGCGCCGGTCGCCGACGGGACCGCCCCCACCCGGGGCGACGAGTCGGAGCCGACGCAGCGGTGAGCACGGACGCCGGGAAGCGGCTGGTCGACGGGTACACCCTTGTCGTCTTCGACCTGGACGGGGTGATCTACCTGATCGACCGGCCGATTCCCGGCGCGGTCGAGGCGGTGGCCCAGCTGCACGCCGAGGGCCGGGCGGTGGCGTACGCGACCAACAACGCCTCCCGGCGCTCCAGCGAGGTCGCCGACCTGCTGACCGGGATGGGCGTGCCGGCCCGGCCGGAGGAGGTGCTCACCTCCGCGGCGGCCTCGGCCGAACTGCTGCGTGACCGACTGCCCGCCGGAGCCCCGGTGCTGGTCGTCGGGGCGGAGGCGCTGCGCGCCGAGGTGCGCGCGGTCGGCCTGACCCCGGTCTCCCGCGCCGACGAGAAGCCGGCCGCGGTGGTGCAGGGCTACGGCCCGCAGGTCGGTTGGGCGGACCTGGCGGAAGCCTCGGTGGCGGTGCGGTCGGGTGCGATCTGGATCGCCACCAACACCGATCGGACCCTGCCCAGCGGTCGTGGACCGCTGCCCGGTAACGGCTCGCTGGTCGCCGTGCTGCGTACCGCGTTGCAGCGGGATCCCGACGTGGTGGTCGGCAAGCCGGAGTCGGCGTTGTTCGAGACCGCCGCCCGGCGCAGCAACGGTGGCCGGGCGCTGGTCGTCGGTGACCGCCTGGACACCGACATCGAGGGCGCGCGTCGAGCCGGGCTGGACAGTCTGCTCGTGCTCACCGGCGTCAGCGGCGTACCCGATCTGCTGGCCGCCGGGCCGCAGCGGCGGCCCACGTTCGTGGCACGGGACCTGGCGGGGCTGTTCGACCCGGACGCGGCCGTGCGGGTCCCGGGTTCGACGGAGGCCGGGGGTTGGTCCGTGACGGACCGGGACGGCACGGTGGAGCTGGCCGGCTCGGGTCGGCCGCTGGACGCGCTGGCCGCGCTCTGCGCGGCGGCCTGGTCGGCGTCGGCGCCGCCGACGGTCCGCGCGGTGGGCCCGGATGCGGCCCGCGCGGTGGAGAGCTTCGGGCTACCCGGCGGCGAGTGAGACGGCCTGTGGGCGCTCGTCAGAGCAGCTTGCGCAGCTTCAGCAGGTCGAAGGGGTTCGCCTTGATCGACACTCGGCGGGAGGTCACCGCGCCGGTGACGTCGAGGTCGCCGCGCACCAGGGCCAGCAGGTCGTCGCTGGACGTGCTCAGCGCGATCTTGGCTTTGGGGTCGTCGCCGTCGGTCAGCTCGATCAGCCGGCCGCCGCTGATCCGGCCGTGAAACGCCGTGTCCAGGTCGGTGATCCGGCAGGCCAGCGTGCGGTCCAGGTCGATGCGTTCGCGCACCGTCTCGGCATTGCGGTCCAACCGGGCGGCCAGCTCCTGCAACGCCTGCCGGCACTCGTCCACGCTGGCCACATCTCCCCCTCGTTGATCGCCACGCCGTCCCCGGCACCGTACCGCACAGGACAGTCCGGGGTGCCCGGTAGCGTGACACCTGCACACCTCGCCCCATGGAAGGACACCGGCATGCAGGACGCGTGGCGCGCCTACCTCGAACTGGCCATGGGCCTGGCGGAGGCGCCCCGGAAAAGGGCCCAGGACGTGGCGCGTCGCCTCGTCGGCTCCGGCGGCGCGACGGCCGCCCAGCTCCAGGCCCTCGGCGAGGAACTGGTGAGCACCGGCGCCGCCAACCGCGAGGCGCTGACCAAGCTGGTCCGCTTCGAGGTCGACCGGGCACTCGGCGCGGTCGGCCTGGCCACCGCCGACGAGGTGGCCGAGCTGACCCGACGGGTCCGCGACCTGGAACGGCAGCTGCGCGAGGCGCGCGCCGCCGAGCCGACCCGCGCGGCCTCTGCCGGGCCGACCCCGCAGCCCGACCCGACCCGCGCCGTGCGGCCCGACGCCGGCCTGGTGCCGTCGGACGGCCCGGCCGGCGCCCCGGTCTCCGCCCCGGTGGCGAAGAAGGCCGTGGCGAAGAAGGCGGTCGCCAAGAAGGCCATCGCGAAGAAGCCGCCGGCGACGATCAGCCGCACCGGCGACGAGACCCCGACGCCGGCGGCGATGCCGGCGAAGAAGGCCGTGCGCAAGCGCCGCCCGGACGGTGACTCGTGACGGCCGTACCGTCCGGCGGGAGCCTCCGGTGAGCGGCGACGTCCGGCCCGGCCCGCGTCCGGGCCCTGCGCCCGGCATCCGACCCGGCCCGCCGCCCGGTGGGTTCGGGGCGCGTCCGGGTCCGCCGCCGAGCGCCCGCCCCGACCTCATGCCGGGCGACGACGACGCCGACGCCGCGCGGCACCCGGCGGTGGACGCCGCCGTGCGGGCCATGGCGAACGCGGCGACGCTCGCCCCGGCCGACCAGATCGCGCAGTACGAGGCGGCCTACGAGACGCTGCGGGAAACCCTCGCCACCATCGACCAGACCTGAGCAAGACCGGAGAACCACCCATGGCACGTCGCAACCGGTTGGACGCCGAACTCGTCCGCCGTGGTCTGGCCCGCTCCCGCGAGCAGGCCGCCGCGCTGGTGGAGGCCGGCCGGGTCCAGCTACGCGGGGTGCCCGCGCGCAAGGCCGCCGCGATGGTCGACCCCGCCGATCCGCTGCTGGTCACCGGCGACGACCCCACCGAGGAGTACGTCTCCCGGGGCGGGCACAAGCTCGCCGGCGCGCTGGCCGCGTTCGGCCCCGCCGGGCTGCGCGTCGCCGGCCGCCGCTGCCTGGACGCCGGCGCCTCGACCGGGGGCTTCACCGACGTGCTGCTGCGCGCCGACGCGGCCGAGGTGGTCGCCGTGGACGTCGGCTACGGCCAGCTCGCCTGGTCGCTGCGGACCGACGACCGGGTCCGCGTCCTGGAGCGCACCAATGTCCGTACCCTCGAACCGGAGGCGATCGGCGGGCCGGTCGACCTCACGGTGGCCGACCTGTCGTTCATCTCGCTGCGGCTGGTGCTGCCGGCGTTGGCCGGCTGCACCCGCGACGACGGCGACCTGGCGTTGATGGTGAAGCCGCAGTTCGAGGTGGGCAAGGACCGCGTCGGCGCCGGCGGTGTGGTCCGTGAGCCGGAGCTGCGCGCCGAGGCGGTGCTCGACGTGGCGGCGGCGGCGCAGCGGCTCGGCCTCGGCCTGGCCGACGTGGCGGCCAGCCCGCTGCCCGGGCCGAGTGGCAATGTGGAGTTCTTCGTATGGTTGCGCCGGGGCGCACCACCGGCCGACCCGCAGCGGGTGCGGGCCGTGGTGGCGGCCGGGCCGGACGGCCCGACGACGACCGGCGACGTGCCGGACGCGGCGGCGGAGGAGGTCGCAGGGTGAACGCGTACAGCGAGCGGCGCGGTCCGGTACGCGGTGGTGCCGCCACGACGGCGGACGGGCGGCCGGTCCGATGAGTCGCACGGCGCTGCTGGTCACACACACCGGTCGTCGGCGCAGCACCGAGCACGCCCGGTCGGTCGCCGCCGACCTGATCGCGGCGGGTTTCGAGGTGCGGGTGGTCGCCGACGAGGCCGACGACCTCGACCTGCCCGGCGTGGTGCCGGTCGCCGGCCCGGAGGCCGCCGAGGGCGCCGAGATCGTCTTCGCGCTCGGTGGGGACGGCACCTTCCTGCGCGCGGCGGAGCTGGCCCGGCCGGCGAAGGCACCGCTGCTCGGCATCAACCTCGGCAAGGTGGGTTTCCTCGCCGAGGCGGAGATCGACGACCTGGACACCGCGGTCCGTGACGTGGTCGGGCGTAACTACACCGTCGACGAGCGGCTCACCCTGGACGTCACCGCCGAGTTCGACGGCGGCCCCACCATCGAGTCCTGGGCGCTCAACGAGATCAGCGTGGAGAAGGGCGAGCGGGCGCAGATGCTCGAGTTGCTCGTCGACGTGGACGGCCGCCCGCTGTCGCGTTACGGCTGCGACGGCGTCGTCTGCGCCACCCCCACCGGCTCCACCGCGTACGCGTTCTCCGGCGGTGGCCCGGTGGTCTGGCCGGAGGTGGAGGCGCTGCTGCTGGTGCCGATCAGCGCGCACGCGTTGTTCAGCCGCCCGTTGGTCACCGCACCGACGTCCACGTTCGTCATCACCGTCGACCCGTTCACGACCCTCGCCGTGCTCTCCTGTGACGGTCGGCGGGTCTACGACCTGCCGCCGGGCGCCCGGGTCACGGTGCGGCGGGGTGCCCTGCCGGTGCGCATCGTGCGGTTGCGGGCCCGGCCGTTCACCGACCGTCTGGTCGCCAAGTTCGGGCTTCCGGTGCATGGCTGGCGGGGCAGCCGCAGGTGAACCGTGCGGGCACCGTCGGTGCACGTCGGTTGTCCACCTGACGACATGTCGCCGCTGCGGCGGCCGGCGACTAGTGACCTGGTGACGGGCTCCATCGCAGACTCCGATCGACTCTCATCTACGGATGGGGGCCCGGAGGAGTAGAGGAGCGCATCGCATGCACTGGTCCCCACGCTGGCTCACCGCCGGCGCGGTCGGCGCGTTGGTCGTCGGGCTCGCCGCACCGGCGTCCGCCGACCCGCCCGCCCCGCCCACCGGCCCGAGCACCCCGCTCGCGGCACCCGTTCGCGTCACGCTGATCACCGGCGACCAGGTCGAGCTCGCGCCCGCGGCGCCGGGCCGGGTCGCCGCCACCGTCCGCCCGGGCCCCGGGCGAGAGCGCGTCATCTTCCAGACCCTGGAGGTCGACGGCGGGCTGCGGGTGGTGCCCAGCGACGCCCTGCCCTACGTCTCCAGCGGGGTGCTCGACGCCAACCTGTTCGACGTGCAGGAGTTGGCCGCCGACGGCTACGGCGACGTCGTGCAGCGCGATCTGCCGCTGATCGTGCGCTACCAGGAACCCTCCGCCGGCCGGGTCCGGCCGCTCGCCGTCGCCGCCGACGCCCGCCCGCTGGAGAGCATCAACGGCGCGGCGCTGCGGGTCGACAAGGGTGACCTCGGTGGCCTCTGGAGCACGCTCGCCGCCACGCCGACGAACCGGGGCAGCGCCGCCGCCGCGCCGCTGGGTGGCGGCATCGCCCGCGTCTGGCTCGACGGCCGGGTCCGCCCCACGCTGGAGCACAGCGTGCCGCAGATCGGCGCCCCGGAAGCCTGGGCGGCCGGCCGGGACGGCAGCGGCGTCACGGTGGCCGTGCTCGACACCGGCGTCGACGCCACCCACCCCGACCTGGCCGGGCGGATCGCCGAGGCGCAGGACTTCTCCGGCAGCGGCAGCGCCCGCGACGGCCACGGCCACGGCACGCACGTGGCGGCGACCATCGCCGGCAGTGGCGCCGCGTCGGCGGGGCTGCGCAAGGGCGTGGCGCCGGGCGCGCGACTGCTGGTCGGCAAGGTGCTCGACGACGGCGGCTCGGGCTACGACTCGTCCATCATCGCCGGCATGGAGTGGGCGGCCCACGCCGGCGCGAAGGTCGTCAGCATGAGCCTCGGCGGTGACCCGACCGACGGCACCGACCCGATGAGCCAGGCGGTCAACGACCTGACCGCCGAGACCGGCGCGCTCTTCGTGATCGCCGCCGGCAACTCCGGCGCCGCGCGTACCGTCGGCTCGCCGGGCGCGGCCGCCGCCGCGCTCACCGTCGGCGCGGTGGACCGCGACGACAACCTGGCCGAGTTCTCCAGCCGCGGCCCGCGGGTCGGTGACAACGGCCTCAAGCCGGAGATCACCGCGCCGGGCGTCGGCATCGTCGCCGCGCGGGCCGCCGGCACCACCATGGGTACGCCGGTCGGCGACGCCTACACGACCGCGTCCGGCACGTCGATGGCGACGCCGCACGTGGCCGGCGCGGCGGCGATCCTCGCCCAGGAACACCCGGACTGGGCTGCCGGGAAGCTCAAGGACGCCCTGGTCAGCACCACCAAGGTCAACCCGGCGCTGACCGTCTTCGAGCAGGGTGGCGGTCGCGTCGACGTGGCGCGGGCACTCAAGCAGCAGGTGTACGCGTCGGCCACCGCGGACTTCGGCCGGATCTCCACCGGGGGCGCGGCGGTCGAGCGGACCGTGACGTACACCAACGGCACGACGGCCGCGCGGACCCTGCGGCTGGCCCTGGAACTGCGCAACCTGGACACCGGTGCGGCCGAGACCGACGGGGTCTCCGTCGGATCCGGCGAGGTGAGCGTGCCGGCGGGCGGCAGCGTGGTCGTGCCGCTGCGGGCCGACCCGGCGAAGCTGGCCCGGGGCGTGCATGGCGGCTGGCTGGTGGCGACCGGTTCGGATGGCGTCGCGGTGCGCACCCCGGTCGGGCTCACCGTCAGCGGTCCGCAGCACAGTGTCACCATCAAGCTGCTGGACCGGCAGGGTCAGCCGGGCATCTCGCCGGGGTTGACCGTCTTCGGTGAGCAGCCCGAGTCGGACTACTGGGGCCTGTGGGGCGGCGAGGGAACCCTACAGGTCGAGGAGGGCACGTACGTGCTGACGGCGCTCGTCGAGCACGGCGTTCCCCTGGACGAGCAGGTGACCCAGATCATCGAGCCGGAGGTGACCGTCGACCGGGACCTGACCGTGGTGCTCGACGCGCGCAAGGGCACGCCGGTGCGGATCGAGACGCCGAAGCCCAGCGAGCAGCGGGCCACGCTCAGCTTCTACGTGCACCGGGTGCTGGGCAACGGCCGGCAGATCGACCACGGTGTGCTGGCCTACAGCGTCGTGCAGCAGGTCAACGTGACGCCGACCCGCCAGGTGCGGCAGGGCGAGTTCGAGTTCGCCTCGCGTTGGCAGCTCGTCGCGCCCATGGTCGACGCCACGATCAGCGGGGTGTCCGGTCCGTCGGACATCAACCTGAAGGGCACGTCGCCGGCGCCGACCGGTCGGCACCGGCTGCCGCTGGTGTGGGCCGGCACCGGCACCCCCGCCGAGCTGACCCGGGTGCGGGACGCCGCCGTGCTGCTCGCCGCCGACCCGGACCGCTCGGAGGAGGAGCAGGTGGCCGCCGTCGCGGCGGCCGGCGCCGCCGCGGTGCTGATCGTCCGCCCGGAGGACCAGACCGCCTGGACGGTCTGGCGGCCCACCGGCGACCGCCTGCCGATCCCGTCGATGGTGGTCGCGTACGACGACGGGCAGCGGCTGATCGCGGCGGCGCGTAAGGGCCGGGCGACGCTCGACCTGACGTTGACCGTGGACAGCCCCTACCTGTACGACGTGTGGCAGGTGTCGAAGGGGCGGGTGCCGGAGCGGGTCGTGCACACGGTGACCGCGAAGAACACCGCCGAGGTGACCGCGAGCTACGGCGACATGGGTGCGGGCTGGGCCACCGAGCAGCGGTTCGGCTGGCGGCCGTGGCAGGGGTACGCCTGGAACGACGACCAGCGGATGGTCCGCAACGGAACCACCCGGCAGGAGTTCGTCAGCGCCGGGGACAACTGGTGGCAGCACCGGGTGCTGCACAAGTTCATGTTCATGCAGTGGGGGCAGTTGGCCGGCGGCCTGACCGAGGAGCCCCGGCGGTACGCCGCCGACGACCGGGAGACCGAGACCTGGCACGCGCCGGTCGTCCGTCCGGCCGTACCGGCGAGTGGGGCGCCGGTGCCCACGCGGACCGGGGACAGTCTGGACCTGCGGGTGCCGGAGTTCGTCGACGCCGAGGGGCACTACGGCGTGGCCGGCGAGGGCGAGGAGTCGGACACCGTGGGGGTCCGGGTCAGCCGCGACGGGCAGCAGATCGCCGACCTGTCCGGCGGCTGGGCGCCGGTGCAGACCAGCGCCGGGGCGGCCCGCTACCGCCTGGACGTGAGCACCCGGCGGTCCTCGCCCGAGTGGCGGCACGCCACGCGTACGGAGACGGCCTGGGAGTTCACCTCGGCTCGACCGTCGGGTGACACGGCCACGCCGCTGTCGCTGCTGCAGGTGGACTACCGGGTGCCGGCCGACCTGCTCAACACGGTGCGCGGCAACCGGTCGCACCAGCTGGGGCTGACCCTGCGCCAGCCGGCCGGGGTGCCCGCGCCGACGGGCACCAGCGTCCGGGTGGAGGTCTCCTTCGACGGGGGCGTCACCTGGCGGTCCGCGCGGACCACGGGGTCGGGGACCCGGTACATCGCGACGGTGCCGGCCGGGCGAGGAACCGTCTCGGTGCGGGTGCACGCCCGCGACCGGGCCGGTAACACCGTCGACCAGACCGTGGTCGACGCGTACGGGCTGCGCTGAGGTTCGGGGGCGGGACGGCCGCGGCCGCCCCGCCCCTGCCGGGCGACGGGCCCGGCCGGCGTCAGATCCAGCCGCGCCGGGCCACCTGGAACGCCAGCCCGGGTCGGGTGTCCACGCCGGCGACGTCCATCAGGTTGGCGAGGCGCCGCTGCACGGTCCGCCGGCTCACCCCGAGCTGCGAGGCGATGGACTTGTCCGGTACGCCGGCGACGAACATCGACAGCAGCCGCGCCTCGTCGGTGTCCGGCCGGTAGCCGTCCACGGGGTGGTCGTCGGGATCGGCGCGACCGTCGGTGAGGTCCTCCAGCCGCAGCCGGGTGGCGACCCGCCAGTGGCTCTCGAACAGGGCGAGCAGCGCGTCGAGCAGTTGACTGCGGCCGATCACCGCGGCGGTCGGCTCGCCGCCCTCGAGGTCGGGCACGAGCGGGCAGATGGCGGTGCGGGCGTCCACGATGCACAGTCGGACCGGCAGGCGGTCCAGGATACGGGCCTGTTCACCGGCGGCGACACCGTTGGCGAGGTCGGCGAGCCCGCCCGGCGCCAACATCAGCTCCCGCTCGTAGATGGCCCGGTAGCGCACACCCCGGGCCAGCGCGTCGAACTCCTCCACGTTCTCCGGTCCGGTCAGGGCAAGGGGGTTGACCTTGCAGAACCAGAGCACCTCCGTCCGCGCCGAGTTCTGCAGGTCGCGCAGCCGGTCGCGGAGCGTCTGGGCGCCGGTGATCACCTCGACCAGGTGGTCGACGTGATGTCGGCGTAGCCCGGCGCGGTACTCCTCGGCCAGGTGGGTGACCCGCCGACGGGCCGCCTCCAGGTCCTCCTGCCGGCGCAGCAGTGCCGCGCCGAGGGCGACGTCCGGGGCGTTCGGGCGCAGCGGGGCGTCCGGGTCGGTGTCGGTGGGCTGCACGAGACCCTTGCCACGCAGCGTCTCCACCTCGGCGACGACCTGTGCGCGCGGCCGGTGCAGCCGGCGGACCAACTCGTCGATCCGGGCCGTGGTGAGCTGTAGCAGGCAGCGGTACAGCTCCTCCTCGGCGGGGGTCAGGCCGATCACGTCCAACACGGGGCAGAACTGTACGTCGGCCAGGTGACGGCCGGATCGCGGCCCGCCGGCGGGGCCCGTCGGCTGGTCAACTGTCGGGCCTCGCGTCTACTGTCGGGTGCTGTGCTGGAAGAGCTGCGCATCACCGGGCTGGGCGTCATTGACGACACGACTCTGCCGTTGACCGGCGGCATGAACGTCATCACCGGCGAGACCGGTGCGGGCAAGACGATGGTGGTGACCGGTCTCGGCCTGCTCTTCGGGGGTCGGGCCGACGCCGGGCGGGTCCGTGCCCAACCCGGGCGGGCCGTCGTGGAGGGTCGGCTGCGGCTGGAGGGCCGGGTCGCCGACGCGGTGCACGCCCGCATCGGCGATGCCGGCGGTGAGCCCGACGAGGACGGCTCGCTGCTGCTGAGCCGCACCGTGACGGTGGAGGGCCGCTCCCGCGCGCACGTCGGTGGTCGGAGCATGCCGGTGTCGATGCTCGCCGAGGTCGGCGAGCAGGCGGTGGCCGTGCACGGTCAGTCCGACCAGCTGCGGCTGCTGCGTCCGGCCGAGCAGCGCGCCGCGTTGGACCGGTTCGCCGGCCCGGCGCACGAGAAGTTGCTCGACGCGTTGCGCGAGGCGTACACGGGGTGGCGGCGGATCGTCGACGACCTGGCCGACCGGCGGCGCAACGCCCGCGAGCGCAACCAGGAGGCCGATCTGCTGCGGCTCGGCCTCGACGAGATCACCCGGGTCGACCCGCAACCCGGTGAGGACGACGAGCTGAAGACCGAGGCGCAGCGGCTGGAGCACGCCGAGGGGTTGCGGACGGCGGCGCAGCTGGCCCAGCTGTGCGTGGCGGGCGGCGCGGAGGCGGCCGACGAGACGCCGGACGCGGCGGCGCTGCTCGGCACGGCCCGGCGCACGCTGGAGGCGCAGGCCGGCACCGACCCGGCGCTGGGCGAGTTGGCGGCCCGGCTGGAGGAGGCGGCCACCCTGGTGACCGACGTGTCCGCGGAGCTGTCGGCGTACCTGGCGACGCTGGACGCGGACCCGGCCCGGTTGCAGCACCTCTACGAGCGGCGGGCGGCGCTGCGCGCGTTGACCCGCAAGTACGCCGACGACGTCGACGGGGTGATCGCCTGGGCCGACCGGGCACGTGCCCGTCTGTCCGATCTGGACACGTCCGACGATCTGCTCGACGAGTTGGAGCGCGAGGGTCAGCGGTTGGCCGCCGAGGTGGCCGATCTGGCCGGTCGGGTGTCGGCCTCGCGGCAGGAGGCGGCGGTGCGTTTCGCCGAGCAGGTCACGATCGAGCTTGCCGGGCTGGCCATGCCGCACGCCCGGATCGAGGTGGCGGTGCTGCCCCGCCCGGCCGGGCGGGCCGAGCCGGCGCTGCCGGTCAACGGCGTCGAGGTGGGTGTCGGCCCGGACGGCGGCGACGAGGTGGAGCTGCGGTTGCTGGCCCACCCGGGTGCGCCGTCGTTGCCGTTGCAGCGGGGCGCCTCCGGTGGTGAATTGTCCCGGGTGATGCTCGCCATCGAGGTGGTCTTCGCGGGTTCGGGCGGTCCGCCGACCCTGGTCTTCGACGAGGTCGACGCCGGTGTCGGTGGCCAGGCGGCGGTGGAGATCGGCCGGCGGCTGGCCCGGTTGGCCCGCAGTCACCAGGTGTTGGTGGTCACCCACCTGCCGCAGGTGGCCGCGTTCGCGGACCGGCACCTGGTGGTGGCGAAGGACACCGGTGGCGCGGTGACCACCAGCGGTGTCCGGGTCGTGGAGGACACCGAACGCGCCCGGGAGCTGGCCCGGATGCTCGCCGGTTTGCCCGACTCGGATCTGGGTATCGCTCACGCCGAGGAGCTTTTGGCCGTGGCCGCGAAGGAAAGGCGGCCGTGACGCCGCGTATTGTGAGCGCAAGCACACCGGCTTGTGCCGACGTGTGCTTCCCTGGGTAGGCGGCCCTGCTCAGGCATGTCGCGACAGAAAAGCCTGCCTCACATGCCAGGATGGTCACGATGCGTCTACCCACGTTGCGCCGGAACCGAAACGCGGAGCCGGGCCGAGTCCTCGGTGCCGCGCGCCTCGATCGCCGGACAAAGCGCCTGGTCGGCCGGCTGCGCCCGGGTGACATCGCGGTCATCGACCACGTCGACCTGGACCGGGTGGCGGCCGATTCGCTGGTCGCCGTCGGGGTCGCGGCGGTGCTCAACGCCAAGCCCTCGGTGTCCGGCCGGTATCCGAACCTCGGCCCGGAGGTGCTGGTAGCCGCCGGCATTCTGCTGCTCGACGACCTGGGAGAGGGCGTCTTCGAGCAGATCCGCGAGGGCGACCAGGTGCGCATCGAGGGCAACACGGTCTTCGCCGGCGACGAGCCGGTGGCGCACGGCAGCCTGCAGGACGCCGAGTCGGTCGCCAAGGCGATGGCCGACGCGCGGGAGGGTCTGTCGGTGCAGTTGGAGGCGTTCGCCGCCAACACGATGGACTACCTGCGCCAGGAGCGCGACCTGCTGCTCGACGGTGTCGGCGTGCCGGACATCGAAACGCAGATCCAGGGCCGGCACTGCCTGATCGTGGTGCGTGGTTACGACTACAAGGCCGACCTGGACGTGCTGCGCCCGTACATCCGGGAGTTCAAGCCGGTGCTCATCGGCGTCGACGGCGGCGCGGACGCCCTGGTCGAGGCCGGCTACACCCCCGACATGATCATCGGGGACATGGATTCGGTCACCGACGACGTGCTGCGCTGCGGCGCCGAGGTGATCGTGCACGCCTACCCGGACGGGCGGGCGCCCGGTCTGCCCCGGGTCAACGGCCTCGGCGTCCCGGCGATCACCTTCCCGGCCGCGGCGACCAGCGAGGACCTCGCGATGTTGCTGGCCGACGAGAAGGGCGCGTCGCTGCTGGTCGCCGTCGGCACCCACGCCACCCTTGTCGAGTTCCTCGACAAGGGTCGCGGCGGGATGGCCTCGACGTTCCTGACCCGCCTGAAGGTCGGTGGCAAACTCGTCGACGCCAAGGGTGTGAGCCGGCTCTACCGGCAGAGCATCTCCGGTTCGTCGCTGCTGCTGCTGGTGCTCTCGGCGATCGCGGCGATGGCGTCGGCGGTGGCCGTCTCGACCGTCGGGAAGGCGTACCTGGGCGTGGTCGCCGAGTGGTGGGACAATTTCGTGTTCCAGCTGTACCGGCTTTTCTAGTTCCCGACCGATCAAGAGGCTGCAAGCGTGATCAACTTCCGCTACCACGTGGTGTCCCTCACCGCGGTCTTCCTGGCTCTGGCGATCGGCCTGGTGGTCGGCACGGCCGCCCTCAACGGCCCGGTCGCCGACTCGCTGAAGCAGCAGGTCACCGGGCTACGCAAGGACAACCAGCAGTGGCGCCAGCAGGTCAACAGCATGGAGAAGCAACTCGCGCTGGAGGAGGAGTTCGCCGAGGAGATGTCCCAGGTCGTCCTGCCCGGCACCCTCACCGGGCGTCGGGTCGTGGTGCTCAGCCTGCCCAACGGGCGTGACCACACCGAGGGTGTGCTCAAGAAGCTCCAGCTCGCCGGCGCCACCATCACCGGCCGCGTCGACCTGCAGGACAAGTTCATCAACCCGGACAACAACTCCAACCTGCTGGAGCTGGCCGTCACCGCCGCCCGGCCCACCGCGCAGACCACCGGCCTGCCCGGTAACGGGCACGGCGTGGAGACGTCCAGCGCGCTGCTGGCCAGCGTCCTGCTGGACCGGGCGCAGGGCGCCGCGCCGGTCAGCGACGCCGACCGGCGGGCGGTGCTCGCCGCGTACAACAACGCCGGCTACCTGACCACCGACAGCAACAAGGTCACCGGCTCGGCGGAGGCGGTCGTCGTGGTCAGCGGGCAGCCGTACGTCGACAAGGACTCCGACAAGCGGGACGAGTCGGTCGTCAAGATCGCCGAGCAGTTCGACCAGACCGGGTCGATCGTGGTGGGCGGCAACGGTTCCGTCGGCGGCAACCTGGTGGCCGTGGTCCGCGGTGACCCGGTCCTCGCTCAGACGATCTCCACGGTCGACAACGCCAACACCGTGCAGGGCCAACTGGTCACCAGCCTCGCCCTGGTGCAGCAGCTCACCGAGAAGAAGGCGGGCCAGTACGGCGTCGGCGACAACGCCGCCTCCCTGCTGCCTAGACTGCCCCAGTGAGCGAACGACGTACCCCCGTGTCCGTAATCGACGAGGCGGCGGCGTGAGCGCCCTGGGTCGGCTGCTGATCGCCGGCGCCGGTGTCGCCGCCGCCCGGTACGCGCTGCGCGAGGTGCGTACCGCCCCGGTCGGGCCCGCGCTGGAACGCACGAACTTCCGCGGTCGGACGGTGACCCTGGCCGCCGGCCCGGCGCTCGCCGCCGGTGCGGCCGCCGCCGGCGCGTTCGGCGCGACCAGCGGTGCCTCCGGTGGTGCCGCCCTGGTCGCCGGCCTCGGCGCGGGTGGCGTCGGGCTGTACGACGACGTGGTCGGCGCCCGACCGGAGCAGAAGGCGGCGAAGGGCTTCGCCGGTCACCTCGCCGCGCTGCGCGAGGGCCGGGTCACCGCCGGCCTGGTCAAGGTCGTCGGGGTGGGTGCCGCCGGGCTGGGCGCCGCTGCGCTGCTCGCCGCCGACCCCCGGGTCGCGGCGCACCCGCGCCGGCAGCGCCACGGCGCGTTCGGCCGGGGTGTCGACGTACTGCTCGGCGCCGGGGTCATCGCCGGCACCGCCAACCTGCTCAACCTGCTCGACCTGCGGCCGGGCCGGGCCATCAAGTCCGGGCTGCTGCTCGCCGCGCCGCTGACCGGTGGCCCGCACGGCGGGATCGCCGCCGGTGCGGCCGGTGCCGCCGCGGGCCTGCTCCGCGACGACCTGGCCGAGGACGTCATGCTCGGCGACAGCGGCGCGAACGCCCTCGGTGCGCTGCTCGGCGTCGCGCTCGCCGCCCGCAGCGGTCCGCTCGGCCGGGCCGGCCTGCTGGCCGTGCTCGCCGGGCTCACCGCCGCCAGCGAGAAGGTCAGCTTCACGTCGGTGATCCAGCGGACCCCCGGGCTGCGGGAGCTTGACGCACTGGGCCGACGCGCCGACTGACGTGACCAGACCGGCACCCCTCGCCGGCGCCGGCCGGCTGGCCGGAGCAGCCGCGCTCATCGCCGTCCTCACCGTGGCCAGCCGACTCGCCGGCTTCGGCCGTACCGCCGTGTTCACCTGGGTGGTCCAGCAGAGCGACCTCGGCGGCATGTACGTGATCGCGAACACGGTCCCGAACATCGTCTTCGAGATCGTCGCGGGTGGGGCGCTGGCCAGTCTGGTCGTACCGCTGCTGGCCGGGGCGGTCGCGGCGGAGGACCGGCGGGCGGTGGCCGCGACCACCGGCGCGCTGCTCACCTGGACGGTGAGCCTGCTGGTTCCGCTCGCCGTGCTGGTCGTCCTGTTCGCCGATCCGATCATCTCGCTGATCAGCGAGGGACGCTCGGCGTCGGAACTCGCCGCCGGTGCCCGGATGCTGCGGGTGTTCGCCCCGCAGTTGCCCCTCTACGGGATCGGCATCGTGCTCACCGGTGTCCTGCAGGCGCACCGGCGTTTCGCCTGGCCGGTCATCGCGCCGCTGCTGTCCAGCCTCACCGTGGTCGTCGTCTACCTGGCCTTCGGCACCGCGCAGGGGCGTGGCGCGTCGGTGGCCCAGGTCAGCCGCGGCGGTGAGCTGCTGCTGTCCGCCGGCACCACGCTGGGCGTGGTCGTGCTGTCCCTGTCGCTGCTGATCCCGCTGCGGCGGCTGCGGCTGCGGCCCCGGTTCGGGTACGCCTTCACCGCCGACGCGCGGACGCGGATCGGCGGGCTCGCCACGGCCGGCGCGGTGACGGTGGCGGCGCAGCAGGTCGCGCTCCTGGTGATCCTGAACCGCGTCTCCGGTGGCCCCACCGGCTCCCCGCAGGTGTTCAACCTGGCCCAGGCCATCTTCCTGTTGCCGTGGGCGGTGCTCGCCGTACCGCTGGCGGTGGCGTCCTATCCGACGCTCGCCACCGCCTCCGCCGCCGGCGACGAGACCGGCTACCGGCGGACCCTGTCGACGACGGTGCGCGGCGTGCTGCTGTTCAGCTGCCTGGGTGTCGCCGCGCTGATCGCGACCGCGCAGCCCGTCGCGGCCGTCTTCTACCCGGACAATCCGGCGTCCACCGCGACGGCCATCACCGGCTTCGCCCCCGGCCTGCTCGGCTACGGGCTGTTCGCGGTCCTGTCCCGCGCGCTGTACGCGCGCGGCGACACCCGGCCGGCGACCGTGGCGATCACGCTGGGCTGGCTGGTCGTCCCGGCCGTGGCGCTGCCGTTGACCGCCCTGCTTCCCACCGCCGACCGGGTGCTCGCGGTGACGTCCGCGAACTCGGTGGGCATGCTCGTACTCGGGGCGCTGCTGGTCACGGCGGTGCTGCGCGCCGCCGGGCGTCCGGCGCTGGCCGGCACGACCCGAGCCGGGGCGGCCGGCGGCCTGGCCGGAGTGCTCGCCGCGCTCGCCGGGTTGGGCGTCGTCCGGTTGCTCGACACGCCGGGTGGCGGCACCCCGACGATGGCGGCGGCACTCGGTCAGGGCATGCTGTCCGGGGTTCTGGTCGGGGTGGTGTTCCTCGCCGTGGTCTGGTTAGTCGACCGGCGGGACGTACAGCCGCTGCTCGCCGGGGTGCTGCGCCGCCTGAGCCGGCGGGGTCGCGGCGGCGGGCCGACGCCGGGCGGGGTCTCCCCGGAGCGGGGCGACGGGAAGGAGACGGCGGCGCGATGAGTGAGCCACCTCTGTCCACCGGCTGGTCGGGCAGTGTCGCCCTGCTGCTCGCCTCCAGCACCGGTGGGGTCGGCCAGCACGTCCGTTCGGTGGCGCGGGGGCTCGTCGCGGCCGGCGCGCGGGTGCTGGTGTGCGGGCCGGCGGCGACGCAGGAACAGTTCGACTTCGTGGGCGTGGGCGCGCGGTTCGAGCCGGTGGAGATCCCGGCGAGCCCGACCCCCGCCGACACGCGCGCGGTGCTCGCCGTGCGCCGGGTCCTCGCCGACGCCCAGGTCGACGTGGTGCACGCCCACGGCCTGCGCGCCGGGCTGGTCGCCGTGCTGGCCCGTCCGGCGGCCCCGCTGGTGGTGACCTGGCACAACGCGGTGCTCGCCAGCGGGTTGCGCGGCGGCGTCTCCCGTCTCGTCGAACGGGTGGTGGCCCGGGGCGCCCGGGTCGCTCTCGGCGCCTCGGCGGACCTGGTGGACCGGGCCGCGGCGCTGGGCGCCACCGACGCCCGGCTCGCCCCGGTCGCCGCGCCGACCCTGCCCGCGCCCCGCCGACGTCCGGCGGCGGTCCGGGCCGAGTTCGGCGTACGACCGGACCAGCCGTTGATCGTGTCGGTGGGCCGGTTGCACCCGCAGAAACGCTACGACGTGCTGATCGACGCGGCGGCCCGCTGGCGTACCCGGACACCTCCACCGGTGGTGGTGATCGCCGGCAGTGGCCCGGCGTACCTGCCGTTGGCGGCCCGCACGTCCGCGGCCCGTGCCCCGGTGACCCTGCTGGGGCACCGCACCGACGTGGCGGACCTGCTCGCCGGCGCCGACCTGGCGGTGGTGAGCAGCGACTGGGAGGCCCGGCAGCTCTTCGCGCAGGAGGCGCTGCGCGCCGGCGTACCCCTGGTGGCGACCGCGGTCGGTGGGCTGCCGGAGTTGGTCGGCGACGCCGCGGCGCTGATCCCGGCCGGTGATGTCGACGCCCTCGACGCGGCGGTGCGCGCACTGCTGGACGATCCGGCGGCCCGCGCCGAGCTGGGCCGGCGCGGCGCCGAGCGGTCGGCGACGTGGCCCACCGAGGCGGACACCGTCGCCGCGCTGGCCGCGCTCTACACCGAGCTGACCGCGGCCCCCACCGGCCCGACGGCCCCGGACACCCGGGCACCGAGAACGGAACACCGCTGATGCTGCGTCGACTCGCGCCCGCCGTGTTGACGGTGCTCGTGGTGGCGCTGGGTGTCGCCGCGCTGGCCGTCCGGCCGCCGCAGGGCGCGCCGCAGCGCACCGCGGATTTCGTGGTGCTCGCCGGGATCGCCGGCCTGCGCTGGGAGGACGTCGACCCGCAGCGCACCCCGACGCTGTGGCGGATGGCCCAGGAGGGGTCGATCGGTTCGCTGTCGGTGCGGTCCGCGCACCGGCCCACCTGCCCGGTGGACGGGTGGCTGACGCTCGGCGCGGGCAGCTTCGCCGCCTGGAACGGCAGCCGACTCGACGGCGGCTGCCCGGCGGCCGGGGTGGCCGTGGAGCAACCCGACGGCATCGGCGCGAACCTTCCCGACCAGGAGAGCGTGGTCCAGTACAACCAGCAGCGGCTGCCGTGGAACACGTTGCCCGGGTCGCTGTCGGAGTCGGTGCGCTGTTCGGTCGCGGTGGGTCCGGGCGCGGCCGTGGCCGCCGCCCGTCCGTTCGGCCGGGTCGACCGGTACGCCTCGGCGCTGCCAGACGACCCGCGCGCGCTGCTCGGGGCCTGTGTGCTGAGCATCGTCGACCTCGGCACGGTCGAGGGGACCGACCCGGCGACGCGCGCCGAGGCGGCCCGCGCGGCGGACGCCGAGCTCGCCCGCGTGGTGGCCGCCCGGCCGCCGCGGTCGCTGGTGCTGGTCGCCGGGATCTCCGACACGGCCCGCCCGTCGCGGCTGCACGTGGTGGTCGCCGACGGGCCGGGCTGGGAGCGGGGGTGGCTGACGTCGTCCAGCACCGGCCGGGACGGCTACCTGCAACTCGTCGATCTCGCGCCGACCGCCCTCGCCGCGCTGGGTCGGCCGATGCCGGAGCGGCTCTTCCTCGGCCGGCCCGCGGTCAGCGCCGGTGGCCGGCCGGCAGACCTGGCCGACGCGATCAACGCGCCGGCCGACGCCGACCGGAAGGCGGCCGCCCAGCGGAGCGTGTCCGGCGAGTTCTTCACCGTGCTGGCCGTGGTGCAGGTGCTGCTGGCGCTGGCGGTGTTGCCGTTGCTGCGCCGGGCGCGGCCGCACGCCGGGCCGACCGGGCCGACGCCGGCGCCCGCGCGGCTCGTGGCGGTGGTCGAGGTGCTGCTGGTGGCGGCGGCGTTGACCGTGCCGGCCGCGCTGCTCGCCGACGCGGTGCCCTGGTGGCGGGGGGAGCATCCCGGCTGGATCTTCGCGGGGGTGACCGCGCTGCTGGTGGTGGCCGGCACGGCGGCGGTCCGGTTCGCCTCCGGGTACGCGGGCACCCTCGGCCCGCTCGGCGCGGTGGCCGGTCTCGCCACCCTCGTCGTGGGGTTGGACGTGCTCACCGGGGCGCGGCTGCAGCTCAACGGCGTGGTGGGCTACTCGGCGTTGCAGGGTGGCCGGTACGCGGGACTGAGCACCGTCGGGCTGGGCGTGCTCCTCGCCGGGGCGCTGGTCAGCGGGGGCTGGCTCGCCCAGCGGGTCCCCCGGGGTTGGCGGCCCGCGGTGATGGTGGCCGTGGGCGGTCTCGCCGTGGTGGTCGTCGGCAGTCCGTACCTGGGCGCCGATCCGGTCGGGGCGATCGCGCTCACCGCCGGACTGAGCGTGGCCGCGGTGATCAGTGCCGGCGGGTGGCTGACCATCAGCAGGCTGGCGTGGGCGACCATGGCGGCCCTGGCGGTCGGTGTCGGCTTCGCCGTGGTGGACCTGCGCCGTCCGCCCGCGGAGCGGGGCAGCCTGGGTCGGTTCCTGTCCGCCGTCGGCGACGGCACCGGCGGCTTCACCGTGCACCGGTCGAGCACGCAGAACTTCGAGACGCTGGTGAACAGCCCGCTGACCGTGCTGGCGTTGGCCGGTGGCCTGCTGGTGTGGTTCGCCCTGTTGCAGCCGTGGGGCGGCCTGATGCGGCTGTTCGGCATCTATCCGGCGGTCCGGGCCGCGCTGGCCGGCACGGCGGTCGCGGCCGTGCTGGGTGGGGTGCTCGACGGTGCGGCGCTGGACGTCGCCGGTGCCGCCACCGCACTGGTGGTGCCGATGGCCGCCCTCGCGTCGCTGCGGGTGCTCGGGCACGCCGCGGACCGGACCCGTCCGGGTGTGGGCCGCCTGCGCGACGACGACGCGGGCTCCGGCGCGGGCTCGGGCGGTGACGCGGGACCGGGCGGTGACGCGGGCAGCGGTGGCGGCGGCCCGGCCGGTGGCGGCGGCCCGGCCGGTGGCGGCGGCCCGACCGGTGGTGGTGGGCCGTTGGGGGCGGTGCATCCCCGCCCGATCAGCGGTCCGCCCGCGAGCCCATTCCGGTCGTCGGTGACGCCGCCCGACGGTGCGGCGGCCGAGCGGCCCGCGGACGTCGACGACGCGCCGGAGCCCACCGCGGTGCTACCGCCCCGGCAGGTCACCCGATCATCGACCGAGGTTGCCGCTCCCTGAGCGTCGGGCGTCGTCGTGGTGACCCGGTGGTGTCGCACCCGGGGTGCGGCCTGCGGGTACCCGCCCGGGAGGTGTTACCGTCGAATCCCGTGGATCGCGTGATCACTTTGCTGATCAAGCACGGCGGTCTGCATGACCGCGACAGACGACACGGGAGCAGGCCTTGGCCCCATCAGCACGGACGACCAGGCACATTTTCGTCACCGGGGGCGTCGCCTCCTCGCTGGGTAAGGGCCTCACCGCCTCCAGCCTCGGCAACCTGCTGACCGCGCGCGGGCTGCGCGTGGTGATGCAGAAGCTCGACCCCTACCTGAACGTCGACCCGGGGACGATGAACCCGTTCCAGCACGGTGAGGTCTTCGTCACCGAGGACGGCGCCGAGACCGACCTCGACGTCGGGCACTACGAGCGTTTCCTGGACCGGGCGCTGTCCGGCAAGGCGAACGTCACCACCGGCCAGATCTACTCCGACGTGATCGCCAAGGAGCGGCGCGGTGAGTATCTGGGCGACACCGTCCAGGTCATCCCGCACATCACCAACGAGATCAAGTCGCGGATCCTGGCGATGGCCGACCCGGACGACGACGGCCAGCTGCCCGACGTGGTGATCACCGAGGTCGGCGGCACGGTCGGCGACATCGAGTCGCTGCCGTTCCTGGAGGCGATCCGCCAGGTCCGCCACGACCTGGGCCGCGACAACTGCTTCTACCTGCACGTGTCGCTGGTGCCGTACCTGGCGCCCTCGGGTGAGCTGAAGACCAAGCCGACGCAGCACTCGGTGGCGCAGCTGCGCAACATCGGTATCCAGCCGGACGCCATCGTGCTGCGCTGCGACCGGGAGATCCCGGTGAAGCTCAAGGAGAAGCTGTCGCTCTACTGCGACGTGGACACCGAGGCGGTCGTGGCCGCGCCGGACGCGCCCAGCATCTACGACATCCCGAAGGTGCTGCACCGTGAGGGGCTGGACGCGTACGTGGTGCGCCGGCTCAACCTCTCCTTCCGGGACGTGGACTGGGCCAGTTGGGACGACCTGCTGGAGCGGGTGCACCGGCCCCGGCACACGGTCACCGTCGCGGTGGTCGGCAAGTACGTCGACCTGCCCGACGCGTACCTGTCGGTGAGTGAGGCGATCCGGGCGGCCGGCTTCGGCCACCGGGCGCGGGTGCAGTTGCGCTGGGTGCCCAGCGACGAGTGCGTCACCCCGGCCGGCGCGGCGGCGGCCCTGGCCGGCGTGGACGGCGTCCTCATCCCCGGCGGGTTCGGGGTGCGCGGCATCGAGGGCAAGATCGGAACCGCCCGGTACGCCCGCGAGAACGGCATCCCGCTGCTCGGCCTCTGCCTCGGCCTGCAGTGCATGACCATCGACGTGGCCCGGCACCTGGCCGGCCTGGACGGCGCCAACTCGGTGGAGTTCGACGAGCAGGCCGCGCACCCGGTCATCGCCACGATGGCCGACCAGGAGGACATCGTCGCCGGCAAGGGCGACCTGGGCGGCACGATGAGGCTGGGGGCGTACCCGGCGGCGTTGACCGAGGGCTCGATCGTGGCCGAGGCGTACGGCAGCACCGAGATCAGTGAGCGCCACCGGCACCGCTACGAGGTGAACAACGCCTACCGGGACGCTTTGACCAAGGCCGGCCTGCACATCTCCGGCACCTCGCCGGACGGCCGGCTGGTCGAGTTCATCGAACTCGACCGGAGTCTGCACCCGTTCTTCGTGGCCACCCAGGCGCACCCGGAGCTGAAGAGCCGCCCGACCCGCCCGCACCCGCTGTTCGCCTCGTTCGTCAAGGCGGCGGTGGCGTACTCGCAGGCCGACCAGCTGCCGGTCGACCTGGACGCGGCGGAGGCCCCGACGACGCGCAAGGCCGCCCGCAACGGCGCCGCCACGAAGGCCGCGTCCGCCTCGTGAGCGGGCGCAGCGAGCGAACCAGCAGGCTCAGTGGGGTGCCGCACGTCGTCGTCGAGCGCAGCGAGGCGACGGCATGAGCGGTGTCGAGCACCGCTACGAGGTGCGTTCCCGCCGGGAGCGGTACCGGGGGCGGATCTTCGACGTGGTCACCGAGGAGGTGACCATGCCCGGCGGCGGGACCGCCCGGCGTGACCTGGTCCGGCACGTCGGGGCGGTGGCCGTGGTGGCGCTCGACGACGCCGACCAGGTGGTGTTGATCCGCCAGTACCGGCATCCCGTGGGGCGGCACCTGTGGGAGCTGCCGGCCGGGCTGATGGACGTCACCGGCGAGGAGTTGCCGGCGGCCGCGCTGCGGGAGCTGGCCGAGGAGGCCGACCTGACCGCCGGGCGGGTCGACGTGCTCGTCGACCTGCACAGCTCACCCGGGTTCACCAACGAGATCGTCCGGGTGTTCCTGGCCCGGGACCTCGCCGACGTGCCGGCCGACGAGCGGCACGAGCGCCGCGACGAGGAGGCCGACCTGCAGATCGTGCGGATCGACCTGGACGAGGCGGTCGCCATGGTCCTCGCCGGCGAGATCACCAACGCGTCCGCGGTGGCCGGGCTGCTGGCTGCGGCCCGCGCCCGGGACACCGGCTTCGCGGCTCTGCGCCGGGCGGACGCGCCGCTGTCGCGCTGAGCGCCGCCGCCGCCGGTCCAGCCGGCGGGAGTACGCGCGAAAGGGGCCCCGCGGTCAACCGCGGGGCCCCTTTTCCGGTGTCCGGTCGTATCAGTCGCGCAGCGGGCGACCCTGCGCGTCCGTGCCGCCGTTGACCAGGATGAGGATGCCGTCGATGACGCCCCACAGGGCGCCGACACCGCAGGTCACCAGGCTCACGACGAGCTGAAGAACGGCGATCTTGGTGTGTCCGGTGTAGAACCGACCGGCCCCGAAGGTGCCCAGCAGGATGCCGAGGATGCCCGCGACGACCTTGCTCTTGTCGGAGTAACCCGGGGCGTACCCGGGCTGGTAAGGAGGAGTGGTCATGGGCGGTCACATTAGTGATCCACTCGTCCGCTGTCCGCACCGCCACCCGTCAGATGGGACGATAATGGTCGAACACTGTCCTGACGGTTGAGGCGGCGCCGCTCCGCCGGGTCCGGTCGGTGCCCTGACACATCGTCAGGACACCCGACCACCGGATGGCACTGTGCTGGCTCGCGGCGGCGCCGGGCGCGCCTAGACTGCCGCCGGCGGGACCGGTGGACCGCGGTGGCAAAGGGGCCATTGCGGCACCGAGCAGTCGGGGGAGAGCAGCCCCGAAGAGAGGTGTCTGCATCGTGAAGGTCGGAATCCCACGCGAGGTCAAGAACCACGAGTACCGCGTGGCGATCACGCCAGCGGGCGTCAACGAGTTCACCCGCAGCGGCCACCAGGTCTTCGTCGAGTCCGGCGCCGGTGTCGGCTCCAGCATCACCGACGAGGAGTTCGCCGCCGCCGGCGCGACGATCCTCGCCACCGCCGACGAGGTGTGGGAGACCGCTGAGCTGGTGCTCAAGGTCAAGGAGCCGATCGCCGAGGAGTACCACCGGATGCGCGAGGGGCAGGTGCTCTTCACCTACCTGCACCTGGCCGCCTCGAAGGAGTGCACCGACGCGCTGATCGACCGCAAGGTCACCGGCATCGCGTACGAGACCGTCGAACTGCCCGACCGGTCGTTGCCGCTGCTCGCCCCGATGTCCGAGGTCGCCGGCCGGCTCGCCCCGCAGGTGGGCGCCTTCTACATGATGCGTACCGGCGGTGGGCGCGGTGTGCTGCCCGGCGGTGTCTCCGGCGTGTACGCGGCCAAGACCGTCGTCATCGGCGCCGGCGTCTCCGGCATGAACGCCGCCGCCATCGCGCTGGGCCTGCAGTCCGAGGTGCTGCTGCTGGACAAGAACGTCGCCCGGCTGCGCCAGGCCGACGCCATCTACCGGGGCCACCTGCAGACCGTCGCCTCCAACGCGTACGAGGTCGAGCGGGCCGTGCTCGACGCCGACCTGGTCATCGGCGCGGTGCTGGTGCCCGGCGCGAAGGCCCCGACGCTGATCTCCAACGAGCTGGTCTCCCGGATGAAGCCGGGCAGCGTGCTCGTCGACATCGCCATCGACCAGGGCGGCTGCTTCGAGGACTCGCGCCCCACCACGCACGCCGACCCGGTCTACAAGGTCCACGAGTCGATCTTCTACTGCGTCGCGAACATGCCCGGCGCGGTGCCGAACACCAGCACCTACGCGCTGACCAACGTCACCCTGCCGTACGCCCTGGAGCTGGCCAACCAGGGCTGGCGCGAGGCGCTGCGCACCGACCCGGCCCTCGCGCTGGGCCTCAACACCCACGCCGGCCGGGTCACCTACGGCCCGGTGGCCGAGGCACACGGCATGGACGTGCTGCCGCTGGCCGACGCGCTGGCCTGAGCGGTGGCGGTCTGACCGGCACCCCGGCCTCCGCCGGCGCGGACGAGCGGTCCGCGCCGGCGTTGCGCCGTGCCGTGCGGGCCTACCTCGACCACCTCACCGTCGAGCGTGGCCTGTCCGCGAACACGCTCGCCTCGTACCGCCGCGACCTGGACCGCTACCTCGCGACCCTCGCCGACGCCGGCGTCACCGACCTCACGTCGGTCGGCGCCGGCGTCGTCGAATCGCACCTGGCCCGGCTGCGAGCCGGCGACGACGAGCATCCGCCGCTCGCCGCCTCGTCCGCCGCCCGCGCCGCCAGCGCGGTCCGCGGCCTGCACCGCTTCGCGCTGCGCGAGGGGCTGACCGGCGTCGACCCGAGCCGCGACGTCCGCCCGCCCACCCCGCCGCGCCGGCTGCCCCGCGCCCTGGGAGTCGACGACGTGATCCGGCTGCTGGAGACCGCCGGCCCGGTCACCGCCGCCGGCGACGACGTGCCGCTCGCGCTGCGCGACCGGGCGCTGGTGGAGTTTCTGTACGGCACCGGGGCGCGCATCTCCGAGGCGGTCGGCGCCGCCGTCGACGACCTGGACGTCGACGAGGGCACGGTGCTGCTGCGCGGCAAGGGCGGCCGGATGCGGCTGGTGCCGATCGGCGGGTACGCCGTCGAGGCGGTGCGCGCCTACCTGGTGCGGGCCCGGCCCGGGCTGGCCGCGGCGGGCAGGGGCACCCCCGCGGTGTTCCTCAACGCCCGCGGCGGGGCGCTGTCGCGCCAGGGCGCCTGGGGCATCCTGCGTCGGGCCGCCGTCGCCGCCGGTCTGCCGGTCGACGGACCCGCGGCGGTGTCCCCGCACACCCTGCGCCACTCGTACGCCACGCACCTGCTCGACGGCGGCGCCGACGTGCGGGTGGTGCAGGAGCTGCTCGGTCACGCCTCGGTGACCACCACCCAGGTCTACACCCTGGTCACCGTCGAACGGCTGCGCGAGGTGTACGCCACCGCCCACCCGCGCGCCCGGGGCTGAGGCCGCCGGTCGCGGTCGGTCCCGACACGCCGGGCCGGTGCCGAAGCCCCTGCTGGTCGGTGGCGTACAGTCGGCATCGGCGCGGACCTCCTGGGGCGATACGACCGGGGTGCGCAGCGGCGCCGCGAAGGACGTCGGACGGCTCCGACGCCGGGTGGGTCGTCGGGAGGGGGCAACGAGGACATGGCTGGCAACGGTGACCGTGCCGAGACCTGGACGTCGGAGCTCCGCGAGCAGCAGGCCACGCTCGGTGCGGACCTCGGTCCTGCGGATCCGGCGGCCTACACGATGCGCAAGCCCATCCCCGAGCCGATGCCCACCGATCGGCACGGCCCGGCGCGCATCATCGCGATGGCCAACCAGAAGGGTGGCGTCGGAAAGACCACCACCACCATCAATCTGGGCGCCGCCCTGGCCGAGTATGGCCGTAAGGTGCTGCTGGTCGACTTCGACCCGCAGGGCGCGCTCTCGGTGGGTCTGGGCGTCAACCCGCACAACCTCGACCTGTCCGTCTACAACCTGCTCATGCAGGACGACGTGACCGCCGAGGACGTCCTCATCAAGACCGACGTGGCGGGCCTGCACCTGCTGCCGGCCAACATCGACCTCTCCGCCGCCGAGATCCAGCTCGTCAACGAGGTCGCCCGGGAGATGGCCCTCGCCCGGGTCCTGCGGTCGGTCCGTAAGGAGTACGACTACATCCTGATCGACTGCCAGCCCTCGCTGGGCCTGCTGGCGATCAACGCGCTGACCGTCGCGCACGGTGTGCTCATCCCGCTGGAGTGCGAGTTCTTCAGCCTGCGCGGTGTCGCGCTGCTGCTGGACACCATCGACAAGGTGCGCGAGCGACTCAACTTCGACCTGGAGCTGGAAGGCATCCTCGCCACCATGTACGACAGCCGCACCACCCACTGCCGCCAGGTGCTGCAGCGGGTGGTGGAGGCGTTCGGCGACAAGGTCTACCAGACGGTCATCACCAAGACGGTGAAGTTCCCCGAGTCCACGGTGGCCGGTGCCCCGATCACGACGATGGACCCGGCGTCCTCCGGGGCACGCAACTACCGTCAGCTGGCCCGCGAGGTGATCGCCGCCCAGTCGGAGCGGTAGCCGGAACGCCCCGTGTCCGTCTCGTGGTCTACGGTCGTGCGGTGACCGCGCCACCCCTCGACCCGCCCGAGGCCGCTGCGCCAGCCGTGGTCGACGGCGCTCCCTCCGCCGGGTTCACCGTGCGGCTGGCCAACTTCACCGGTCCGTTCGACCTGCTGCTGCAACTGATCGGCAAGCACAAGCTGGACGTGACCGAGGTTGCCCTGCACACGGTCACCGACGAGTTCATCGCCTACATCCGCGCCATGGGCGACGCCTGGGACCTCGACGAGGCCAGCGAGTTCCTGCTGATCGCCGCGACCCTGCTGGACCTGAAGGCCGCGCGGCTGCTGCCCGCCGCCGACGTGGAGGACGAGGAGGACCTCGCCCTGCTGGAGGCCCGGGACCTGCTCTTCGCCCGGCTGTTGCAGTACAAGGCGTACAAGGAGGCGGCGGCGCACATCGCCGAGCTGGAGTCGGTCGGCGGTCGCCGGTATCCGCGGGCCGTCAGCCTGGAACCCCGCTACGCCGAGGCGCTGCCCGACCTGGTCCTCGGCATCGGCCCGCAGCGGCTGTTGAAGCTGGCCGTGCGGGCGATGACCCCGAAGCCGATACCCGAGGTCTCCGTCGCCCACGTGCACATGGTCCGGGTCAGTGTCCGGGAGCACGCGGAGATCCTCGCCACCCGGCTGCGCCGCGCCGGTACGGCCACGTTCTCGCTGCTCTGCGCCGACTGCGAGGCCACCCTCGAGGTGGTGGCCCGGTTCCTGGCGCTGCTGGAGCTGTACCGGGAGGGTCTGGTCGCCTTCGTGCAGGAGCAGGCCCTGGAGGAGCTAACGGTGCGCTGGACCGGCCCGGTCGACGGTGACACCGAACTGCACGTCGACGAGTACGCCGGCACCCCGGCCGACCCGGAGCCGGTGTCGGTCGCGCCGGAGCCGGTGGAGGAGCCCGGTGGACCGGACGGGACGGGACCGACGGAGAGTGAACGCGATGAGTGACGAGCAACGCCCGGACTCGCTGGCCGATCAGGCCGCAGCCTGGGTCCCCCCGTGGGAACGCCCCCGCTCCCCGGCCCCCGAACCCGACAACACCCCCACCGCCCCGCCGAACGTCCCCGACTTGCCGACTCCGGAGGACCTTGACGCTGCCGAGCCGGGCGAGAAGGAGGCGGACACGGGGGAGGCGGGTCGGGCTGCGGACGTACCCTCTCGGTCGGTTGGGGGGCGGCGGCGGGTGACGGCCGCGCCGGAGCCGGCGCCGGAGCTGTCCGACGCCGAGCTGCGCGGCGCGCTGGAGGCCATCCTGCTGGTGGTCGACGAGCCGGTCAGCGAGCTCGTCCTGGCGCAGGTGCTGGAGCAGCCGGCCGAGCGGATCGGGCCGATGCTCGACGAGATCGCCGCCGGCTACACGGCCACCGGGCACGGGTTCGAGCTGCGCCGGGCGGCCGGCGGTTGGCGGCTGTACACCCGGCCGGAATACGCTACGTACGTCGAGCGGTTCGTGTTGGACGGGCAGTCCGTCCGGCTGACCCAGGCGGCGTTGGAGACTCTCGCCGTGGTCGCGTACAAGCAGCCGGTGACGCGTTCGCGTATCTCAGCCATCCGGGGTGTGAACTGCGACGGGGTCATCCGTACGCTGGTGACTCGCGGCCTGGTCGAGGAGTGCGGCACCGAAACGGACAGCGGGGCGTTCCTCTACCGGACGACCACGCTGTTCCTGGAGAAGCTCGGGCTCAACACCGTCGACGAACTGCCGCCGCTCGCCCCTTTCCTGCCCGACGACGTAGAAGAGCTTGCTGATGCGACCCGATAACCGATCCCCGAAACCCGACGCTCCCGTCTTCGAGGGGGCAGAACGCCTGCAGAAGGTGCTCGCCGCCGCCGGCGTGGGTTCCCGGCGCGCCTGCGAGGACCTGATCTTCCGCCGCCGGGTCACCGTGGACGGGCGCGTCGCCAAGCTCGGCGACAAGGTCGATCCGAGCACCGCCGTGATCCACGTGGACGGGGAGCGCCTCCAGGTCGACATTCGCCTGGTCTACGTGGCGATGAACAAGCCACGCGGGGTGGTTACCTCGATGGCGGACGACAAGGGCCGCAACGAGCTTGCCGAGTTCATCGGCAACCGGGTGGAGCAGCGGGTCTACCACGTCGGGCGGCTCGACGCGGACAGCGAGGGCCTGCTGCTGCTCACCAACGACGGCACCCTCGCGCACAAGCTCATGCACCCCTCGTACGAGGTGCTGAAGACCTACCTCGCCGAGGTGGTCGGGCCGATCCCGCGCAACCTGAGCAAGCGGCTGCTGGCCGGCGTCGAGCTGGAGGACGGGCCGGTCAAGGTCGACTCGTTCAAGGTGGTGGACACCCTGGGCAAGACCGCCCAGGTGGAGCTGAGCCTGCACGAGGGGCGCAAGCACATCGTCCGGCGGCTGATGGAGGAGGTCGGACACCCGGTGACCCGGCTGGTGCGTACCTCGATCGGGCCGATCCGGCTCGGTGAACTGCGCACCGGGCGGATCCGGCGGTTGACCAACGCCGAGGTTGCCGCCCTGTTCAACGCGGTGGGTGACTGAGCCCACGGGTTCGGGGTACGGCTGCCGGTAGGCTCCGGAACGGCCGAGGCGCGGCCGTGGGGGTGGCGTGGGTCGCCTCCGGTGGCGGCGCGCGCGGGTCCGCCACGGACCCCGGGCATGATTGATGACGATGGACAACCGCTTGCGGCGCCAGCACCGGGCGATCCGTGAGGTACGGGCTGAGGAGGACACGGTGGAGGAAAACGTACGGGCCGGGCGATGTGTGGTCGCTGTGGATGGGCCGTCCGGTTCGGGTAAGTCCACCGTCTCGCGGCGGCTCGCCGCGAGCATCGGTGCGCGCTACCTGGACACCGGGGCGATGTACCGGGCGATCACGTGGGCCGTTCTGCGCTCCGGCGTGGACCTCACCGACGCCGCGTCGGTGGCGAAGGTCGCCGGCGAGGTGGACCTGCGCATCGGCACCGACCCGCAGGGGTACGCGGTGACCGCCGACGGCGTGAGCGTGGACGCGGACATCCGTGGTCCCGAGGTGACCGGGGCGGTCTCCGCCGTCTCCGCCGTGCCGGCCGTCCGCGAGCTGCTGGTCGCCCGGCAGCGCGAGATGATCGCCAACGCCGGTCGGATGGTCGTCGAGGGCCGCGACATCGGCTCGGTCGTCGCGCCGGACGCCGACCTGAAGGTCTTCCTGACCGCCTCCGAGGCGGCCCGCGCGGCCCGGCGCAGTGCCGAGGACGCCGCCGACGTGGCGGCCACGGCCGCGGACCTGGCCCGTCGGGACCGGCTCGACTCGACCCGCAAGGTCAACCCGTTGGCCCAGGCGCCGGACGCCGTCGTGCTGGACACCACCGAGCTGGGTATCGACGAGGTCGTCGCGCGGCTGCGGGACCTGCTCACCGAGCGGGGAGTGGCATGAGTAGCGATGGCGGTGGGTGGGTCGAGCTGCGTGAGCCTGACCTCGCCGTCGAGGAACCCAGCGGCCCGCAGCCGGTGGTGGCCGTGGTCGGCCGTCCCAACGTCGGCAAGTCCACACTGGTCAACCGGATCATCGGTCGCCGGCAGGCGGTCGTCGAGGACGTCCCCGGGGTGACTCGGGACCGGGTGCCGTACGACGCGCAGTGGAACGGCCGGTCGTTTACCGTGGTGGACACCGGCGGTTGGGAACCGGACGCGAAGGACCGGGCCGCGGCCATCGCGGCGCAGGCCGAGACGGCGGTGCTCACCGCCGACGTGGTGCTCTTCGTGGTCGACTCGATGGTCGGCTCCACCGACGTCGACGAGGCCGCGGTGAAGATGCTGCGGCGCAGCGCCAAACCGGTGATCCTGGTGGCGAACAAGGCCGACAACACCTCCATCGAGATGGAGGCCACCTCGCTGTGGTCGCTCGGCCTCGGCGAGCCGTTCCCGGTGTCCGCCCTGCACGGGCGGGGCTCCGGCGACCTGCTGGACGCCATCCTCGCGGCGCTGCCGGAAGCCCCGGCGATCGTGGAGAACCGGCCACGCGGGCCCCGCCGGGTGGCGCTGGTCGGCCGGCCGAACGTGGGCAAGTCCAGCCTGCTCAACCGGTTCTCCGGTGAGGAGCGGGCAGTCGTCGACTCGGTTGCCGGCACCACAGTGGACCCGGTCGACAGCCTCGTCGAGATCGGCGGCCAGACCTGGCAACTGGTGGACACGGCCGGCCTGCGCAAGCGGGTCGGCAAGGCCAGCGGCACCGAGTACTACGCCAGCCTGCGCACCGCCGGCGCCATCGAGGCCGCCGAGGTGGCCGTGGTGCTGCTGGACGCCAGCGAGCCGATCAGCGAGCAGGACCAGCGGATCCTGACCATGGTGACCGAGGCCGGACGTGCGCTGGTCATCGCGTTCAACAAGTGGGACCTGGTCGACGCGGACCGCCGCTACTACCTCGACAAGGAGATCGACCGGGAGTTGCGCCGCATCCCCTGGGCGATCCGGCTCAACCTGTCGGCCATGACCGGCCGCGCGGTGGACAAGCTGGCCCCGGCCCTCAACAAGGCCCTGGCCAGTTGGGAAACCCGGGTGCCGACCGCGCAGCTCAACCAGTGGCTCACCGCGCTCGTACAGGCCACCCCGCACCCGGTGCGCGGTGGGCGTGCGCCGCGGATCCTGTTCGCCACCCAGGCCGGGGTGGCGCCGCCGCGGTTCGTGCTCTTCACCACCGGGCCGCTGGATGCCGGCTACCAGCGCTTCGTCGAGCGCAAGCTCCGCGAGGAATTCGGGTACGAGGGCAGCCCCATCGAGATCTCCGTCCGCCCGCGCAAGAAGCTCGGCCCCGGCGGCCGAGGCAAGGCACACGGCTAGTCTGCTACGACCGATAAGCCGGATGGGCCATCCCGGCCCATCCGGCTCATCTCTACCCCCACCCTCCTAGGACGCTCCAGGGGTTGTGCGGTGGTTCGCGACCGCCGCGACGCGGGTGGGGCCTGTGCGAACGAGCCGAGGCCGCTGCGCTAAGCTGTACCGGCTGTCGCGGGGGAAACCTTGCGGGGGCGGGACGTGGCGCAGCTTGGTAGCGCACTTGACTGGGGGTCAAGGGGTCGTCGGTTCGAATCCGGCCGTCCCGACGTATATGACCAGGGGATATGCCGACGGAGGCATATCCCCTGTGGTTGTTTCAAGGCTGTGTTGTCGCGTTGCTGTCGCATCGACGCGCGGATCTTGCAGTGCAGCTCAGGCGGCCCGGGCGTCGGCCGCGTCGAGGGCCGTGCAGGTGGCGCTCACGCCGTCGGCGGCGGCGTCGCGGGTGAGGTGACCGTAGATGTCGATGGTGGTGGCCACGTTCCTGTGGCGCAACGTCTTGGACACCACGGCGATCGGCACCCCTTGGTTGATCATGATCGTGGCGGCGATGTGTCGCAGGTCGTGCACCCGAATTGCCGGAAGCCCGGCGTCGGCGGTGAGGCGGCGCAGGTGGTCGAGCACGTACTGCGGCCGTAGGGGTTGCCCATCGGGTCTGGCGAACACGAGGTCGAGATTGTCGCGATGGCGGGCGGTCACCTGTTGCCGGCATTGGCGGCGGCGTTGCCGCTGCAACGCGTCGACGGCGCGGGTGGACAGGGCGACCCAGGCCCGGCTGCCGTGGGTCTTGGGCGCGTTCAACATGCTGCGGCTGTTGTCGACGCTGACCAACGTCCAGCGCACGAACAGTGCCCGCGCATCGAGGTCCACATCGGCCCAGTGCAGGCCGAGAGTCTCGCCTTTGCGCATCCCGGTGCAGACCATCAACTCGAACAGGTCCGCGAGCGGATCCTCAACGGCGTGGCAGTGCCGCAGGAAAACGCTTGTCTGGCTGGTGCTCCAGCAGGTGAGCTCGGGTTCCGGCGGGCGGGGGATCATGGCGTAACGGGCGGCGTTGTGGGGCAGCCGGTGGTTGCGGCGGGCGTCGTTGAGCGCGCTCGACAGGGTCGTCACGCAGCGGCGCAGGGTGACTGGGCCGCGGCCGGCGGCGAGCTCACGCTGGATGAACTGGGTGACGTGGTCGTGAGTGAGCCGCTCCAAGGGCACGGCGCCGAGCGCGGGGATGAGGTCGTTGTGGATATAGGCGGTGTAGCGGTTCACGGTGTTCGTCTTGAGGCTCGGGGACTTGGTCTCAAGCCAGCAGGTGAGGTAGTTGGCGACCGTCTCGCTGTCGTCGAGGCTGACCCCGGCGCGCTCGCACTCAAGCACATGAGAGTGGGCGGCCGAGGCCGCCGCCTTGGTGGCGAAACCGGTACGGCGCATGGTGCTGCGCTTGTTCAGGCTCGGCAGGTCGACGGCGAACGCCCAGCCGCCGTGCCGCGCATTGGACAGCTTGGGGCACCGGGGGCCGAGTAGTCGGCCGGTGCTGTCACGACAGGCGCAGCAGCGGTAGACGCGGCCCCGGTTCGGGTTCTGTCTCATGACGTCCTCCTCGGTAGAGGTGAGCTTCTGCCACCTCTACCGTTGCCCCGTTCGGCTGCGACAGCATCGCGACAACCCCGCATGTCCTCCCTGCTCGTGACGGTCCTACTTGTCGATCCGTCAAGGATGAAGCACTCCCCCGGCGTGCACGAGTAGCGGTGAGAGGAAGTGGTGGGCGATGGTCCCGCGGGCCGCCGCCGTATGAGCGGCAGCCGAGGTGTCATGGCCAGTAGGGACGAAGGACCGGAGTTCGACGCGCTTCTACTGTTCTGAGGGCAACCCGGTCGGGGCAGTGGTGTGGCGGCCTCTTCGCGGCCGGACCCTGGGTCAGCGCTAGGTGCCGGGCCGGCAGCTAGCCGATATCACCAACCCTTCGGCAGGCGTCGGCACTAACGTCCGTAGCAGGTCCGCAGGTACCAGCTGGCTGACCCCTGTCGGCGTACGACTTCAGGTGCCCAGGTAGGTACGGCTGAACGTGCTCAGCCGCTGGCCCCACCTGTGGCCGCTGTCGGTGACGTTGCGTAGCCTTCAAGGCAGAGCCGGCGGTTCTCGGTGGAAGGGGGAGCGGTGGCGCGTACCTGGCTGTCCGTACGGGTCGAGTTGGTCTCTGGTCGTGGCCTCGACCTGTGGCCTCGACCTGGCAGGGTCTTCGCCGCGAGCCGATCACATACGTTCGCCCAATTCGCGGACGCGATCGATGTGGCGTTCGCCCGTTGGGACCTGGCCCACATGCACATGTTCACGCTGGCCGACCAGACCCAAGTCACGCCGCTTGAGCTGTGGGAGGGCGAGGCGCCCGAGGGCAGTATCGACAGCGACCGGACCAAGCTGAGCCGCCTGGGTGGCGGCGAGCAGTTCGCGTACGTGTTCGACTTCGGTGACGACTGGGCGCACCTGTGCACGGTGGCCGAGTCCCGCATCGACCCGCTGGAGACACTCGGCGTCCTGCCCACCGAGCCGATGCCGTACTTCGGGTGGGGTGACTTGCCCGATCAGTATGGCCGGCGCTGGGACGGCGACGACGGCGAGTCGCAGCCGCCGAAACCGCCGAGCCGACCGCTTGCCGAGCTTCCGCCGCTGCTGCCGTGGTGGGGGCCGCGCCAACGCGGACAGTAACGGCCCGGAGCCCATCGGACGATAACCACCTGGGCACGTTCACGCGTACCTACCTGAGCCTCCGAACTCGTACGCCGACAACCCGTGAGCGAGGTTGGATCGATGACGTCCGTGTCACCGAGCACGACCCCGCCGCATCCCAAACCCCCGCCGCATCCCAAACCGCAGTGCTGCCCGACCCTGACCCCCGCGCCGAGCAGCACCGCATCTGTCAGCCCTCCATCGCTGCGACGAGCCGCCGGAGGCCGGCGTGTTCTCGGCGGTTCTCGTGGGTGATCCATTCCTTGCCTTCGGCAGCGATGCCCTCCAGCACGTGCAGGGTGCGTTCGAGGCCCGAGGCGTCGAGGGAGACCTGGGAGGCGATGCGGTCGTCGTCGCCGAGTTCCGGCATGCCTGGCCACTCACCGGTGATCGTCAGCTCGTCCCGGGGATTGTTCGTCAGGGTAAGGGAGAGCTTTTTCTCGCCGTTGCGGGCATCGACGACGTGCGCCGCCACGACCGAGTTGTACTGGTAGGTGAGACGCTGCTGATCGCCGAGTTCCATGGTTTCGAAGTCGAGGGTGACCGTGACCTGGCGGACGCCGTCCTTGGTGAGCAGGAAGAGGAGAAGTTTGTATCGTGAGTAGCGCCAGGGTCCCTTGCTGACCCGGGCCCGCTTGCACCCGGGCACGGGCGCCTCGATGAAGGCGTGCGCTATGACGTCCTGCGCGGCCACGCGGTAGTGCCGCAGCGTGTCCTCGACCAAGATCTTGCGGTCGCAGTCGAGCCAGTGCGCCATCTCCGCGTCGGTCGGCTTCGATTCCAACTTGCGCACCCACCGGTCGTACGCCGCGCGCCGGTCCTCGTAGTCGCGCCGGACCCGGTCTATGTCGTCCCGGTAACGGTGGCCCTCGAGGAGGATCGCGAGCCAGCCCTGGATGGCGAGCCGAGTCCCGGCCACGATTCCGGCCGTCGCGATCACCGTCGTGAACGGCGCCTCGACGAGGGCCTGCCACAGCAGCAGCGGCCCGGTAACCACCAGGGCGAACACCGCGGTGCCAAAAGCGGTCCGCGTCGAGGATGGCACTCGGGAGTCCTCGGGATCCGCGGTCAGCTCACCGCTGAGCCACTGCCGCTTGACATCGCTGGCGAGGAATCTCACTAGCCAGGCGACACGCTTGGCGTCGACCGGTTGCTCCCGGTACAGCTCGACCAGCTCATTACGGAGGGTCTGCCGGATGCCCGCCGTCTCAGCCAGCCACGTCTCCCGGGCTATGTCCGGCGGCAGGTAACGGCCGAAGTAGCGGTCGAACAAGGAGTCCATCGCTGAGGCGAACCGGTCGGACTGTGTGGGAGCACGCCGGGGTGTGAAGGTGAGACGCTGGCGGGCTGCCCGGAGCCTGTCAAGTCAACTGAGACATTTTCTTGATTTTGTTTAGCTTTGTGCTGCTGGTTGGTTAAGCACAGGCGAGGCGGTGGTCTGTGCGGG
>NZ_JBFAHZ010000054.1:0-36315 GCF_040654415.1 Micromonospora sp. NPDC050695
CGTGACAGACGACGCACACACCTCACACCATAAGGGACAAAACGGTCAAGCCGAAAGCCGTACCAAGGGATCAATACCCTCTGACGGATCGAGGCTATCGGCGTAGGGCAGTGTGGAGTGGCAGATGATGTATCCCGCCGCACCCCGCGCCTCGGCGACCATCTGCTTGAGTCGGCCGGGGTCGAGGTGCATGGGGTTGCCGGGCTTGAAGATTCAGGTGGAGCACTCGCGAGCGAGCAGGCGAGTCTTGCGCAGTTCCGGGTCGCCGACGCTGAGTCGGGGTGACCGGTCGGTACCCGGTTCGTCGACGGGATCGAACGTGCTGTCCATAATCAACTCCTTGGCGTAACGGCGTGGGGGCAGCATCCGTCGATGCGGGCCCCACGAATCCGAGTGAGCGGAAGGCCTCGGCGCCCGGGCGGCGCCGGTGTGGCCTGGTCAGAGCCGGCGTAGCCAGGTGAGCACCGTGTCGATGTCGGCACGGCGCAGCCCGTGAGACGGGTCGACGGGGTGGAGCAGGGTGGGTGCGCCGTCGCGGGTGCGCTGGTCGGCGGTGGTGGGGTCCTTGCCGCCGAACTCGTCGTCGAGGACGGCGAGTGCCCGCCGCGTGGCCCAGGGGTAGAGGGCGGAGAGTTTGCTCTGGTGGCCGAAGCGGACACCGCCCGCGTGGACGGGGATGTGCGGCCAGGTGGTCGGCAGGTCGAGTCGTGGGGCGATCCATTGGGCGGCGAGGTGGTTCCAGCTGGTGCACCACACCGGTTGGGCGTGTTCGGCCAGTTCCCGCAGCCATGGCCCGTGGTCGGGGTGGAGCCAGACGGTGCCGGTGACGTGCTGCCCGTCGGGGCCGGGCCCGTCGTAGCGGTGCGGCTGGTAGCCGAGCGCTGCGGCGTGGGCCGGGTTGGCGGGGTTGAGGACGCCGTCGACGTCGAGGGCCACGATCGGCGGAAGCTCTGGGTGTGCCAGGGGTCGGGTGCTGGTCACGGCTGGGCAGCGGGCTGTTTCGGCGCCGCTGGTGGGGCCGTGTGCGGCGAGTTCGCCGCGGGTGTGAACGGCGAGCAGCGCGTACGGGTCGCGGATCTCCAGGGAGTCCAGGACTGCGAGGGTGATCATGTCCCCGGTTCGCAGGTCGCTCAGGGTGAGCAGGACCGGCCGTCCGTCCGGGTCGCGGGTCCAGGTGATCACGTTGAAGTGTTCGCTGGTGACGTCGGCGAGACGTCGCCAGGCGCGGTTGTCGGTGTCGAAGGGGTGGTCGTTGTCGGTGCCGAAACGCATGGGATGGGCTCCTTGTGATGGGCGGCGTCGTATCGCGTCCGGACCTGGCCCACCGGGTCATGGGGGACGCGATGCATGGACGCTTCGATGGCGTGGGATGGTCAAGTCGCCGACCGGCGGCGGGGCCGTCCGCTGCCGGCCCCGCGAGACGTGGCGGGTTGCCGGCGGCAGCCCGCCTCTGCGGGGCTTGGGTACGTCGTTGGGGTGGCCTCGCCGCGGCGCTGCCCGGCCACGGCCGTTGCAGCGCCGCGGCGCGGGGGTGGGACTGGTCGGTCGCCGGACGGCTCGGCTGGGCTTAGGCCTGGGTGAGCGCGGCGACGGCGGCGTCGGCGATCGCCGCGACGGCCTCGACGGGATCGGCGACAGTGAGGGTGGTGGTGTGCGTGAAGGTGTGCCTCCACATCTGGTCGGGGCCGGTCAGTTCGCTGTCGGCGAGCGGGTCGGCGGGGTGCAGCCACAGCACGGCACAGCCGGCCTGGTGCAGGGTGGTGACGAGTTGTTGCCCGGCGGGGATGTCGTCGAGGTAGCCGTCGGAGACGACGGCGAGCATCCGCAGGGTGCGGCCGTGGCGTAGGTCGAGGAGTTGGTCGGCGACCTTGACCGCTTCCGGGAAGGTGGCGGTGGCGAGTCCGGTGCGCATGGTCAGCACCTGCGTGGGGCGGGTGCGTGGGGGTACCAGGACGGTGGTTCGGTCGCCGAATCCGATGGTGGTGGTCGTCGCGTCGGCGCGGCGGGCCGCGTTGGCGAAGATCCACGCGGCGGAGGACATCGCCTCGGTGTAGCGGTCCATCGAGCCGGACAGGTCGACCAGGACGGCCAGGTGCAGACGGGGTTTCTCCGGTGGCAGCTGGGCGCGTTGCTGCCACGGGGCGGCGGTCGGGAGTTGCCCGGCGGCGATTTGTGCTTCGGCGGTGATGGCGTGGCGGGTGCGCAGCCGGCCGGGTGGGATCGCGGAGGGCCGCCGGCCGGGTTCGGGGTGTTGGGTGCGGGCTTGCCGCAGCCGGTGGGCGAGGTCGCGGGCCGCGTGGTGTTCCTGCTCGGTCGGGTCCCGGCGGTCCCACTCCGACGGTGGGCTGTGCCGGTGGGCCAGCTGCGCCGTGGCGTACTCGGCCGGGGTGACGTCGGTGGCGACGGCGAGGTAGTCGACGAGGGCCGCGGCGAGGCGGCCGGCGAATTGCCCGGCGTCCGGTACGGGGGTGTAGTGATGCTGGTCGGGGTCGATGCCGAGGACCTGACACCACCGGCGAGCCAGGCAGATCATGGTGTCGGCGTCGGTGTCGTCGCAGGTGTGGGCCTCGCGCCAGATGTCGCGCAGTTGCCGCAGGCGTTTGCGTCCGAGGACGCCGGTGACGGCGGCCCGGACCGGGCGGACGTCTTTGCTGGTGACGATGCGGGCGTCGACGCGGGCCAGCAGCAGGGCGGCGAGTTGCCCGGCGTGCCACGCGTCGTCGACGGCCGCGTCCTCGGGGTGCAGGAGGGTCGTCACGACGTGGCGCAGCCAACGGCGGTCGCCCCGGCGGCGGGCGCGTTGGCGTCCTTCGGCCCGGGATTCCTCCAGCATGTCGGCGACAGCGGCGAGGATCGGCGGGGTGCCGGGCGGGGTGGTCCAGCGGCTGTGCGCGGCGTGCGCGGCGCCGTGCACGAGCAGCCCGTATCCGGTGGGCACGAGGCGCTTGTGCCGGGCCTTCGTCGGGTCGGTGACGTCGGGGCTGCCGGCGATGTAGGTGGCGTCGACCTCGATCCGGTTGAGGTCGGGGTAGAAGCACTCGGGGGCATCTCCGGCGGCGCCGGGGGCGACGAGGACGGTGAGGTCGGTACGGCCGGTCAGCAGCGGAACGTGCTGGGTCCACGCCGCGGACCAGCTATGCCAGTCACTGGCGCCGGCCGGCGTCGGCGGTGCGCCCTGCTGTAGGTGGGTGCTGGGGTGTGACACGGATGGGCTCCTTCCAGAAGGGGTGGACTGCGGTCAGCGCTTGCCGAGGGCGAGCGCGGTGATGGGCGTGCCGGTGTGCCGGGACAGGGCGGCGGTGACGTCGTCGCGGGCGTCCTCGGGGGCGATGCCGGCCAGGTTGGCCAGGGCAGCGGTCATGCCCAGGTGATCGCGGACCTTCACGAAGCCGAGCAGTTCGCGCAGCTGCGGCGCCCACACGGTCTTGCCGGCGGCGAGGTCGGCGTTGAGGTCGATCGCCGCGGCCACGACCGGTTTGGGGACGCCGAGTTGGCGGGCGAGGTCCCAGTCGGTGGTGACGTGCAGGTGGACGGTGAACCGGGAGGCCAGGGCCTCGGTGAGGACCGCGCCGTGCACGCCCGGGTTGTGGCCGGCGACGATGTAGAACCCGTCGACGGCCTGCACGCTCTCGTTGCCGTTCGCCGGGATGGTGATGACCCCGCGGCCGTCCATGGCCGGGTACAGGACTGCCAGGACGCGGGGTGGGATGAGGGTGGCGTCGTCGACCAGCAGCACCCGCCCCTCGCGCATGGCGGTGACGAGGGGTCCGTGGACGAACTCGTAGCCGCCGCCGGGGATCGGGTTGTAGGAGCCGAGGAAGTCGTCGACGACGGTGTCGCCGGTGCCGGCGACGGTGAGCAGGTCGGGGAAGGCGGCCTCGACCATGGCGGTCTTGCCGGTGCCGGGCGGCCCGTACAGCAGCACGGGCACCTGCTGGGTGCGCAGTCGCCGCAGTTCCTCGACGTCCCAGCCCCGGCCGAGCCGCCGCGGGTGGTACAGCGTCCCGTTCGGCCGCGCCACCGGCGCGGGCCGCGACTGCCGGCCACCACCGCCGCCGGTGCGGGTGCGGGGTGCGGTGGCGGGGAGGGTGCCGGCGGCGTCGATGCCGGCCTGGGTGATCTGGAAGCGGTGGTGCGGGTCGCGGTGGTGGGTGGCGTGTCCGGCGGTGGTCATTTTCTTCAGCGCCTCGAACACCGCCCCGGATGACGGGGCGCCGATCGCCCGGGTGATCTCGCCGACTTTGAGAATCTGGTCGGGGTGGTCGGCCAGGTGCAGGGCCACCTTCCGGTACAGGTAGCCGGACCGGCCGGAGGCGGCCTCAGCGGTGGGCGTGTCGGTCGCGGCCGGGTTGTTCTGCGTCGCGCCGGCCTGGGGGGCCGGTGGGGTTGGTGTGGTCATGGTGATGCCTCGATTCCAAGGTCGGGCCCGCGCACCCGTCTCCGGGTGCGCGGGCGGTGGGTACCGCACAGCGGAGACGGGTGGGGCCAACCCCGTGCCGGCCTGGTCGGGCCGGGCAGGTGGGCGACCACACCCCGGTAATGCTGAAGAATTACGGCGACACGTGGGTCGCCGCCGGTGCGTGCTGGTCGGTGTCGACGCGCGCGGGCGGTGTCTGCGCCGACGATGGAACGCCCCACAGCCCAATCGATCAAGTCGAATTGGTGCGAGGCGCGGGATCGCTGACGTGCCGGCTGCCTACGCGGGCACGTCGAGGGTCGAGAACTGGGCCGGTGGCCAGGTCGGGGTCAGTCGGCGCAGCCCCGTTCGCAGCCCTGCGGGTCGCACTGCTGACCGTCAGCCATCCGGGCCAGGGCCAGCCCGTCGTCGCCGTCGAGGAACGGCCAGCCGAACCCGTCGGCGAACGCCTTGACCTGGGGCGCCCCGTACATCGGGTAGCCGGCGTGGTCCATCGCCGCCACGATGTCGTCGCGGCCGAGGAGCCAGGCGAGTTCGCTGAGCTTGTCCACCGACCGGCTCGCCGAGTTGCCCCGGTGGTCGAGGATCTTCCCGATGGCGAAATCGAGGTAGTCCCGGGCGTAGGTCTCGTGGTCGACCCGCTGGGTCCACTCAACTGGGTGGCGGGGGGTGATGACCTGGCGGGCGTGGTCGAGGTCGAGTGCCTCCACGAGCACGTCCTCCCGGAAGCCGAGGATGTCCTGTCGGTTGGCCCGGAGAGCCCAGACCCGGGTGACGATCTCCTCTTGGGTACGGATGGTCACGTGGTTTCCTTCCTGTTGGTCCTACCTGTCGTGGTGGTGTGTCGGGTGCCGCTGCCGGAGATGGCTCGGTTCCGGGTGACGCGGCGCGGCCTGGCCGGGGGTCGCTGGGCCTATGCCTGGTCGGGTTCGGGCAGGTCGCCGACGATCCGGTCGCAGGCGTACGGGTCGACGGCCTCCCAGCACCAGCTGCGGCCCATCACCACGTACCGGCCGTCACCGTCCGGGGCGACGCGTTCGATGGCTTCCGGATCGTCTGATAGGGCGCGCTGGTCGACCACGAGGACGTCTCCGTCGAAGGACAGGTCGGCCAGATCCGCGTCGACCCGGCGATCCAGGTCGTCCTCCGCCACGCCCTGCTCGCGCAGGCTGCGGCGGTGCTGGTCGCGGAGCCGGTGCTGGTCGGCGACGATCGCCTCCGCCACCGGGCGAGTGCAGGAGAACACCGCCCACCCGTTCCAGTGGTCGATCAGGGTGCCGACGAACCCGATCTCGAAGCGGTGATCGCCGTCCGGGCCGGCGGTCATCGCCCACTCGCCGGAGAACACGCCGACGTCGCCGAGGTGTACCCGGTCGGGGTGCAGGTGGGACACGTCGCGGCCGGTGGGGCTGGCCGCGAGGTGACACAGTTCGGCGACACGCTCTGCGGTTGCGGTTGCGGTGGCGAAGGCGTCGCGGTAGACGGTCATCGCCTCGTCGCGCTGCTGGATGCGCGGCCCGAACCAGCCGGAGACATCGGCGGTGGCGTCGGCGAACAGCTCCCACCCGGCGGTATCGACCGAGTCTCCAGCCGAGGAGAAGTGGGGCAACGTGTCGAGGACGGCGGGATCGGCGTCGTTGATGCCGGCCAGGATCCGGCGGGCGGCCAGGCGGGTGTCGCCGCTGACCCTGGCGCCGATGGTGTCCTGCGCCCACCACTCGGCGGCGGTTTGGCCGGCCTCGGTGCCGGCGGCCCGCATGCGCCGCAGCGTGGCGGCCCATTCGGTGGCCTCGGCGACCGGATCGCCGGTGGGCGGCGGGGTGGTGGCCGGTGCGATGCGGTCGCCGTCGTCGAGGCTCATCGACAGCGTCGAGCCGCTGTCCCAGGCGACCTCGACGATGTTCTGCCGCTGGTCGTGGCGGCGGACGGTGCCGGTGTCGCCGGCACGCAGCCGGGTATGTGGGTCGCTGGTGTGGACCAGCGCGACGCGCTGGCCAGGCTGGTAGCTCATGGTGGTCTCCGATCGGTGAGTGGACGGGCCATCGCTGCCGCTGGTGGGCGGCGTCGGCGTGGGGTCGGGTGTGTTCATCGGGCGCTGCCCGTCGCGTCACCCGTCGTGGGGTTGTGCGGCGGCCAGGGCTTGCGGGTGACGTGGTCGCCGAACATCTGGTCGGTGGCGACCGAGGAGCCGCAGCGGGTGCAGCTGGTGGCGGTGTCGTAGCCGTAGCCGGCCATGGACGGCACCTCGATTCGGTCGATCTCGTCGACCGCGCCGCAGACGGTGCACACCGTCATCTCCGGGCCGCCGTCGTCGTCGGCGGGTTCGGTGACGAACAGTTCCTCGACGGGGTCGAGGTGGTGGGCGCTGTGCCGCAGCCAGCGGCCGTGGACAGTCGCCTCGTACACCACCAGTCGCCGCTGGTCGAGGTGCAGCAGGTACAGCCACTCGAGGGCGCCGTCGACGTCCTCGCGCAGCGCGCCGCGCCGGACGGTGTCGTTGTCGGCGGGGTAGCCCAGGCCCGGTACGGGCGGCTGCTGGTCCCAGCGGCGGGGCTTGGGGTTGACGGCGAGGGACCACCAGTTGCGGGCTAACAGCGCCGTGGCCATGGCGTCGGTGTCGCGGCTGAACGTGTCGGTCCAGATCCGGCGCAGCAGCGGCACCAGAACCTGCGGGTCCTCTCCAAACTGGATCCAGCGTGCGGTGAACCTGCCGCGGAGCGCGGCGACACCGATGAGCGTGGGTGTGCTCACGGGCTTTTCCTCCTCAGGGTTGTGTGGATGGGGATTGCGGCGGTCGTCCCGGGGCGGGACGACCACCGAGCTGGGGGTGGATCACGCAGCCGCCGCCGGCATCCGCGATCGGGACTACTGGTGCAGGGGCGCGCCGGCGGAGGCCATGAAGGCGACCGGGTCGACGGCCGTGCCGGAGCTGTGGTCACCGAGGTGCACCTCGAAGTGCAGGTGCGGCCCGGACGAGTGGCCGGAGCTGCCGGAGACGCCGATGACGTCACCTGCCGCGACCTGTTGGCCCTCGGCGACGGCCGGGTGGGCGAGCATGTGGCAGTAGCGGGTGATCACCCCACCGGGGTGAGTGATGTCGACGTACCAGCCGCAGCCGCGGGTGAGAACCGGGTCGCCGTCGCGGTCGCAGCCCCAGTCCCGGCCGGTACGCACGTCGACGGCGTTGCAGCGCACAACGGTGACGGTGCCGGCGGACGCGGCGTGGATCGGGGTGCCCTTGCCCACGATCAGGTCGACGCCGTCGTGGCCGGGCCGGCCCGGGGTGCGGAAACCGGAGCCGACGTCGCCGTGCACCGGTTGGGTCCAGCCCTGCGCGCTGACGGTCACGCCGCAGGCGGCCAGGCCGGTGGTGACGCCGGTCAGGGCGGCGACGATGCGGGTGGCGTCGGGTTCCCACTTGGCGTAGGCGTCCGGGTAGGCCGACCGCTGCACCGCCTGGGCGGCCTCGGTCAGCGCCATCGCCTGCCAGCCGTCAACGGCCTGCAACTTCTGGTAGAACTTCGTCGCCGCGTACTGCGGGTCCCGTAGCTGCTCGGGGGTGCCCCAGCCCTGGGATGGCCGCTGTTGGAACAGGCCGACCGAGTCGCGATCCCCACCCGGGGTGTTGATCAGCGAGGATTCCTGCATCGCGGTGGCCACGGCGATGACCCAGCCGCGGGGCGGGACGCCGAGGCGCATGCCGACGGCGGTGATGGTGGCGGCGTTGCCGACCTGCTCGGTGCTCCAGTCACCGATCGGACCGATCCCGCCCGGGGTAGGGCTGCGCGGGGCCGACGAGGCGGTGGGCGTGACGCTGGTGGCCGGCCCGCACGCGCCGGCGCCGCCGCCGCCGCCGAAGATCAGGGTGGTGGCCAGTCCGGAGCACAGCAGCAGGACGCCGACGACCGCGATGGCGATCCCGGACAGCACGCGGGTGGTCATGACTGGTCACTCCTTCAAAGCGGCGGCCGGGTGGTGGGCGGGGACGGCGAAGGCCGCGCGGGCCAGTGGGAGGCGTCGCGCGGCCTTCGGGGTGGGTGCGAGGTCAGCGGGCGAGGACGGCCACCTTTTCGCCGTGCAGCAGGGGTGCCCCGTCGGGGCCTTTGATGTGGGCGTTGATCCAGATGCGGAACGGGTGGCCGTCTCGGTCGATCAGGCGTCGCCAGTGGCCGCGGACGACGAACCGCACCCGGTAGTGCCACTTGGGCTCGCCGTCGGTGGGTTCGGCGAGAGGGCTGGTGCGGCGCAGCATGACCACGCGGGTGTCGTGACGGATGCTGGCCCGTACGGCGCGGCGGCGCGCCGCGCGGTCCAGGGGGGCGGCGGCGACGGTCGCGAGGGGTTGGGCCTGGATGCGCCAGAAGGCGTAGGCGACGGCGGCGCAGGCCCGCATCGGGGTGGTGGTCTCGTCGATGCAGAACCGGCCGTCGGGTGCCGGTTCCCAGTCGCGGTCGTCCCCGTCGAGGACCGGCAGGTCGGGGCGGGGGTCGACGGGCTGGCCGATGGGGATCTCGGTGAAGTCGGTCAGCACGTAGGGGCCGAACTGGCGGGCGAGGTCGGGCCGGTCAGCGAGCTGCTGCCGGCGGCGGACGGCCGCGGGGTCGTGCGGGTCGTGGTGGTCGGCCCAGCCGGCGATGGCCCAGAAGGACCGGCCGCTGTGGGTGTTGGTGGTGCGGGCCCAGGTGATCGCCCCGATCGAGGACACCTCGCCGCTGAGGCTGCGGTGGTAGATCGGTTCGGGGAGGAAGAGCACCCCGCCGTTGTCGGGGGCGATGTCGGCGGGGAGCACCTCGCCGGTCAGGTCGAGGGCCGTCGCGGCGGCGGCGATGATCGCGGTCATCGCGGGGGCGATGACGTACGGCTCGCCCAAGCGCCACGGGTTGGCGGTGATGGCCCGCACCGCGGTGAGGACCTTCGCCACGCCCGCTGGGCTGGGGCTGGGGTGGTTGGCGAGGCGGCTGTCGAAAAACGCCTGCAGGTACTGCGCCGCGAGCGGGCTGCGGTGGTAGTCGACCATGCGGGTGCGTAGGTCGACGGCGGTGCGGGCGTAGCCGGCGAGTGTGTCGTTCGGTAGGAAGTTCACTGTGCACCTCCAGGTGCGTGCTCAGGCGGCCAGCGCCGCCACGGGTGGACGCCGGTAGACGGGGGATTCCGGCGGCACCGCGTCCGGTACGGGCGCAGGCCGCGTCAGGGGTGCCGGCGGGCGGGCGGGGGTGAACCAGCCGGTGAAGCGGCGCGGCGGGGCGGGCACGGGGGCGCGTCCCCGTACGACCCCGACCGGGCGCGGCGACGGCGGTGGGGGTGCCGGGGCGAGGGTGGCAGGGGCGCGGCGGGCGTGTTGTTCGGCGCGGCGGGCGGTGCGCAGCGCCCAGCAGGGGCCCTGCTGCCCGCGGCACTGCAGGTTCGTGCAGGCGCCGTCGGGTCCGGGTTGGTGGGCGGCGGCGACGTCGACCGCGAGGGCCCACAGGAGCCTGTCGGTGACGTCGTCCGGTGCGGCGGTGCGGTCGCTGGGACGCCGGTTGCGGCCCTTGGGCTGTGCGGGGTGTGCCATGGCGGGTGGCCCTTCGGTCGGCGGATCGCGGGCATGCGCGGTCGCCGCCCGACTCGCGTCGCAGCCCTTGGGAGTGCTGATGTCCGCACGATGGCCGACGACCAGCGCTGATCGACGCTCATCTCTCGACGAAGGTCAAGTCGTGTCGGGCGGGCAGAACCTTGCCCGCCCGGCACGGCGGCGTGGAGTCGTGGTTCAGGTGGTCTGTTCGGGGTCGAGGCGTACGCGGGTGGGGTCGACGGTGGTGAGCAGCCGGCGGGAGACGCCGCGCCAGTAGCGGCCGTTGTTGCCGCCGAGCGGGACGAGGGAGACGCGGCCGTTGCCGGTGTCGCGCAGCACCACGTACAGCTCGCCGGGAGGCTGTTTCCAGCCCGCGCCGGCGACGGTGACGAGGGTGCCCGGATGCAGCGGGGCCTCGTGGATCATGGTCCACTCGCCGCCGGTGCTAGCGCTGGTGGTGCTACCGCTGGTGGTGGTGTCCGCTGCGGGGGCGGGCCGCAGGTAGGTGGGGTTGACCTTCACCGGTCGGCCGCCGTCGACGGGTTCGACGACGACGTTGACCGGCAGCAGCCGGGTGACGCGGTAGGTGACGCCCCGGGTGCTGGCGCGGGCCACCGCCGGGTCGATGGTCACTCGGTCACCGATGGCGTACGTGTGGGGGCTGCTCATGGCGGATGCGCTCCTTAACGGGTCTCGGCGACCGTCGCCGAGAACGGGGAAAACAGGGCTGGGCGGAGGGAAGCGGGGCATGCTGAGGACCTCGCGCACGTCGGCGGGCGCGAGGTCCTCTTGGTGTGTCCGTGAGCGGTCAGCGGCGGCGCAACTCCCGTAGGCGGGTGCCCGGCGGCGGCCCGGTGTGGCCGGTGGTGGCGGTGGCGCCGTGGACCCCGGCTCCGGCTTGTTTGGCCTGGTACATGGCGATGTCGGCCTGGCGTAGCAGGGTGCGCGGGCTGACGCCGAGGGCGGCGCTGGTGTGCCCGACGCTGGCGTGCACGGCCACGGCGTGCTCGCCGAGGTCGACGGGGTGGCGGCCGACCGACCGCCAGGCGGCGCGGGCGGCGGCGGCGACGTCGTCGGGGCCGCCGTCGACCAGCAGGGCGAACTCGTCGCCGGACAGCCGCGCGGCGAGCCGTACCGGCCCGCGCAGGGTTGCCAGCCGTCGGCCGACCTCGGTGAGGACGTCGTTGCCGGCTTCGTGGCCGAGGGTGTCGTTGACGGCTTTGAAGCCGTCGAGGTCGAGCAGGACGAGCCCGAACGGGGCATCTGTGCGGGTGGCGCGGGTGAGGGCGGCGAGCAGTGCTCGCCGGTTGGGCAGGCCGGTGGTGTCGTCGTGGTCGGCGGCGTGGCGGGCGCGGGTCAGTGCCTGCTGTTGGCGCCACAGCAGCGCTGCGGCGAGGGCGAGACCGGCGAGGACTCCACCGGTGGCGGTGACGATCGAGGTCAGGATGGGAGACACTTCGGGAGCTCCTTGTGTGTGAAGGAGCACCGGGGGCGGGCGTGGTTCCGGGAAGTTCGACGCCCGCCTCCGGGCTACCGGCAGGGTGGGGTCGTTCAGGCGGTGGTGTCGGCGAGAGCGAACGTCGCGGGCTTCTCGGCGGCCAGCACTGCCCGCCCGGTTCCGACGAGCTTCACGGCGGCGTTGTGGACCGCACCCGCGCTGGCCTTCTTCGCGCCGGTTCCCTCGTTGGCCCGGTCGACCAGCTTGCACAGCTCGCTGACCTTGTACTGCTGGCCGGGGTTGGCCTCGAGGATGTCGAGGATCGCGCCGCGCAGGGTGCCCGACGCTCGCCGGGTACGGGCCTGTGCCGCCTCGCCCGCCGCCTCCGTGGCCGGCGGTGCGGCGGGTACTTCCGTGGCGGGGTCGCCCGTGGTGCTGTCGGTGGCCGTGCCGGCAGGGTGACAGTCTGGTGTGGCCGGTCCGGCGTCCGCTTCGTTCGCTGCGGGCGTGGTTCCGGTGGCCGGGTCGGTGTCGTCGGTCGCGACCCGTGCCTCGGGTTCGGCAGTCGAGCGGTCGTCATCGTCGCCGTCGTGGGTTTCGGTGTCCTCGGCTTCAGCGGCCTCGTCGGGTGCCGCCTCGACACCACCAGGAGCCGGCGATGTCGACTCCTGTATGGCGTCCGGCTCCCCTTCGGCGGGAACCTCGGCGGCTGGCCGCTGGTCGTGGTCCTGCCCGGCGGCCTCTTCGCTGTCCTGCGTGTCGTCGCCGTGCGGCCCGTGTTCTGCGGCGGTGTCGGTGTCGGTGGCGCGGGCGGCGGGCTCCGGTGCGGGCTGGCCGTGCTCGCCCTGTTCGGCGTGCGCGCGGCCGGTGTCGGTCAGCCGCCACAGGCTGCGTCCGGTGTCGCTTCGGGTGGGCTCGGCCAGTCCCCCGGTTTCCAGGGTGCGCAATTTCGGGGTGGTGGTGGAGTAGCCGAGGCCGGCTTCGGTGGCGATGGCGGCAGCGGTGGCCTCGCCGAGTCGGTGCAGCGCGGCGACGACCTTCGCGACGCTGGGTGCCAGTGGCGCTGTCGCGGCCGTATCGGTGGTCGTGTTGGCTGGGGTGCTGGTCATGGGCGCATGGCCCCCTTTCTCCTGCCGTCGACAGGGGTCGGTGAGTGAGGCGCGTGCACTGATGCACGCTTCGGTTCGGGTATTGATCAAGTCGTCTGCCCGGAGTGCGGGACTGCGGCGACGCGCACGAGTGCCGCCCGGCGATCGCTCGCCGGGCGACATCGGGGATCGGGGTCAGTGCGCGGCGCGGTAGGCGTCGCGCACCGCGGCGGGGATGACGCCCCCGGTTCGTGGTCGGGGCAGGTTCAGCTCCTGCCAGTTCGTGGTCCACCACCAGGTGCGGATCTCCTGGCTCTGGGTGCGGCCGGTCGTGGTGCCGTGCTGCCGCCGTGGTGCCCGGGGCTGTTTCGGCAGGCGCCGTCCGGCGGTGATGAACGGGCCGAAGGCCGCGGCCATCCGGTCGAAGTTGTCGGCGGACAGGTCGATCTCGTAGGTGACGCCGTTGAAGGCGAACTGGTAGGTGCCGACGTCGTCGGTGGAGCCGTCGAGGTCGTCGACGAGGATCGCGGTGGTCTTGGTGGCCACGAGGGGCCACCTCCTTTCTCTCGGGGTCGGTTACTGGGCGGGTTGGTGGGTGCCGAGGCCGAGTTGGTGGCCGATGGCGGGTCCGCGGTGCACGGCGGCGACGGCGGCGGGCAGGTGCCGGCGTTGCCAGCCGTGCAGGGCGGCGGTGAGGTCAGCTCGGTACTTGCGGTGCTGGGTGAGAGCGGCGGTGAGGCCGGCGGCTTGTTCGATGCCGTTGTTGGCGCCGCGTGCGGTGTGCGGGCGGACGGGGGCGAGGGCGTCGCCGAGCAGGACGGCGTGGCCGCCGCCGACGGGCCAGACCATGCGCTCCGGTGGGGTGATGTCGAGGACTGGCACCGCCATGCGGGTGGTGGTGGCGTGGACGACGGCGGCGTGGTCGGCCGGGAGGAGCTGGTCTGCGTGGGTGTCGACGTGGGTGCGGGCGGCGGAGCTGACGTGTCGGGGTAGGGCGAAGACCCGGCGGGTGGGGTCGGCGCCGAACCGCTGCGCGTACTCGCCGCTGGTGCAGTTGAGGTAGAAGGTCCAGTCGCAGCCGCCGGGTACCGGGGCGAGGTTGAACTGCGCACCGGGGCAGGGCTGCAGCCGCAGGAAATCCCGCAGGCCGGGCTGGGGGGTGATGTCGGCGATGCCGCGGTGGGCGACGTAACCGGCGTACCGCAGGGTCCGATCAGGGTCGAGGAGGCGGCGGCCGGTGGAGGACCGGCCGTCGGCGAACACGACCAGGTCGGCGGGTGCGGTGTGGCCGTCGCGGAACCGCAGCACCGGCTGGCCGGCCTGCTCGGCCAGGGCGGTGACCTTCATGCCGGAGTGCAGGACACCGGTGGGCAGCCGGCGGGTAAGCGCCTGGTGCAGCAGCGTCCAGGTGGTGTTGCGGCCCGGGTAGGTACGCTGGATCGTCTCGGCGGGGTGGCGGTCGCGGATGGTCATCTGGACGATGGCCTCGGAGTCGTGGGCGACGAACTCGTGCTGGCCGATGTCGAGGCGGTCGAGCACGTCGAGGGCGGGGTGTTCCAGACCGATGAGGCCGCCGCCCAGGGGCGCGGACGCCGGCGCGGCCTCAAAGACGGTGACGTCGTCGAATCCGGCGTGCAGCAACAGCAACGCGGTGACCGGGCCGGTGATACTGCCGCCGACGACGGCGACGCGGGGCCTGCTGGTGGATGTCATGGGGGTTCCCTTCTGCGGGGTGGGAACCCGGGCACGGCCGTGCCCGGGTGTGCGCGAGTGCGCGGGTGGCCGGGCATCGGCCAGGTCGTGCCAGTGCGAAAAAGCGCGTCAGCGGCGGTGGGCCGTGGACGCGCTGATCAGCCCGCCGTGGTGCGGCGGGCGGTTGGAGGTTCGGAAGACGCTGAGCCGGGGCTGGGTCCGCTGGTGGGTGAGGGCGCGACCGGGCGGGCAGTGCGGCGCCGGAGGGTGCGGCCTTGGCGGGTTACCGGCCGGGCGTGGTGAACGGCGGCGGCACGGGAAGGATCCGCCACGCCCGCTGCAGCACCTCGTCGGCGACCGGGACCAGCGGCGACACGTCGGGTGAGGTGGTCGGGGTAGTGCGCTGCCAGCCGTGACCGGGGCTGCTGGCGATGATCGTCCAGGTGAACAGAGGGGTGAGGACCTCGGCGACCGCCGTGCTCTGCTTGGCGTAGCTGTCGCGGTAGACCCGGACCCGCAGGACGTACCCGTCGGTGTGGTGCACCCGGGTCAGCTCGTAGCTGCCAGGGCCGCCTAGGGCGTGTTTAGGAAGTGTTATAGCCACTCGTTGATCGCGGCGATCTGGACGGTGGCCTCGTACCGGACAGCGAGTTTGTCGTAGCGGGTGGCCACGGCCCGGTTGCGCTTGAGTCGGTTGATGCCGCACTCGACCGCGTGACGTTGCTTGTACAACTGCTGGTCGAACGATGGTGGCCGTCCGCCCTTCGAGCCCTCCTTGCGGCGGTTCGCCGCTTGGTCGGCCTTGACCGGGATCGTCGCCTTGATCCCTCGCCGTCGCAGGTACTGCCGGTTCGCCTTCGACGTGTACGCCTTATCGGCCAGGACCCGATCCGGACGGGTCCTGGGTCGGCCACCACCGAGGCGCTGCACCCGGATACCGTCCAACACCACGGTGAATTGCGGGCTGTCACCACGCTGCCCAGCGGTCAACACCAGCGACAACGGCTTCTGCCCCTGCTCACAACCCAGATGGACCTTCGTGGTCAACCCGCCCCGAGACCGCCCCAGCGCATGATCCGCCGGCTCGACCCGGGTCCCACCCGGCGGCTCGACCTGCCGGTCCCCGTCACGGCGGGCACCCGCGGCGTGCTGATGCGCCCGCGCGATCGTGGAATCCACGCTGACATCCCAGGTGATCAGACCGGCCGCGTCCGCGTGAGCCTGCAACCCGGCCAGGATCCTCGCCCAGGTCCCGTCACGCTGCCACCGCCGCAACAGCCCGTACACGCTGCGCCAATCACCGTAGCGTTCAGGGACATCACGCCAGGGAGCCCCGACCCTGACCCGCCACCTGATCCCATCGATGAGCTGACGTTTCGTCCATGTCGGCGGGCGTCCCGGCTTCTTACCGACCGGCAGCAACGGGTGCAGTCTCGCCCACTGCTCGTCGGTCAGGTCATGCCGCCCCGCCACCGGTATGGTGTCCACGAGGTCTCCGTGCAGATGTTCTTCTTCGTCGATGAACGATCTACCGGAGACCTCCCTACTTTTCGATCACCGACACGCCGCCTGCGACCTGACCAGGCCGCCACCACCGCCACTTCCTAAACACGCTCTAGTGGAACACCTGGTCGACGATCACCGCGACCGGTCCTTCGGGTCGGTGGCGCGGGAGGTCGCCTCGGAGGCGACGAGGGTCCATGGCCACTGGTAGGCGCCGATGGCGTAGCAGCGGTTGGCGTCCGGGGTGACCCGGTCGTCCTCGATCCAGCGACTGTCCAGGCCGTCGTCGTTCTCCCACTCGACGGCGACCTCGTCGCCGTCGAACCGCAGCCGGGGGTGCTCCCCGGGCATGTCACCGGGGTAGAGGGCGTCGAGGTGGGCGGCCATTCGCTGCACCGAGAACCGGGGGAAGCGGCACAGCAGCCCAGTGCGGGTGAGGGTGGTGTAGCCGGGGGCGACCATGGCGCGGTAGGTGCCGCCGCCGACCACGTCGCAGGTCACGGCTGCCGGGGTCCAGGTGGACAGCGGTGGGGTGATGTCGCCGCGGTGGCGGGAGATGCGGTAGCGGTCGTTGGTGTCGTCGCGGGCCGGGTCCGGGTGCAGTCCGAACCAGTGCAGCCCGTGGTGGCGGGCGTAGCGGAGCAGGTCGAGCAGGTCCCGCCGGCCGTCACGGTGGTCGGTGTGCAGGGGCAGGAATCCGTGTCCGTCGTCGGCGGGGATCGGGTTGCCGGTGGCGCCGGTGGCGGTGTGGGTCCAGGTTTCGGCGAGGGCCTGGTGGTGGGCGCCGTCGGCGTCGTACCAGCGGGGGACGCCGTTGGAGGACAACCAGTCACCGTCGGCGTCGTGGGACCAGATGAGCGCGGCCTGGTCCGGGACACCGGCCCGGTACTGCTGCCGGGTCCTCAGATACGCACGGGTGGCGGCGGCATGTTCGGCGAGGGGCAGGACCTCGTCGACGCGGAACCACAGTCGGTCGGACATGGCGAAGGAACCTTCTGATGGGGGAAGAGGGAAAGGTCGGCCGTTCGCTGGCCGGGCTTGCGGGGCACCCCAGCCCGGGGCGCCGGGCCCGTGCGCGGGCGGCAGCGTGCTCACACCCGCCGCGGCGACGTACGGCGTCGGACCCGGAAATCCGGATCGAGCGCGAGTGCCAGGTGGAGCTGAGGTTCGGGTGGCGGTGTCGGCGAGTACCCCGACAGGCGGTGACCTGCCATGGCGGTCTCGCCGCGCTGGTCGGGTTAGGGGTGTGCGTCGCAGGCCGGCGGGGCTCATGTGTGCGGCTGGTAGAGCTCGCTGTCTGCTGCCAGGGCCGGCGCGGCGCGGTTGGGAAGGGGGTGGAGCCGGCCGGGCCGCCGCCGATCCCCAGGGAAGAGGGAGATGGGTGGCGGTGCCCGACCGGTTCCGGATCCGGTGGTGCTACAGGGCGACGGCGAGCAGCCGCTGGTCGGTCGCGACGGTGTCGAGGTACCGCATCGCCTGCTCGAGGTAGGTCACCCGGTGGGTGAGGGCGTCGCTCGCGGGTGCGAGCTTGTGCCCGTCCGGCGTGAGCAGGGCGTCGCCGCACACGGCGGTGGTGGCGCTGTAGTGCTGGTAGGCCATCGGGCCTGCCTGGAACATCTCCAGCTCCCCCACGGCGAGGTGGGCGGCGCCGTAGCTGGCCGCGTTGTGCATCCGCATCGCGTTGACGCGGGCCTGGTTGTGGAAGTCCGCCTCGGCCCGCTCGCGCGGGTAGCGGGCGGGGTCCGCCAGGTGGCGGGCCAGCAGGGTCGGCCATGGGGTGGCCGGCCGGGTGCCGTGCACGACCTGCTGCCACAGTTGGTGGCGGATGCCGGCGCCGACGCCGGCGGCGTGGCGCATGGCGGCCAGGTCGAGCAGCTTGATCGGTCCGCCGGCGCAGTACACCGGACGTCCCTTCCGCGGTGCGACCAGGTCGCGCCGCTGCCACAGCCACATGTCCGGGATGGCCCAGAACCGGGGCTGCAGGGTGCCGGACACGCCGAAGTGCCGGTCGAGCTGGGTGGCGGTCAGGGCCTGCGACGGCAGTCCGTCGGGCAGGCAGACGATCATGGTGTTGATCGTCGCGGTCGGCGTGACCACCGGGCTGGTGGGCGCCGTGGTGCTGGCGGTGGTGGCCGCGGGGGCGGGCTTGCGGCCCGGGCGGGGCGTCACCGTCGGCACGCGGGTGCCGTAGCGGCTCAGCGGGGTCGCGGCACCGTTGGTTGCGGTCATCTGGGGTCCTCCTCCTGTTGGGGCGCGTTGTTGGGCGCGCGGAAGCGGCCGGCCCACCGGGTACATGGGTCGACTCACGGGACGAACAGGGATGGGTGCAGCAGAGGGCTGCTGGTGAAGCGGGTTGGTGCTGGTGGTGCGGTGCGACCTGGGGGTCGCCGCGCGGCGCGGGCGCCGACCGGCCGACAAGGGCGGGTGGGCGGAGCGCACCGTGAGGTGCGGCGGTGGTTCCCGAGGTGGGACCGGACCGGGTGGAGCGATATATGGGTGAAGGTGGTGCCGATGAAGGTAGCGGCCGGATCTGTCAGCGCCGGCCGCCGTCATGATCGCCAGAAGTGCGGTTGACCTGCACTGTCAGGCGACCGCTCGATTTCCGCGGGTGAGGAACGGTGAGGCTGTTAGATCCGGTCGGTCTCACAGCCGCCCACGACGGTGGACGGCCCCCCTCCGCGTGCGGTGAAGGTGAATGTCAGGGCTCCGGGTCGGCGGGGCCGCTGAGGTCGGTGTCGGGAAAGCGGTGCGGGTTGGTGGCCGGGTTGTCCGGGCCGTGGTCGGAGGGCAGTTCATGCAGCCAGCGGCGCAGGCCCGGATCGGTGGTGAGGGTCCAGGCAGGCCCGGCGGGGTGCTCGCCGTGGAGGCCGGTGGCCACGGGCATGGCGGTGGGCACCCCGGCGAGGGCGTCGAGGAGGTGCTGCTCGCGGCGGCGGCCGGGGACGCGCAGCAGCACCGGGTACCGCGGCCCGTAGACGGCGAGTTGCTCGTAGGCGCGCAGCTTGCGCAGCACGGTGCCGAGGGGTTCGGTGCCGTTGTCGTGTTCGAGGAAGAACCCGACGGTGCGCCCTCCGGCGTGCCAGATGCCGTGCCCGTCGGGCTGGACACCGGTGCCGCTGCCGGCGGCGTAGGAGGCGGCGGCGAAGGCGGCGGTGGTGTGCTGTTCGGACCACCACCGCGCCAGCTGGGCGTGTTCGTCGGTGCGGGCGTAGCCGAGCAGGTCGACGAACAGCTGGTTGGTACCGAGCAGGTGGGGCAGGCGGCGGCTGCCGATGATGCGTTCGGTGCGGTCGATGCTGGTGCGTGGGGCGCGGGCGTCGGCGTGGTTGGGGTCGTTGAACTGGGTGGGGTGGACCACCGTGCCGAGCGGGCCGAGGGTGTAGAGGTTTTGGCCGCTGCCGGTGGTGACGTCGACGAACCGGCTGACCGCCTCCATCTGGTGCAGCTGGGCGAGGCGGAGCCGGGCGGAGCGGCGCGACGGGAACAGCGCCGTGGTGATCTGGTCGGTGGACAGCACGTAGTGCTCGGCGAGCCACCGCAGCAGCTGATGATCACGGGCGGTAAGCCGACGAAGTCGGTCCAGACGAGCGAGACGAGACGACGAACGGGAACCCGACGAAGAGGCGGAGAAAGAGGCAGAAGCTGAGCGGGATACGGAGTTGTCGGTGGGCACGATGATGCTCCAGGCGGAAGAGGAGTTCCCTCCGAGGGAGGGTGTCTGAGTTCGGTGAGGTGGTCACCGGAGGCTGGACACGGCCGGTGAGCGGCACTGACAGACCCGGACGGCCGGATCTGTCAGTGCGGTGTGGTGATCGGTGGTGAAGGGCTGGTGAAGCCCTCACGGAAGGGGCGACCGGGATGCGGACGACCCCGATCGACCGATCTGTCGATCTCGCTTCAACCGCCCTGCGGCGTTCAGGCGTTCGCCTTCGGACCGCTCTTGCCCCGGGACCGGCGGTTGTCGTCGGGGCGGGCCGAGAACCGGTCGACGAGGTCGTCGATCGCGCTGGTGTCCTGCGCCGGCACAGCCTGCGCGGCGGCCTGCCGGATGGCTGTCGCCTCGCCCACGATCGGCTTCGGCGGCCGGGTCTTGAGGGTGAACGCCGATGTCTGCCGCCCGCCGACGACGAGGCGCCCGACGGCGGTGTAGGCGTCCAGGTGCGTCAGGTCGTGCTCGTCGAGCTCGGGCAGGGTGTGCCGGGCCAGCACGCGGGCGTCCTCGGGGGCGACGGAGAAGTACAGCTTGTTGCGGGCGTTCGCCGACGCCGCCGCGAGGAGGTCCTTCGGGAACTGTGCCAGGTCCTGGTGCGCGAGGACCATCGACAGCCGGTACTTCCGCGCCTCCGCCAACATCGAATCCAAGCTGTTGGCGAGGGTCAGGAAGTTCTGGCACTCATCGATGATCAACGTGGCGTCGCGGCGTTTGTCCGCCGGCACGGCCGCCCGGGCGGTCGCGGCCTGCCACACCTGCGCCAGAACCAGGGAGCCGAGCAGTTTGCTGGTGTCCTCGCCCAACTGCCCCTTCGGGATGCGTACCAGCAGCGCCCCGCCGTCGAGGACTTTGCCCATGTCGAAGCTGGACCGGGGGTAGCGCATGGTGCGCTTGACGAAGTCCCGCAGGAGGAACGCCCGCAGGCGGGCCAGGACCGGGCCGATGACCTGGGAGCGCAGGGCCGGGTTGAGGTCGTCGTACCACTGCCAGAACCCGGAAAGGCCGGCCGGATCGTCCAAGCCGACGGTCATCGCCGACCGGAACTGCGCCGAGTTGAGCAGGGGTGGGATGTGTTGGAGGGTGACGTTGGCGTGCCGCAGCAGGGTCAGGCAGGCCACCCGCATGACGTCGTCCATCCGCGGCCCCCACGCCTTCGCGAAGATGTTCCCGAAGATGCTGACGAGGTTGTCGACGACCAGGTCCGGGTCGCTGCCGGACAGCGGGTTGAGGGTGGGCGGGTTGGGCTGGTCGGGGTCGAACAGCACCACCCGCCCGGCGACGCTGGCGGGAAGCCGGTCGAGGATGTCCAGGACCATGTCGCCGTGCGGGTCGATGACCACGGTGCCCCGCCCGGCGGTGATGTCCTCGACGGCCATGTTGACCAGCAGGGTCGTCTTCCCGGAGCCCGTCGATCCGACCACATGCATGTGATACCTCGCATCGGCGACGGACAGGGCCACCGCGTGCCCACCGACTTCGGCGTCACCGAGGACCTTCATCCCTCGGCCGCCGGTCGGCACCGCCACCGGGGCCGGCATGGACTTCGCCCGCGCCCGATCCAACCCCGGAACGGCCAGATCCCGCGGCAGCGCCGCGAGGACGGACAGCTCGGGGGTGGAGGCCAGAAACCCGGATCCGAGCCGCCGTGTGGCCAGCACGGCCACCGGCTGCGCCATCCGCGCCCGATGGGCGAGCCGGTTACGGCCGGCGTACACGGCGAACGACGAGGCGACCACGTCCGCGACACCGCGCAGCCTGGCCTCCGGTCGGGACCCACCGCGGTGGTTGTTCTTGGCGATGACGTAGCGGATGCCGATCGTCCACAGCGGGTGGGCGGTCTTGTCGAGGATCGCCCGCACGTCCCGCTCCACACCGGGGTCCCGGCGGCCGGCCGGCTGGCCGCCGCTCCGGGTGCTGGCGGTACGGCCGGGAAGGAACGCCTCGATGAGCCACAGCAGCGGGGCGGCGGGATTGATGGCCGGTACGGCCGTCTTACCGTCGCGCAGCCGGCCGGCGGCGCGACGGGCGCGTGCGGCCCGGCGGGGGGTGGCGGGGCGGGCGAGGACCTGCACACAGGCGTACTCATCCGGTTTCAGCTGCGACCCGGCCGACATCAGCGCCCGCAGCGGGTCGTTGTCGTGGTCGGTTTCGAACGGCAACCACTCCGCGGCGGTCGGCAGCAGGTGCCCGCCGACGGCGGCCGGCACGTCCAGCGGGATCGGCGGTGGCGCCTGGTCGTCGGTGGTGCAGGCGGCACCGGGCCACGCGGCCCGCACGGCAGCCTCCACCGCCCCGTGCGGCACGCTGCCGGGCACCCAGATCGAGATGAGCAGCTGCCGGCCGGTCCAGGTGTACTGCCACACCACGTGCGGGCTGCCGTACCGCAGCCGGCGGCGGCGCGATGGGGTGAGGGTGCCGTGCAGGTTCGCCCACAGCGCGGCGGCGCTGTGCGGGTCGACCTCCGGCGGCGGGGCGACGGTGACGAGGCGGGCGCCGTCGGCGTGGCGGCGGTGCCGCCACCCGTCGACCAGGTTGCGCCCGGCAACATAGGCGACCAGCAGGGCGGCGGCGACGCCGAGTAGCCACGGCCGGCCGGCCGCCCAATCCGCGGCGTGCAGAACCCACCGCGCGGGCGCGCCCGGCGGAGAGATGAGACCGGCGCCCGGCCCCGACGGGCTGGGCGCCGGCATCGGCGACAGGGCACGCAGTGGTGTCACAGGTCCTCCTCCCCGTCGTCGGAGTCGAGGTCGGCGAGGTCAGACGGCTTCGTGGTCGCGAGAAGGTGTTCGGCCTGGGAGGAGATCGACTCGAACGCGGTCCGGTTCGTGCCGGATATCAGCAGGCCGTGGCCGACTCGGGCGGACAGCAGCATCCGGCGTTCCCCGCCGGTCAGCCCGAATGCGTCAGCGACCTGGTCGATGGCCTGCGGAGCCTGCTTCAGCAGCACCTGCGTGGCCGCGTTGGACACCACGGCGTGGCCGAGGTCGGTGCCGAGCACGTCGGCGACGTCCTGGGTGACGACCGACAGGCCCGCGTTGCGCTTCCGGCCGGCCTTGGACATCTTGAACAGGAACCGGGCGCCTTCACCGTCGCGCATCAGCAGCCATGCCTCGTCCACCACGACCAGCCGCCGCGCCTGCGGCGAGGAGGTGGAGCGGTACTGGCGGGGGAGGTCGACCTGCCGCCAGATCTCGTCCAGGGCGAGAAGGGTGCCGACGGTGCGCAGTTCGTCGGGCAGGTGGCGCAGGCTCCAGACGACGAGGTGCCCGTCCGGGCGGGTGGTGGTGGGTGAGTCGAACAGGTCGGAGAACGAGCCGGCCACCCACGGTGCCAGCCGGGCGGCCAACTCGTGGGCGGCAGTGTTGTCGTCGGCCCGCAGTGTCGCGGCCAGGTCCTTCAGCAGCGGCGCGGGACGGTGGTGGGTGGCGGGGTCGGCGGTGATGCCCGCCTGCTGGTAGACGGCGAGGATCGCCCGGTCCAGGGCGGCGCGCTCAGCGGGCGGCGGCAGCTGCCCCAACAACACGCTGATCAACGTGTGCAGGAACAGCCCGCGGCGGGTGAGCACGTCCGGACGGGTGTCCCCGGCCGGCAGATCCAGGGGGTTGATCTTCACGCCGGGTGCGCCGAGTCGCACGATGGTGCCGCCGACCGCGTCGGCAAGGCGGAGGTACTCGTCCTCGGGGTCGACGACGGCCACCTGCACTCCCTGGTACAGATTGCGGAGCACGTCGAGTTTGACGAAGTAGGACTTGCCGGCGCCGGAGCGGGCCAGGACCACGCTGTTGTGGTTCTCCTGCGCCCACCGGTCCCACCACACGATGCCCTGCGAGTCCGGATTCACCCCGTACAACACCCCACCGGTGGTGGCCGGGTCGCCGGGCAGCGGCGCGGGCAGGTCCGCCGACGCGAGAGGGAACGCGGCGGCCAATGCCTGGGTGTCCATGGTCCTGCGCATCTGCAGGCTGTCGGTGGCAAGCGGCAGGGTGGTGGTCCAGCCGGGCAGGTGCCGCCACGTCGCCGGCTGCACCTCGATCAGGGTGGACGCGGCGGCGGCCTTCACCTGCGCACACGCCTCGAGGAGCTCGGCCTCGGTGCGGGCGTGCACGGTCAGGTACAGGCCGACGCGAAACAGCTTCGCCGCCCCGCGAGCAAGGCGTTCCGCGAGGTCGGCGGCGTCGTCGGCGGCGGCCTCCACGTACGGGTCGGCCAGCTTGCCCTTCTGCTCGTCGGCCCGCCGGGACGACTCGAACCGGGCCCGCTGGTTGCGCAGACGGGACGCCGCGACCGGCGCGGGGATCGGGTCGATGTGCAGGGCCAGGTCGAGGCGGCCTGGCCAGGACAGCAGCGGCTCCAGCCACGCCGGCCCGACCTCGGCCGGGTAGCCGGTGACCACCAGGGTGGCGGCGTAGCCGTCCCCGACCCGCAGGAACCGCGGCGTGACCTCCACCGAGGCCGGAGCTACCGTCGCCGCGAGTCCTGCGGACGGCGGGCTGGTGCTGTCGTTGTTCGGGGTGCGTCGGCGCTTGACGGAGATCATGATGTCCTCCTGGTGTGTGGCCTCCTGGCCGGAGGCGCGGTGATGGTGGTGTCGGGTGCGGCGAGGCCCCCGGGACGGGGCGGCCGGTAGGGGTCCGCCGCGGCCGCGAGGGCGGCGGTGGTCGCATGGCCATCTAGGGCGCGGGTGGTGACGCCGAGCCCGGACAGGGACCGAACGGTCTGGTCGGCGCGGCGTCGGGCGGCGTGTTCGCCACGCTCACCGGAGTTGGTGCGGGTGACGATGAGGACCTGCCGGCGTAGCGGGTCCCGCCGTTCGGCGAGGTCGTCGAGGAAGCGTGCGTGGTCGGCTGCCGCGTCGGCGAGAGCTGGGTGCGGCATGGCGTCTGCGGCCTGGGCGAGGGTGCGGGCGGCGGAGTGCAGGTCGACCGGCTGCGCCGACACCACGATCTGCGTCGGCGTGGACAGGCTGTTGAGCCACCGGCCGAAGGTGTCGACCAGGGCGGCCTGCTCGTCGGCGGTGCGCAAGGCGAGGTTGACGCTGGTCGCCGCGACCATCGCCGCCTTCACACCGCCGAGGCTGATCTCCCCGTGGTCGTCGATGGCGTCGGCGGGCAGTTTCAGTGGCGCCGGCAGCATCACCTTCGACGCCGGGGCCTGCACCCAGTCGGGTGTTTTCGCGGTGGTGTCGGTGGTGGACAGAGCGCGTGGTGCGCGGGAGTGGCGGACCGCAGAGGCCAGCCACACGTCCATGGGCAGTCCGTCGCGGCGGCCGACAGCGAGGCCGAACACCAGGCCGCCGAGGACGACCGCGGCGCCGAGTAGCACCGGTGCGGGCACGATCGCGTGGAGGGCGCGCCAAGCGCCGTAGAAGATGACGGCGGCGACGGCGAGGATCGCGAGTTGCCGGAACGTCAGCCCGTAGAGCACCTTGTCCGGCGCGTCCACGTCGGCGGGCATGCGGGCGGTGACGGCCTGTTCGTCGCGGCGGTCGCGGCTCATCGTCGCACCGCCCCAAGGCCGGGGATGCGCAGCCCGCGGGTGAGCTGCTGCACTACGACGACCCGCACGACCGCGCCGAGCACGTTGCCGCCACGCCCGCCTGCGCCGCTGGTGGCGTAGCGGCGCATCAGCCCCGGCACCTTGAGCGTGGTCCACAGCAGGACCATCACGACGAACAGGTTGAGCACGCCACCCGGTTCGACCGGCAGGCCGAGCAGCGGCAGCATGGTGCTGGTGTCCAGCAGCATCCACTGTCCGGCGAACAGTACGAATGCCTGCACCACCGGGGTCGCCAGCATGGCGACGTACGACCGCCACCAGATGCGGGCCACGCCGTCGGTCTGCGGCAGGGCGTGGCACGCCAGGGCGATCGGCGCGACCGCGGTGAGCACCAGCGCGACCGCGAAGCGGACGATCACACTGCAGGCGGTGGCGGCGAGCAGGAACACGATGATCGCCAGGCAGACGACGAACAGCAGACCGGCGGTCTGGTCACGCGCGGCCATCAGGTGGGTCCTGACGGCGTTCAACGCCCCGTCGCCGTTGAAGTCCTGCGCGGTCAGTGCGGCGGTGAACGCGTTGGCGAACTCGATGAGCGTGCCGGCGACCAGTTGGGAGAAGTGGGCGGTGACGAACCCGACGACGCACCGCGGCAGGAGATCCTTGGCGGTGTAGCGGGCGCGTTCGTCGCCGCCGGCGACCATGGTCAGGACACCGGCGGCGACGAACACCAGGACGAACACGGTGTCGACGACCCAGATCGACCGTCCAGTGAGGGCCTGCACCTGCGGCAGGGCGGTGACGTCCGGGGTGATCAGCAGCGCGTGGGTGATCGCGGTGATGAGCCCGTTCAGACAGTCCAGCAGCAGGCCGGCGAACCAGTCGAGGATCTGGTTGAGCGCCCAGGCCATCGTCAGCCTCCGACAATTCCCTGGACGACCTCCAGCAGGATGGGCGCGAGCACGGCCAGGCCATAGCCGATCAGGGCGTTCTTCAACGCGCCCTTGGCCTTGTCGACCTGGGCCGGGTCGCCGCCGGCGGTGGCCCAGTACACCCCGGCCAGGACCAGGAACAGGGTGGCGACGGCGGCCAGGATGCCCATCACCCAGGTCTGCAGGTTGGCGATGACGGTGGGCAGGTCGTTGGCGGCCAGGACGACCGGGCCGCCCGGGTCGGCGTAGGCAGCGGCCGGCACGGCCAGCACCACCACGGCCGCCGCGGCGGGCGCGGCGATCCGGGCGGCATGGCGAAGCGCGCGGGTCGTCATCGGTGCGTGGGAGAGGGCGATGGTCAGGGCACGTGAACGTGCCAACAGCGGGCGGAACATGATGGCTGCACCTCCCGCCCCGGCTCGCGCCGGGGCGATTCGTCGAAACGGTGGGCGGAAAGCCGCCGCCGGGCTCGGGAAGACACGTCGGCCGGGAACCGTGGTGAACCTCGGGAGGAGCTCGTCCTCCCGTTCGGGTTGGCGATGATCGATGTGGTGTCAGCGCATCAACGTGGCGCGGCACCCGAGGTCGCCCGGTTCCGTGCCGACCCGGCCTTCCGGCCCGGCGGCGGGCGGAACCCGCCGGATGACGCCAAGGTGGCGTCGGAGGAGTTCCGCACCCTCAAACCGGCGTCTGTGAGCTGTGGCGAACACCTGCCGATCCCACAGCGCTCCGACACGACCTCGCAGACCTCTGACAGCCCTGGTCAGCGGCCTGTCCGACGATCGTGCCGCTGGCGGCGGACCTCGCCGTCGGCGTCGGCGCCGGAATCTCACAGCTGCCGAATTAACACCCCGTCGGCGCCGCTGTCAGATTCGTGGGAGATCCGTTAGGCCCGCTTGGCAGCAGCCACAGCGGGTCTCCCCGTACCGGGGTAGGGGGCGGTCGCAGCGGTGAGAAGTGGTGGTTCGCCGTACGCGCTGGCGGGCCCGACCAGATGGTCGGGCCCGCGTCCAGAGAGCCTGCGGGATGGTCGGCGGTCAGGCGGCTGCCAGCGTCACAGGATGCCGTGCGCTGCCGCCGCGGGCGGCCCGGATGTGCTGCCGTCGCTCGGCCGCCGCGCTGAGGTCTTTCCGCGCCCGGGGTGAGGTCGCCTCGGTGAGCATCCCGGCGGCGAGCGCGTCGGCGATGCGGACGTCGATGCGCTCGACGCGCCGCCGCAGCGTGTCGACCTCCAGGCCGAGGCGGGCGGCGATGGGTTCGATGGCCCGACGTCCTAGCCGCACGTCAATGTAGGGCTGCTCGTCGCACTCGTCGACGATGCCCAACTCGACGGCCCGGCGTACGAGGAGGTCCGGATGCCCGTAGGGACGCTTCGGGGTGCGCGAGCCGGTGACGTGTTCGAGGTTGTCCACCGGCACGGCCTCGGCGCCGTCACGCTGCCGCAGCTCGTGGCCGGCCCGCCACGCGGCCATGCACAGCGCCGCGTACGGCGCCGGCTTGGCCAGGTCGACCCGGTCACGTAGGGCGCCCAGGAAGCCGGTGAGGATCTCGGCGTCCAGGTCGTGAGCGTCACCGGCCCAGCCGGTGTGCAGCCGGCCGGCGTAGCGGCGCAGCGCCGGCATCGCCAGGGCGACCGCGGCGATGACCCAGGCGGGCCCGTCGAGACGGGCGCGGCGGACCAGCTCCCGCCACACGACGTCACGGGCCGTGTAGGCGCGGGGGTGCTCCAGCAGCCACTGCCGCAACGCCGGCAGGGCGATGACACCGCCGGGCAGACCGCTGTCGTCGCCGAGCTGATCGGCCAGCGGGTCGAGGTCCAGTGACAACGGGTCGGGGTCGCAGGTCAGGTCGGCGAACGCGGTGTCCACGGCGTCCAGCGGCGAGTCGGGCCAGTCCTTGGCGGACGCGGTCATGTCACGAACTCCCATGTCAGAGACGAATGTCGATGACGGCCGGAGGTGTACGGCCGGCGCGCCTGACCGCCATTGCGCCACCTCGGTCTCACTGGCCCCTGACAACGCAGGCCAGCAGGCATGAATCCTCGGCTCGACAGCACCAGCCGCCACCGGCCACCCGCTGACTGACGACCGACGCTGGCGCGCGTCACCGTTCTGACAAAGCCGCGTTGACCTGCGCGTTGACACGACAGGAGGCGAAGGGCACGGGACAAGGCCGCGAGGGACACGACACCGGCCGAGGGGTCTGACAACGGGGACCCAGCCGGTCTCACAGCGTCTAACAGCGCCCCGCGGGCGGCACGGTGTCAGATCGCGACAGGCTGACACTGCAGCCGAATGTCATCGTCAACCCTGCGCGCCGCGGTGGCGCGCCGTCTGACGGCGTTCGTCCGGCGTGGGGAAGGTCTGACACGGCCGCCGCCTCCGATGACAATCCAGCACCGGTGTCCTCCGTGACGCCGCCGCCGTCAGGACAGACGCCGCCGCCGTCCGGGACATCGGACGGCGATCTGACAAGACCGGCCAGCGCCCCTGTGTCATCGATGCAAGTCGCTGTCATGGTCGAGGTGGTCGTGACCGTGCGTGTCTGACAGCCGGGGGTGGCCGATCGCTCTGACGATCTCACGACGCCGACCCGGCCCGGTCGAGCCGGCGACAGCCGGATCATCCCGCGTTCCCGAGGCCAGCCGAGCGGACAGGAAGCGGCTGTCAGACATTCGTGAGAGTCCCGTGAGATAGGCAGGTGTTCGCTACAGCTGACAAACACCGGTTTGAGGGTGTCAGCGCACCACGGCGCGGCGCGGAGCCGACACCACATGAGCGAGCACACGCCGCAGCACCACAACCCGCAGCACGATCCCACCGTCGACACCGGCCCCCTGGCCGGGGTCGACCCGACACCGACCGACCTGGTCGCCGGCGACCCGCCGGTACCGCTCACCGTCTGGCGCACCGCCCGCACCCCGGGCGACGCCGGACGCAGCATCGGCACCCGGCTGGCCGACCGCCTCATCGCCGCCTACAGCCGCCCCGGCGAGGCGGTCGTCGACCTCACCACCGACCACGCCCTCACCTCCACCTGTGCGGCCGGGGCCCGCCGGCACCACCCAGCGTGGTTCACCGACGCGTCCAGCCTGATCATCGGCCCGGCCACTCCCGTCCCGCTCGCCAGCGGGATCACCGGCGACGCGGACGAGGAGGAGGACCTGCCGGAGATGGGCGCCTGGTTCGGGGACGACCTCACCGACCCGGACCTGCACCCACCGGCCGACACGGGCGCCGGCCTGCCGTCCGGCGGCTCCCTGCAGCAGGCAACCAGTCTCGTGGTCGCCTGCTGGCCCCTCGACCCCAACGCCGCTACCAACCGGGTCCGGTTGGCGTGGCTGCTGGCCGCCTGCGCCCAGCTGCTGCAGCCGGGCGGCTGCCTGATCCTCGTCGTCACCGTCCCGGCCGGCACCACCGCCGCCCCGGAGGACTTCTCCGGCGTGGTCCAAGCCGCCGCTGGCCTCGGACTGGGCTACCTGCAGCACCTTGTCGCGGTCACCGCCGACACCGACGGGGACGCGTTCGTCTACCACGTCACCGACGAGGAACTGCTCACCCTCACCACCGCCGTGAGCGACCGGTGGCGGGTGGCGCACCTGCGGGTCCACGCGGACCTGATGGTGTTCAGCCAGACACAGCGCCCGGCCCCCCGCCGGAACGGACGCGAGGGCGGTGGTCGCCGTGGCTAGGCACCGCGCACACACCCCCGAACCGTCCCACGAGCAGACTACGACCACTGCCGCCACGAGCCCCGACCCGATCGGACGCCACCGGGCTACTCCCGGCCCGGAGGGCCTGTCGGTGTGGGCGACCGCGCAGTCCACCGGCCCCGTCCAGCGCCGCGGCCGGTACGTACGCGAGTCCGTGCAGCACCCGGCGCGGATGCTCCCCGCGATCGCCGCGCACGCCGTCACCGCCTACACCAAGCCCGGGGACCTGGTGCTGGACCCCATGTGCGGGATCGGCACCACCCTGGTCGAGGCGATCCACGCCGGCCGCGACGCGATCGGGGTGGAGTACGAGTCACGCTGGTCCGACATCGCCGACGCCAACATCAAGCACGCCCACACCCAGGGCGCGACCGGCCGCGCCGGCGTTATCCGCGGCGACGCCACCCGCATCCTGTCGTTGGTGCCGGCGGCCCTGACCGGGCAGGTCGCCCTCGTGGTGACCTCGCCGCCGTACGGGCCGACCGTGCACGGCCTCGTCCGGCCCGGCGCCGACGGCGTGGCCAAGTTCGACAACGCCTACAACGACGGCACCGACCGCGGGAACCTCGCCTACCGCGACCTCACCGGACTCGCCGACGGGTTCGCCCAGATCCTCGCCGGCTGCCACACCCTCCTGCGCCCCGGTGGCGTCGTCGTCGTGACCGCCCGACCGTGGCGCAAGCACGGCGAACTGGTCGACCTGCCGTCGGCTGTCATCGGCGCCGGCGTCCGCGCCGGCCTCACCCCTGTGGATCGGTGCGTGGCGCTGCTCGCCGCGGTCCGCGACGGCGGTCTCGTGGCCCGCCCGTCGTTCTTCCAACTCCAGGCCGTCCGCAAGGCGCGGGCCGCTGGCACCCCGATGCACCTAATCGCACACGAGGACGTCCTCGTGTTTGTCAAGAGACTACCGCCGCAGGACGGAACCGAGGTGGTCGCATGAGCACACCCACCCACCGCTACCTGTCCCTGGGCGCCGGCGTGCAAAGCTCCACGCTCCTGCTGCTCGCCGCCCACGGCACGATCCCCGGGTTCGACGCGGCGATCTTCGCCGACACCTCCTGGGAGCCGGCGGCTGTCTACCGGCATCTGGACCGCCTGACCGGCCTCGCGCGGCAGGCCGGCATCGAGGTCGTGCGCGTCAGCACCGGTGACATCCGGACTGACGCACTCGACCCAGGCCACAGGTTCGCCTCCATGCCCCTGTTCACCCTGGGACCCAACGGCGAGCGCGGCATGGCCCGCCGACAATGCACCGGCGAATACAAGATCAAACCGATCAAGGCGGAGGTGCGGCGCCGGCTGGGCTACCCGCACCCGAGGCGAGTGCCGGCCGGGGTGTGGGCGGAGGTCGCGATCGGGATCAGCCTCGACGAGATCGGCCGGGCCCGCGACTCCGACGTTGCCTACATGCGCAACGTGCATCCACTGCTCGACCTGAGCTGGCGGCGAAACGACTGCCTGCGCTTCCTGGCCCAACACGGCCTCGCCGACACCCCGAAGTCGTCGTGCGTGGGATGCCCGTTCCACGACGACGGCTTCTGGCTCGCCCTGCGCGAACACAGCCCCCAGGAATGGGCCGACGCGGTCGCCTTCGACCACGCCATCCGCGACGGCTCCGCGCGGGCCAACGCCGACGGGCACCCGCTGCGCGGCCAGTTCTTCCTGCACCGCCAGCGGGTGCCACTCGACAAGGTGGTCCTGCGCCCGCGCCCACAACCGGCGAATGCCCCCGGTTGTGGGCCGTGGACCTGCCCCCACGACGAGCCGACGACAGCCGGTGCCGGGCGCGGGGAGGTGGCGTGAGCATTGCCCACATCACCGCGCCCCGCATCGGATCGGTCTGCACCGGCTACGGCGGGCTCGACATGGCCGTCGAGCTGGTGCTCGGCGGCCGGCTCGCCTGGTACGCCGAGACCGACCGGCACGCCGCTGCCGTCCTGGCCCGCCACTGGCCGCACGTCGCCAACCTCGGCGACATCCGCACCGTCGACTGGACCCGCGTCCAGCCGGTCGACGTGCTCACTGCCGGATTTCCTTGTCAGGACATCAGCAACGCCGGAAAACGCGCCGGCATCACCGGTGAGCACTCCAGCGTCTGGAATCACGTCGCCGCAGCCGTTCGCGTCCTTCGACCACGGCTGCTCTTCGTGGAGAACGTCGCCGCCCTCCTGCGGCGAGGACTCGACGTCGTCCACGCCGACCTGGCCGCGATCGGGTACGACACGAGCTGGCTATGCCTACGCGCATCCGACGTCGGCGCGGCCCACCGCAGGGACCGGCTGTTCCTGCTGGCCACTCCCGCCGAACCAGCGGGAAGGGGTGCGGACGTTGCCGACGCCGTGCGCCCGTGACGGCAAGGGCCCCGGCCACCCGTACGGGCTGCCGGACCTGGTAGAGCCGGCCGGCACCCGCCACGGCCTGCTGCCGGCACCGACCGCGGTGGCCCACGGGTCGAACATGTCCCCCTCGGCGGGGGCCGCCTGCCAGCCCTTACTGGCCGGCATCGCGTCGTGGTCGCTGCCGACACCGACGGTGCCCGACAGCCGGTCCTCGGGAAACGCCACCGCCGGACGCACCACGCCCACCGGGCACACGGAACGGACGCCCACCGACGCGGCGCGGCTGCTGCCGACTCCCCGAGCCAGCGACACCGGCACCCCAGGCCGGCGGGCCGGCGCCGGATGGCGACCACCGCTGTCGCAGGTCCTGCTACCCACCTTCCAGGGCAACCGATGGCGCCAAGGGCTGCCCCGGGCAACGCGGGTCGCACGGCGACCTCACCCTCCCGTCGGCAGCCGTACAAGTTCCGGTCCGGACGCTGCCCACCCCTCGCGCCTGCGACGCACACGGGTCGGGCAAGCACGGTGACGGTGGCGCGGACCTACGCACCACCGTCACCGTGGCCGGGCTGGGCCAACCCGACACCGACCGGTGGGGCCTGTACGCCACGGCGGTGGCCCAATGGCAGCTGGTGCTCGGCCGGCCCGTGCCGTGCCGGAGCCGACCCAACCGGGGCGGCACGGCAAACCGGTCCTGGCGCCGCTATTCGTGGAATGGCTCATGGGCCTCGACGAGCACTGGGTCACCGACCCAACTCTCGGGCTGCCGCGCACCGCCGCACTACGAGTTCGCGGCAACGGCGTGGTCCCTCAACAGGCTGCCGCAGCGTTGCGGCTCCTGCTGTGCCCCCGTCGGTGGGAGGTGCCCGCGTGATCAGCGGTCGCCGCAGGTGGAACACACTACGACGGGTTCTGCGTCTGGCCTGCCTGCTCGGTGCTGTTGGCAGATGGTGCGCCCAGCCAGGCCTGGACCGTCGCGATCTCATCGTCGGAGAACGTGATCTCCGCCGCGTCGGCGCGGCCGAGGACGTTGCCGACAAACGCTACTGCGATCTCGTCGGCTGTCGGTGCGGGTTGGCGGTGCAAAGGGCAACCTCCGAACGACGTGCCCCGCACGACGAACCCGACGGCGTTGCGGCTGACCGGCAGCCCCTCTTCGCGAAGATGGTCACGGGCCCAGCTGGTGCACTGGGTCCAATTGAACCGCTGAGACTGGGCGTACTGCGCGAGTGTCCGGTAGATCGCCGGCCACCAGGGTTGCGGCATGCGCGGCAGATCGAGCTGGCCGCTCAGACGCTCGACGGGATCCGGCAAGGCGACGCGCGGCGCCGTCGTGGTGACGGCTCTCGGAGCCTGGTGGCGGCTGGTATCCCAGAGCAGGTGCTGCGACATCCGCAGGTTCGGTAACGACAGGCTCGCCACGGCGCGGGCGAAACTGCCGAAACCGAACCAATTGCTGTCGCTGACCGACGGACCGAGTTGTGCCCGCAGGCGGGAAGCGAGCCAGGCCATGTTCAACGGCTCGTTCGCCGCGGTGTACTCCTGGGTCACGATCGACCGAAAGACGTCGTACGCCTCGCCCTCGACAGGGGCAGGAGTGTCACCGGCGTCGGTGATTTCGCGGTCGTCGAGCCCCTCCCGCACCTCGCTGTCGGGCTCGTCGTCGAGGTCGACCGGCTCGCCCTGCACCAATGCGAGCAGGTGCTGGCTGTCGAGAACCTGATCCGCGATCGCGGTGAAGGCCTCCGCCGCTTCGGCCGGTGACACGATCATCGTGCGCCGGTCGGAGCGGCGCAGGCGTTGCAGCAGCGGCGTCATGTCGGAGTCGCCGGAGGCGATGACGAACTCGTCGTACCGGGTGTCGGCGGACAGCGCGTCGACGGCGTCGACGACGATCCTGATGTCGGCCGCGTTCTTTGTGCTGCTGTAGCGGGGACAGTCGATCACGTCGAAGCCGGCGCGCACGAACGAGGGCCGGAACTTCGAAAAGTACAACCGCGTCTGCTCCCCGCCCGAATCCGTGCGGTACACCCAGCCAGCGGGGTTGAGGTAGCAGCGCAGGACCAGCCAGCGCCGTGCGTCAGCCGTCGTGGCCGTCGTCGCCAGCCGGCGCAGCCATGATCCCGGATCCTCGGCGAACTGAACGGCCATGTCCGGATCCAACTTGTACAGGCCGCTGAACACGTTGTCGAAGTCGAGGTAGAGCGCCGCCCGAACGTGAGTCACGAGCGCAACCTACCAACCCTGAGTAAGTACGTCATCACGCGCGTGCCGCCCCAAGTGACAGCACGCGCGATGGCGGAGTGAGGGTCCGCAATAAGCCAGGTCCACACCTATCCAACCTGATCCCACTTTCCTCTTCACGTTCCGACGAATCGGAGTAATTACCGTGACCAGCCACCACATCGATACGCAAAAAGCAACCGACAACCCCGACGGCGTTGGCGGGCTGTGGACCGAGGAGCGCATCCGGGCACTCGGCGCGATCACCGACCTACCCACCGCTGGGCGTGTCTTCGGCCTGGGCCGAGCCCTGTCCTACGACCTCGCCCGCACCGGCGACTTCCCGGTGCCAGTCCTGCGCGTCGGCGCCCGCTACAAGGTGCCCGTCGCCGGCATCCTCACCGCCCTGGGCCTGCCCCCGTCGCCCGGCGACTTGACCCCAGGCGGCATGCGAAGCGTCGATCACCAACGGGAAATCAGCAGCATCGACCCGCCGCACACCGGCGACGACAGGAAGGCCGAACCGTGACCCGCGCCCGTAACCCCGAAGGTGCCCTGACCAAGCGCTGCACCTGCACCGACCCGGACACCGGCAAACGGCTCGGCAGCCGGTGCCCGAAGCTACGCCGCCCCGGCGGCGGCTGGCACCCCACCCACGGCGCGTGGGGGTACCAACTTGAACTGCCCGTTCGGCCCACGCAGCCCCGCCGGCAACTGCGCCGCTCCAGCTTCGACAGCCGCGACACCGCCACCGCCGAACTGCGCCACGCCCGCGCGCTGCTCGACCTCGCCGGCGGCGAGACCGACCTCGCCGTCGAGGTCGCAGACCTGCTGCACGCCTGCCGGCCCGGCACACCGCTGCCCGACCGCGACACCGTCGCCGCCCGCATCCGCGCCGGCGTACCCGCCTCCGTTCCCACCACCACCGGCGAATACCTGACCGCCTGGCTGCAAGGACGGCGCGGGTTGGCGGAAAAGACCGTGCGCGGCTACTCCGACCACATCCGCCTGTACCTCGTCCCCCACCTCGGCAAGATCCCCATCCAGAGCTTGCGCACCGGCCACATCGAGGCGATGTTCACCGCGATCGGCCACCAACAGGACGCCATCCGCGCCGCCCGCGCCAGCACCGACCCCGCCGTCCGCGCCACAGTCAAAGGCGTACGGCCCATGGAGGCGTCCAGCACCCAACGGCTCTACGCCACCCTGCGCAAAGCCCTCAACGACGCCGTCGTCCGCGCCAAGCTGATCCCCACCAACCCCGCCCTCGGCATCGAACTACCCACCGCGAAGCGACCCAAAGCGCGCGTGTGGACCGCCAAGGCCGCCGAGCACTGGCGGACGACCGGGAAGCGCCCCAGCCCCGTGATGGTCTGGATACCCGCCCAAGCCGGGCGGTTCCTCGACTACACCGAACGCCACGACATCGTCCTCTACGCGATGTTCCTGCTCGTCCTGCACCGCGGCCTACGCCGCGGCGAGGCGTGCGGCCTACGCGACCACGACATCGACCTCGACGCCGGCTACCTCACCGTCGTCCAACAGATCACCACCGTCGGCTACACACCCATCACCCGTCCCGTCAAAAGCGACGCCGGTGACCGGGTTATCCCCCTCGGCCCGAAAACCATCACCGCCCTGCGCGCCTACCTCGACATGCGTCGCCGCTGGCAAACCGTCAACGGCACCGACTGGCCCGATACCGGCCTGTTCTTCGTCCGCCCCGACGGCCAACCGTGGCACCCGCAAACCATCAGCGACCGCTTCGACCACCTGGTCGCCAAGTCCGGACTGCCGCCCGTACGGCTGCACGACCTACGCCACTGCGCCGCCACCTACCTGCGCCACGGCGGCGCCGACATGAAAGAAGTCCAGGAAACCCTCGGCCACTCCACCATCGGCCTCACCTCCGACACCTACACCACCGTCATCCTCGAACTCGAACGCGGTAGCGCCGACGCCGCCGCCGACCTCATCCCCCGCGACGAAGCCGCATAGCCACAAAGCGGCAGAGCGCGGGTCCGTGGGCCGCAGACTCCGACGCCCACGGACCCGCGCCACCTCCACAACCGCCAGCCGACGGCGATAGGGCAACATCTGCCTCCGCCCGCTCCCGCGGGGACTGTCAACTTAACGGTGTAACTGGATCTTGATGGGTTACTTGCGGCCTGCGGACAGGCGGCCTTCGAAGGTGATCTCGAAGGCGTTCAGG
>NZ_JBFAHZ010000055.1:0-35846 GCF_040654415.1 Micromonospora sp. NPDC050695
GGGACTGGCGGCTCGGACGACACACCAAGATCATGCCAGGCCATCACCCAGAGTGGACAGCCGACCGCCGACCCGTCTCAAGCTGAATACGTACGACCGGCAGGTTGCCGTGCGCATGGAACGGCAGTCGATTCTGCGGCAGGACGACGGGCCCGACCTGAGCTTCATCCTCAGCGAGTCGGCGCTGCGCCGAAACGTCGGTGACGCGACAACGATGCGCGATCAACTCCTGCACTTGGCAGAGGTCAGTGAGCAGCCCAACGTCACCCTGCAGGTGTTCCCGTTCAACGCACAGACCTACGAGACGGCATCGTTCAGCTTCATCATCCTGCGCTTCGGGGACGACGCCGCATCGGACGTGATCTACGTCGAGACCTTCACCGACGCCGACTACCTTGACCGGCCGGACGCCGTACGGGCCTACACTCGGCTGTGGGACCGACTCCGGGCAGCCGCTCTCGGGCCGGTAGAGTCTCGCAAGCTCATCCTGGGGATGGCGGACGACGTGGAGCGGCAACAGACCTGAGAGAGTGATCATGGAGACTTCGGACAACCCGGTCTGGCGCAAGTCGAGCTACAGCGACAACAACGGCGGCGCTTGTGTCGAGGTCGCCGAACTGGATACGAGCATCGCAGTGCGCGACAGCAAGAACCCCAGTGGGCCGACCCTTCGCTTCAGCAGAGGCGCGTGGACCGGGTTCATACGGACCGTTCGGTAGCTCACGTTCTCGACAACCCAAAGCTCAGGAGACCGGCCGTGCCGTGGCGTGGCGACAGGTGGCGCTGGTGGCTCACAGCAGCCGGTGGTGCGCTTGCGCTACTACCGCTCGGGCAGGGTGCGCCCACGGTCGCGGTATTGGCGGGGATCTGCGGCCTGCTCGTCATCAGCGCCTGGGCGTGGGGCACCAGCAGCGGCCGCGTCGTCGGCGTGACCGTCGGCGTCGTCTTCATCGCAGGGCAGGCCGGCGCGTTCGCCGCCTCACAATGGTCCCGCGGCCTGGTAGCCGCGCCCTGGTTTGACTGGTTCGCGGTGTGGTTGCTGGTCGGCGTCGTATGCCTGGCCGCGTTGGTCATCGACCGGAGGGCGCACCCCGTCTCGCCCGCCCATATCGCCCGGCGGAACCTGCCGGTGGGCAGAGGTCAGTGGGTTGCCTCTCTGGCAACGCTGGCTACCATGCTGCTGCTGTGCGGCTGCGGGCTTGGCGTCCTCGGGTCCGACGGTGACGGCAGGCTGAGGTTCACTGTCCGCGACGACGAGGTCCTTCCACTGCCCACGTCGCTGAGCCTTGTCTCGGCCGATAGCTGTGCTGATGGTGGCAGCTCTGGCAACTGCACTGCCGAATTCGTGGTGATGGCCGCCGATGATGCCGGCAAGGTAAGGACCGTGGCTCGGCTCGTCGAACACCTCCGAAGCCGTGGTTGGCCAGTGCAGCCCGAAAATGGCGTCTATCGCGGCACCCGCGAGACTGGCGGGATCCTGAACTGGACACCCCACCGGCTATGGCTGTACGCCGACGTTGAGCCGGCCACGCCGCTGCGGTCCGCGCCACCGCCGGACACGGTCGTCATCTACATCGACAACATGTGAAACGTCGCCAGCCTCGACGGGCACGCACTCTCTGGGCAACACCTGCCCGCCCATCGACCCTGCCACGAGCGGGAACGCCGCGAGCGCGGCAGGTGACCCCTGCCGCGCTCGCGTCTGTTGCGGTCGTACGTCAGCTGCAGCCGCTGGTGGAGCCGCAGCCCTCGCAGACGTAGCAGCTGCCGGCGGGGCGCATCTTCGTGCCGCAGGTGAAGCAGAGCGGCGCGTCGGCGGCCTTGCCGATGACGGCCTCCAGCAGTTCGGTGCTGGAGCCCACGCTCGGAGCCGGCTTGGCGGCGGCCACGTCGGCCATCTCCTGGGCCGGCTGGGCGAGCGCCTCCGACTTGGCCGGCGTCTCCACCGGCGCGGACGACGCCATCGCGGTGAGCTCGGCACCGGTGACGGCGGCGGCTTCCGCGTCGGCCTCGGCCCGCAGCTGGGCGGCCCGCTCACTGGCGGTGAAGATGCCCAGCTCGGCGCGGCGCTCGTAGGGCAGGAAGTCCAACGCCAGGCGACGGAAGATGTAGTCCATCACCGAGGCCGCCATCCGCACGTCCGGGTCGTCGGTCATGCCGGCCGGCTCGAAGCGCATGTTGGTGAACTTGCTGACGAACGTCTCCAGCGGCACGCCGTACTGCAGGCCGATGCTGATGGCCACCGAGAAGGCGTCCATCACGCCGGCCAGGGTGGAGCCCTGCTTGGACATCTTGAGGAAGACCTCGCCGAGGCCGTCGTCCGGGTAGGACGACGCGGTGAGGTAGCCCTCGGCGCCACCGACGGAGAAGCTGACCGTCTCGGACGTGCGCTTCTTCGGCAGGCGCTTGCGCACCGGCCGGTACTCGATGACCTTCTCCACCGCGGCCGGCGCGGCGGCTGCGGTCTCGACGGCGGCCGGCTCGGTGGCCTTGTTGGACTTCGCCACCGACAGCGGCTGGCCGACCTTGCAGTTGTCCCGGTAGATCGCCAGCGCCTTCAGGCCGAGCTTCCAGCCCTCGAAGTAGATCTTCTCGACGTCCTCGACGGTGGCCGCCTCCGGCATGTTGACCGTCTTGGAGATGGCACCGGAGACGAACGGCTGGATGGCCGCCATCATCCGCACGTGGCCCATCGGGGCGATCGACCGCTCACCCATCGCGCAGTCGAAGACCGCGTAGTGCTCCGGCTTGAGGCCCGGCGCGTCCACCACGTGGCCGTGGTCGGCGATGTGCTCGACGATCGCCTCGACCTGCTCCTCGGGGTAGCCGAGGCTGCGCAGGGCGCGCGGAACCGTCTGGTTGACGATCTGCATCGAGCCGCCGCCGACCAGCTTCTTGAACTTGACCAGCGCCAGGTCCGGCTCCACGCCGGTCGTGTCGCAGTCCATCATGAAGCCGATGGTGCCGGTCGGCGCGAGCACGCTGGCCTGCGAGTTGCGCCAGCCGAACTTGTCACCGATCTTGTTGCCCTGGGTCCACTGCTTGGTCGCCTCGCGGACGATCGCGGTGGCCACCGGGCTGGTCGGCTTGATCTCGTCGTTCGCGGCGGCGTGCTTGCGCATGACCCGCTTGTGCGGCTCGGCGTTGCGGGCGTAGCCGTCGTACGGGCCGACGACGCCGGCCAGCTCGGCGGAGCGGCGGTACGCGGTGCCGGTCATCAGGGACGTGATCGCGGCGGCGACCGAGCGGCCCTGCTCCGAGTCGTACGGCTGGCCGGTGGCCATCAGCAGGGCGCCGAGGTTGGCGTAGCCGATGCCGAGCTGCCGGTAGGCGCGGGTGGTCTCACCGATCTTCTCGGTCGGGAAGTCGGCGAAGCAGATCGAGATGTCCATCGCGGTGATGACGAACTCGACGGACTTGACGAACTTCTCCACCTCGAAGCCACCGTCGGCGCGGAGGAACTTCATCAGGTTCAGCGAGGCCAGGTTGCACGACGAGTTGTCCAGGTGCAGGTACTCCGAGCACGGGTTCGACGCGGTGATCCGCCCGGTCTCCGGGCAGGTGTGCCAGTCGTTGATCGTGTCGTCGTACTGCAGGCCGGGGTCGGCGCACTCCCAGGCGGCCTGGGAGATGGTACGGAACAGCTTCTGCGCGTCGATGGTGTCGACCACCGAGCCGTCCAGCCGCCCCCGCAGGTCGAAGCCGCCACCGTTCTGCACGGCGGTCATGAACTCGTCGGAGACGCGGACCGAGTTGTTGGCGTTCTGGTACTGCACGCTGACGATGTCGGTGCCGCCGAGGTCCATGTCGAACCCGGCGTCCCGCAGCGCGCGGATCTTGTCCTCCTCGCGCGCCTTGGTCGCCACGAACTCCTCGATGTCCGGGTGGTCCACGTCGAGGATGACCATCTTGGCCGCGCGCCGGGTGGCGCCACCGGACTTGATGGTGCCGGCGGAGGCGTCCGCGCCGCGCATGAAGCTGACCGGGCCGGAGGCGGTGCCGCCGGAGGAGAGCAGCTCCTTCGAGGAACGGATCCGGGAGAGGTTGACCCCGGCCCCCGAGCCGCCCTGGAAGATCCGCCCCTCCTCCTTGTACCAGTCGAGGATCGAGTCCATCGAGTCGTCGACCGAGAGGATGAAGCAGGCGCTGACCTGCTGCGGCGACGGCGTACCGACGTTGAACCAGACCGGCGAGTTGAAGCTGAACACCTGGTTGAGCAGCATCCAGGTCAGCTCGTGGGCGAAGACCTCGGCGTCCGCCGGGCTGGCGAAGTAGCCGTACTCCTCACCGGCGGTGCGGTAGGTGGTCACCACCCGGTCGATCAGCTGCTTGAGCGACCACTCGCGCTCCGGGGTCCCCACCGCGCCCCGGAAGTACTTGGTCGTCACGATGTTCGCCGCGTTGACGCTCCACGACTGCGGGAACTCCACGCCACGCTGCTCGAAGTTGATCGAGCCGTCCCGCCAGTTCGTCATCACGACGTCACGGCGCTCCCAGCTGACCTCGTCGTACGGGTGGACCCCCTCCGTCGTCCACACCCGCTCGATCTTCAGCCCCGCGCCTGCCTTGTTCCGTGAACGGCTAGTTGTCACGCCGTCGCCCCCCTCGTCTGCGCGGTGCCCCACCGCGCGTCCTGATCTCTCGAAAAACAGTGAAGTCAACTGGTACGGCCGGCGGCCTCAACCGCGTCGGCCCGGCCCTGCTCCCGGTCGCGCGCCGCGGCCCGCAACGTCTCGATCTCGCGCTCGAAGTCGGCGAGCGAGTCGAAGGAGCGGTAGACGCTGGCGAACCGCAGGTAGGCGATCTCGTCCAGGTCGCGCAGCGGGCCCAGGATCGCCAGGCCCACCTCGTGACTGGGGATCTCGGCGGCCCCCTTGGCCCGGACCGTCTCCTCCACCCGCTGCGCGAGCAGCGCGAGTGAGTCGTCGTCCACCGGCCGGCCCTGGCACGCCTTGCGCACCCCGCCGATGATCTTCGTACGGCTGAACGGCTCGGTCACCCCGCTGCGCTTGACGACCGCGAGGACCGCCTCCTCGACGGTGGTGAACCGCTTGCCGCACTGCGGGCAGGACCGTCGCCGTCGGATGAGCTGGCCGTCATCGGCCTCCCGCGAGTCGACCACCCGAGAGTCAGCGTGCCGGCAGTACGGACACCGCATCGCGGACCTCCCAATCATGATCAACCACGTCGTACCGGACGCACCCGGGCACGACCCACCACGGCGGTGCCATGCGCTCATGGCGCCCGCCGTGATCAACGTTACGGGAGTGCGGTCGGTAGTCGGACCCAACCTGTAGGCAACTTACGCCCGTGTCACTACTACATCTAGGGGTTGACCGTATGTCGCCGGAGAACCCGGGTCAAGTTGGCCGGCGTGTCCGGCGCGTCACGGACCATCCGGTCATCGGGACCCATCCCGCCGCCGGAAGACCCAACGTCGGCACCCGGCCCGGGTTACCGGCCGCCCGGCTCGAAGTGCCCCGGAAAACGGTCGACGATCGAACACGCGTGCTACCCGACGTACCATTTATCAGAACATCCGTACGACCGGAGGGGTTTTTCACCCCGACACGCCGGTGAGAGGTCGTACAGATGTTTGAAAATGACCGATCTCACCTATACGGTCAGGAACAACGTGGCACCACCGCACGCACCACGAGCCGACGAGGCACCCAGCGCCGACCAGGGAGGACGGACGTGACCGAGGACCGCGCCAGCCGGCCGAAGAGCCCGCAGCACATCACCGAGGCGGGCCCCCCGGCCACCCGACGCCGCAGCGCCGCGCGCAGCCGGACGGGTCAGCCCGCCGTGCGCCCGGTCACCCCGGTGGTCAGCGCCTTCCCCGACCCGGCGACGGTCGACCTGACCGCCCGCCAGCGCCGCATCCTGGAGTTCATCCGCACCTGGGTCGAGCGGCACGGCTACCCGCCGAGCGTGCGGGAGATCGGCGAGGCGGTCGGCCTGGTGTCGCCGTCCAGCGTCGCCTACCAGCTCAAGGAGCTGGAGAAGAAGGGCTTCCTGCGCCGCGACCCCAACCGGCCGCGGGCCGTGGACGTCCGCGCCCCCAGCGAGGCCATCGACGACGAGCTGATTCGCGCGCAGCGGCCGACCCCGGCGTACGTGCCGATGCTCGGCCGGATCGCCGCCGGTGGGCCGATCCTCGCCGAGCAGGCCGTGGAGGACATCTTCCCGCTCCCCCGCGAGTTGGTGGGCGAGGGCGAGGTCTTCATGCTCCAGGTCAAGGGTGACTCGATGCTCGACGCGGCGATCTGCGACGGCGACTGGGTGGTCGTCCGCCAGCAGCCGACCGCGGACTCCGGCGAGATCGTGGCCGCGATGCTCGACGGCGAGGCGACCGTCAAGACCTACCGGCACCGCGACGGGCACGTCTGGCTGATGCCACAGAACCCGGCCTTCGACCCGATCCCCGGTGACGACGCCACCATCATGGGCCGCGTCGTGGCGGTGCTCCGCCGGATCTGACCCGTGCCGCGGGTGAGTGCCGCACGGCGCTCACCCGCACCGGCCGTCCCGACGTCACACCGTCAGTAGCGGTCGCCCCGGTGGCCGCGTCCGCCCCCGGGATACTGCCCGTACGGGTCGACAGGCGCGTCCTCGTCACGTCGCCGGCCGGGTCGCTGGCCCCGGTAGTCGGGCTCCGGCCCACCACGGCGAGGCGGCTCCGCCCGGCCCCCGCCCGGCTGACCACCGCCGCCGTACACGCCACCGCCGGGCCGACCGCCGCCGCCACCGGGGGGACGGCCACCGCCGCCCGCCGGACGGCCACCGCCACCCGCCGGGGGACGCGCACCGCCGTAGACACCACCGCCGGCGCCGCCCGGACGGGCACCGCCGTAGCCACCGTCGCCGGCGGCCGGACGGCCACCGCCGTACACCCCGGGTGCCGCGGCCGGGCCACCACGGCCCGTGCCACCGCCGTATGCCCCGCCGCCGCCGTAGACCGCGCCTCCGGCGGGCGCGCCGCCACCGTAGACGCCACCCGGACGTTCCCCGCCCGGCTCGGCACGACCACCCCGCGGCCCACCGTCCGGATCCGATCGATCGGACGGGTCAGCGACCGGCGGCCGGCGGCGGGCACGGACGATGCCGATGATGCCGGCACCGACCAGCAGCAGGCCGAGCACACCGACCGCACCGACCAGGTACGTGATGTCGTCGAAGCTCAGGCCGGCGGTCCACGACTTGGCGGCGGCCGGTTTGGCGCCCCCCTCGGCCGCCACCGGCACCGCCGTCGAGCTGGACGGGACGTAGCTGAGGATGTCGATCGGCTCGTCCTCGCCGAGCTGGCCGCCGTCGGAGACGGTGAAGAAGCTCTTACCGTCCGGCGAATAGCTGATGGCCTCACCGAACGGATCGGCGAGGGGCGTCACGCGGGGCTTCCCGGTGGTGAGAGCCGTGACGATGTCGCCGCCCGCCACGTCGAACTCGAACGCGTCCGCATAGGTACGCAGGACCACCCGGCTGCCGTCCGGCGACCGGGCCGCGCCGGTGATCGCGACCCGCCCGAACGTGTTGAGCGGGTTGTCCGTCTGCGTCTTGGGCAGCGTGATGTCGCCGACCTTGCGCAGCGGCACCGGGTCGGTGTCGCCGCTCTTGAGGGCCGCCGACGGGGTGAAGATCTCCGCCTTACCGCTGGTCACCTTCGTGATGATCAGCGGCTTGTTGTCGTTGTCGATGAGCAGCGCCTCGGCGTCGTGCGGCTTGCCCTCGGGGTACGAGACCCGGTGCAACACCGGCTGCTTGCCGCCGCCGACCGGCATCGACCAGAGCGCGACCCGCTTCCGGCGTTCCTTCGACGAGACGTTGTCGCCGATGTCGGCGATCCACAGCGTCGCGCCGTTCGGAGAGAGCGCCAGGTCCTCGGTGTCGAACGGCCCCTGACCCGAGTAACGGACCGGATCCTTCGAGATCTTGCACTTGGTGTCGAGGAAGAAGACCCGCTTGCGTGCGTCGACCTCGGTGCCGTCGTTGATCACGACGAACCCGCTCTTGGTGGCCACCAGACCGGACAGCTCGCGCAGCCGCTCGTCGGCGACCGTGCACTGCTTCTTACCGGGGGTGACGGCGGGCGGCTCGGACACTCCGGGAGCGGGAGCCGCCACGGCGACTCCGGCGAGCGCCACGGTTGCCCCTAGCAGGCCGAGGGCAACCGTGACCGAGGAAACAACGCGGCGCATTCGGCCAGTGTCGCATGCCGCGGGTTTCCGTTGGATGACGCCGTGTCCGCTCAGGATCGGCTGCCGGCCGCCTGGCCCTGCCGCTCGACGTCGTACTGCGCCAACTCGGCGGCCAACTCCGCGCTGACCCGAACGTGCAGCAGGGTGCCCTCCGCCAGGTGCGACGTGCTGAGCACCTCACCCGTGCGGTGCACCCGGGACACCAGGTCACCCCGGTCGTACGGCAGGACCGCCCGGACCTCGACGGCCGGCTGCGGCAGCCGGTCCTCGATGGCCGCGCGCAGGCCCTCGACGCCCCGTCCGGAGTGCGCCGAGACGAAGATCGCATCCGGCCAGAGCCGCTTGAGTCGCAGCAGCGTGTCCTCGTCGGCCGCGTCGGTCTTGTTGACCACCAGCAGCTCGGGCAGCCGGTCGGCGCCCACCTCGGCGAGCACCTCGTGCACCGCCCGGACCTGCTCCTCCGGATCCGGGTGGGTGCCGTCGACGACGTGCACCACCAGATCCGCCTCCGCGACCTCCTCCAACGTCGAGCGGAACGCCTCGACGATCTGGTGCGGAAGGTGCCGGACGAAGCCGACCGTGTCGGAGAGGGTGTAGAGCCGCCCGTCCGAGGCGGTGGCCTTACGGGTGGTCGGGTCCAACGTCGCGAACAGCGCGTTCTCCACCAGCACGCCCGCGCCGGTCAGCCGGTTGAGCAGGCTGGACTTACCGGCGTTGGTGTAGCCGGCGATGGCCACGGCGGGAACGGAGTTGCGGGTGCGTCGGGCGCGCTTGGTGACACGTACGGTGCGCATGCTCTTGATCTCGCGGCGCAGCCGGGAGATGCGGTGGCGGATCCGCCGCCGGTCGGTCTCCAGCTTGGTTTCACCGGGACCACGCACACCCACGCCGCCACCGGCGCCGCCGCCCCGGCCGGAACCACCGGTCTGCCGGGAGAGCGTCTCACCCCAACCGCGCAGTCGGGGCAGCAGGTATTCGAGCTGGGCCAGCTCGACCTGCGCCTTACCTTCCTTGCTCTTGGCGTGCTGAGCGAAGATGTCGAGGATCAACGCCGTCCGGTCGACAACCTTGACCTTGGTGCGCTGCTCCAGGTTGCGCAGCTGCGACGGGGACAACTCGCCGTCGCAGATGACCGTGTCGGCGCCGGTGGAGAGCACCACCGCGCCGAGGTCGTCGACCTTGCCCCGGCCGATGTAGGTGGCCGGGTCGGGGCGCGTACGCCGCTGGATCAACCCTTCGAGCACCTGCGAACCGGCGGTCTCGGCGAGCGCGGCCAGCTCGGTCAGCGAATTCTCCGCGTCCGTCACCGTGCCCTCGGTCCAGACACCCACCAGGACGACCCGCTCCAGCCGCAGCTGGCGGTATTCCACCTCGGTGACGTCGGTCAGCTCGGTCGACAGGCCCGGGACGCGTCGCAGGGACTGCCGCTCCGACAGCTCCATCTCGCCAGTGGTGACGTCGTCGAGCTCGTCCTCGACGGGGACAAAGCTCTCCTGGTCTCGCAAGCGGTTCTCCTGTCCGTTTTGATAAGTAGAACGTAATCCTGACATGACGCAACGCCGAACGCACCTGCTATATGCCCGTGCCGAGGGTCGCCAAAAGTGGGGGCGAATACCGGTCGAGCTCGACAACCCGGTAGAAATGCGGGGCGGCCGAACGGCCGCACAGCCGTGACGGAGGGATCCCGTGGCCATCACCCGACTGCCGAGCGCCGGATTTTCGATCACCATCCGGATCGCCGTAACCGCGGACGCCTCCTCGATCGGCCGGCTCACCACGTCGGTCGGCGGGGCCGGAGCGATCGTCACGGCGTTGGACGTGGTGGACTCGGACCCGACCCACGTGATCGTCGACCTGACCTGCGACACCGCCGACGCCGGCCACGCCGACCAGGTGGTCGACGCGCTGACCGCCCTCGACGGCGTGGACGTGCGCAAGGTGTCCGACCGGACGTTCCTGCTGCACCTCGGCGGCAAGATCGAGGTGACCTCGAAGGTCGCGCTGCGCAACCGCGACGAGCTGTCCCGGGCGTACACCCCGGGGGTGGCCCGGGTCTGCATGGCGATCGCCGAGAACCCGGCCGACGCCCGCCGGCTCACCATCAAGCGCAACACCGTCGCGGTCGTCAGCGACGGCTCGGCGGTGCTCGGCCTGGGCAACCTCGGCCCGGCCGCGTCGCTGCCGGTGATGGAGGGCAAGGCCGCCCTGTTCAAGCGCTTCGGCGGGGTGGACGCCTGGCCGGTGGTCCTGGACACCCAGGACACCGACGAGATCGTGCAGATCGTCAAGGCCATCGCGCCGGCGTACGGCGGAATCAACCTGGAGGACATTGCCGCGCCGCGCTGCTTCGAGATCGAGGCCCGGTTGCGGGAGGCGCTGGACATCCCGGTCTTCCACGACGACCAGCACGGCACCGCGATCTGCGTGCTGGCCGCGCTGACCAACGCGCTGCGCGTCGTGGGCAAGCGGCTGGAGGACGTCCGGGTGGTCGTCTCCGGCGCCGGCGCGGCCGGCACCGCGATCATGAAGCTGCTGCTGCGTCAGGGCGTCGGCGACATCATCGCGTACGACCGGGAGGGCGCCCTGCACCGCGGGCTCACCGGGCTCAACTCGGCGTGGCAGTGGCTCGCGGAGAACACCAACAAGGAGAACTACTCCGGCGACCTGCCCGGTGCCATCCGGGGCGCCGACGTGTTCATCGGGGTCAGCGCGCCGAACCTGCTCACCGGCGACGACATCGCGCAGATGGCCAAGGACTCGATCGTGTTCGCGCTGGCCAACCCCGACCCGGAGGTCGACCCGCGGGAGGCGCGCAAGTACGCCGCCGTGGTCGCCACCGGTCGCTCGGACCAGCCGAACCAGATCAACAACGTGCTCGCGTTCCCCGGGGTGTTCCGCGGGATGCTGGACGCGCACGCCGAGGAGTTCACCGAGGAGATGGCCATCGCGGCCGCCCGGGCCATCGCCGACGTGGTCGGCGAAGACAAGATCAACCCGACGGTGATCGTGCCGAGCGTCTTCGATTCCCGGGTCGCCCCGGCGGTCGCCGCCGCCGTCCGCGCCGCCGCGCACAATCCCAGCCCGCTGCCGGCAGCCGACCCGGGCCCGTCCGACCTCCCCGAGATCGCCGCCAACGCCAGCGCGACGCCCTGACGAGTGGTCCGGCGGTGTGACGCCGGGAGCAGGGAGGCGACCCTCGGTGGGGTCGTCTCCCCCGCTTTGCTCTGCTTCACCCCGCGCAACGCCCCGTGTCCGATTATCGGACACTCGCCGTTGCGTGGGTTGAAGCAGAGCCAAAGGACCACCACAACGGACCGGCGGCGGCCCTGGCGTCTGGATCAACTCGGCGTCAGACGGCGGCGGGCAGGGCGGAGAGGTCGACCTCGCCGGTTGCCACCAGGACTGCGGGGCCGGACAGCCAGCAGGAGTCCGCCGTCACCGTGACCGTGAGGCGACCACCGGGGACGTCGACGGCGACCACTCCGCTGCCCCGGCCGACGTCGCGCAGCGCCACCGCGGCCACCGCGCAGGCACCGGTGCCGCAGGACAAAGTCTCGGCGCTGCCGCGCTCGTACACCCGCATCAGACTGTGCCCGTCGGTGCCGTCCACCGGGTCGCCGGCCACGATGAACTCCACGTTCACGCCCGCCGGGAAGACCTCCGGATCGAACCCGGGCGCGGCGGTCAGATCCAGCGCCGCCAGCTCGATGCCCGCCGGCAGGACACACACCAGGTGCGGGTTGCCGACGTCCACGGCGGTGCCGGGCAGGGTCAGACCGCCGAGGGTGGCGGTGGAGCCATCGTACACCCGGGGGCGGCGCATCTCGACGGAGACGGCGTCGCCCTCGACCAGCGCGCGCACGACGCCGGCCCGGGTCGCCACCGGCAGCGCCGCGCCGGCGGGCGTGGCCAGCCCGGTGTCGAGCAGATAGCGCACGAAGACCCGGGCACCGTTGCCACACATCTCGGCGAACGAGCCGTCGGCATTCCAGTAGTCCATGAACCACTCGGCCTCACCGGCCAGCCCGGCGCCGTCGGGATGCTTGGCCGCGCGAACCACCCGCAGCACCCCGTCCGCGCCGATACCCCGCCGCCGGTCGCAGAGCGCCGCGACCAGCTCCGGGGTCAGATCGAGCTGACCGTCCGGGTCGGGAAGGAGGACGAAGTCGTTGCCGGTGCCGTGGCCCTTGGAGAACTCCACGCCCCCATTATCGCGTCTCGGCCGGCACCAGGCGCAGGGCGGCCTCGAACAGGTCCGGTGCGGCCGAGTCCAGCCAGCGGATCCGCGGGTCGCGCCGGAACCAGGACCGCTGCCGGCGGACGAACCGCCGCGTGGCCCGGACCGTCTCGTCGTGCGCCTGCGCCTCGGTCAGCTCGCCGGCCAGCAGCCGCAGCACCTGCTGGTAGCCGAGTGCCCGGCTCGCCGTCCGCCCCCCGGCCAGCCCCCGACCCACCAGCTCGCGGGTCTCCGCCACCAGGCCGTCGGCCCACATCCGGTCCACCCGCGCCGCGATCCGCCCGTCCAGCAGACCCGTGTCCAGGTCGACGCCGAGTTGCACCGACGGGTAGTACGGCGTCGGCTGTGGCAGCGAGGCCGTGAACGGCGCACCGGTCAGCTCGATCACCTCCAGAGCCCGTACAATCCGCCGGCCGTTACCGGGCAGGATGCCCTCGGCGGCGACCGGGTCGGCGGCCCGCAGCCGCGCGTACAGCGGCGCCGTGCCCACCTCGGCCAACTCCCGTTCCAGCCGCTCCCGCAGCGCCGGATCGGTGCCGGGGAACTCGAAGTGCTCCAGCACCGCCCGCACGTACAGCCCGGACCCGCCGACCAGCAGCGGCACCCGGCCCCGGGACAGGATGTCGTCCACCGCCGCGCGGGCCAGCCGCTGGTACTCCGCGACGCTGGCCGGCTCGGTGACCTCCCAGATGTCCAGCAGGTGGTGCGGCACCCCGTCCCGCTCAGCCACGGTCAGCTTGGCGGTGCCGATGTCCAGACCCCGGTAGAGCTGCATCGAGTCGGCGTTGACCACCTCACCGTTCAGGGCGTGCGCCAACGCGATGCTCAACGCCGACTTCCCCGCCGCCGTCGGGCCGACGACCGCGACGACCGTGCCGCTCACATCCGCTCCCACGACGCCACGAAGTACGCCACACCGTAGGGGGCCGCGTCGTGCAACAGCTCACCGCGCCAGCTCCCGCCGCCCAACCGGGCCGCGCCGGCCAGCACCTGCCAGGCCGCCCGGCCGGCGGCCTTCAGCTCCGCGGACACCACCGGGTCGAGGTCGCGCAGAACGTCCAGGTCCGCCCCGGCCAACGCCGAGGCAACCCGCTGGTCGTACGCCTCGGCGCGCGGATCGTCGTACCCCGGGGACTTCTGCCCGCGGCAGGCCGACCCGTCGCCGAGCGCCAGCAACGCCACCCGGGCACCCGACGCGTTGACCCACTCGGCCAGCGCCCCCACCTCGGCCGCGCCGGCGTCGGCGGCCACCTGCACGGCGGACACCGGCGTGCGTACGCCCCGCCGGGCCAGCAGCCAGGCGCCGACGGTCAGGCTCAACGGCAGCACCGCGCCCCGGTCGGGCTGGCCGGGGATCAGCGGCACATCCAGGTCCACGCCCCACGGCTGTAGGGAACCGGTCGCCGGGGACTGGATCGGGCCGGTCGTCGGGCCGGCACCCACCAGGACCACGGCATCCGGGTCGGCGGCGACGAGCCGGGCGACGGCGGTGTCGCAGGCCGCCCGCAGGTCGTCCAACTCCGACGCGGCGGCGCCGGCCACCTCGGGCACGAGCAGGGGCGGATGCGGGCAGACGGCGGCGGCGACCAGTGGCACCCGCCCACCGTAGCGGGAATCCCCGGTGCGTCTCCGCGCCGATCCGGTCATTCGGTCGCTAGGACACCGTATGGTCACGGTCGGCGATAGGCGCTCGACGGGGACCGGGTTGGACCTGTGACAATGCCGGAAGCAACTTGGCTGCGCCGTGGCGGCGACGGGGGACGGTTCCCTCGACGCCGGGAGAACGAGGATGGGCACATGAGCGACTGGACTGCCTTCGGACGGGTGGACGCGGACGGCACCGTGTACGTCAAGACCACCGAGGGCGAGCGGGTGGTCGGATCCTGGCAGGCGGGAGCACCGGAGGAGGGCCTCGCGCACTTCGCACGCCGCTTCGCCGACCTGGTCACCGAGGTGGACCTGACCGAGGCGCGGCTCAACTCGGGTGCGGCGGACGCCGGGCACTCGCTGAGCACGATCCGGCGGATCCGCGCCACGCTGCCCGAAGCCCACGTGGTGGGCGACATCGACGCGCTGGCCGCGCGGCTGGACAAGCTGGCCACCCTCGCCGAGGAGAAGGCCGGCGAGGCGCGGGCCGCCCGCGACGCCGCCCGCGTCGAAGCCCTGGCCCGCAAGACCGCGTTGGTCGAGGAGGCCGAGAAGCTCGCCGCCGAATCCACCGGCTGGAAGACCGCCGGAGACCGGCTCAAGGAGATCCTCGACGAGTGGAAGACCATTCGCGGGGTCGACAAGAAGGCCGACGGTGAGCTGTGGAAGCGGTTCGCCGCCGCCCGGGACGGCTTCACCCGGCGCCGCGGCGCCCACTTCGCCTCCCTCGACGCCCAGCGCAAGCAGGCGCAGACGGCCAAGGAGGAGCTGGTCGCCGAGGCGGAGAAGCTGAAGGACTCCACCGAGTGGGCGGCCACCGCCAACCAGCTCAAGGAGCTGATGACGCAGTGGAAGGCCGCGCCGCGCGCCTCCAAGGAGGCCGAGCAGAAGCTCTGGGAACGGTTCCGGGGTGCCCAGGACGCCTTCTTCAGCCGGCGCAGTGAGGTCTTCTCCGCCCGGGACAACGAGCAGCGCGGCAACCTGGAGCGCAAGCAGGCCCTGCTCGCCGAGGCGGAGGCCTTGGACATCGACGCCGACCCGAAGGGCGCACAGGCCAAGCTGCGGGAGATCCAGGCCCAGTGGCACGAGGCCGGCCGGGTGCCCCGGGAGGCCGCCGCCGGACTGGAGCGCCGGCTGCGCGTCATCGACGACAAGGTCCGCGAGGTGATGGACTCGGCGTGGCGCCGCACCACCAAGGAGGACAACCCGCTGCTCGCCCAGATGCGGGCGCAGGTGGCCGAGGCCGAGGACCGGCTGTCCCGGGCGCAGAGCGCCGGGGACGCCCGCCGGATCAAGGAGGCCGAGCAGGCGCTCGCCGCCAAGCGGCAGTTCCTCCAGCTCGCCGAGCAGGCCGGCTGAGCTGACGTCGTCCGGGAGCCCCGGTCCCTCGGCAGGGACCGGGGCTCCCGCACGTCCAGGCCGTCTCCCCGCGTGCCCCACACCCGTCCCCCTACCCGCGCGCCGCTCCCCACGCCGCGCCGTCCCCGCGCGCCACACTCCACGCGCGCCGTCCACGCGCGCCGCGCGCCGCGCCCGCGCCGCGCCGCGCCCCAAGATCGCGCTCGATCCATGAAGTAGTGGTCTCGGCGTCGACGGATGCCACTACATCCAGGATCGAGGGGGGATCTTGGGGTGCGCCAAGGACGGATCTTGACGGGGGCGTCATCACCGACCGACCGGGAGCGGAGGTTGGGGCCTCCGCCCGTCAAGGTCGTGCTCGATCCTGGATGTAGTGGCATCCCGACGCCTCATGGCCACTACATCCAGGATCGAGCATGATCTTGCCGGGCGGGGTGCACGGGCCGGCGCGGCAGGCGGCGTGCAGACGGGCCCACGGGGCCGGCGGCCAGCGCGCAGGACGGCCAGCACGGACGACAGCCAGCACGGAGGGCGGCCAGCACGGAGGGCGGCCAGCACGGAGGGCGGCCAGCACGGAGGGCGGCCAGCACGGAGGGCGGCCAGCACGGAGGGCGGTGGATGGGTGGCAGGTTGACGCATTGAGGTGGGCTGATGAGAATGGGCGGCGGGGCCAGGTAGGGCCACCGGCACGAGGGCGACGACGGCGGAGCACCGCTGTCGAGGGTCGCCGGTGAGCGTTCGCGAGTGACCACGTCCGCGTGACATGGACCGTCGCGCACTGTCCGCGTACCCCTGAGGGGCCGTGGCGTGCGGACGGCCGCCCGCCGGCGTCGTCCTCCGATGGCGCCGGGCCTCCGAATTGGAGCTCGAATGTTCCGTCCCACAGCTCTTGGCGGCGCGTTGACCGCGCTCGCCACCGTCGCGGCCGGCGTGTTCATCGCCGCGACCGTCAGCACCAGTCCGGCCGTGGCCGCTGGCACCGGTACCGGCTATCTGCACACCAGCGGCAACCAGATCGTGGACAGCACCGGTGCCACGGTCCGGTTGACCGGCATCAACTGGTTCGGCATGGAGACCGACAACAAGACCTTCCACGGGTTGTGGTCGAGCAACCCGTGGCGGGGGCAGCTCGACACGATGGCCCGGTTGGGTTACAACACGTTGCGCGTGCCGTACTCGAATGACGCGCTGAAGCCGGGCGCGACCGCCAGTGGGGTCAACGACTTCGTCAACCCTGACCTGGTCGGGCTCTCGCCGTTGCAGATCCTGGACAAGGTGATCGACTACGCCGGCAGCAAGGGGATGCGGATCATCCTGGACCGGCACCGGCCGACGGCGGCCGGGCAGTCGCCGCTGTGGTACACGGCGACGGTTTCCGAGGCGACCTGGATCAACGACTGGAAGATGCTCGCCCAGCGGTACGCGGGCAATCCGACGGTGATCGGCGCCGACCTGCACAACGAGCCGCACGCCGAGGGCACCAATCCGGCGGCCACCGGCGCGTGCTGGGGTTGCGGCGACACGGCGCGGGACTGGCGGCTCGCCGCCGAGCGGGCCGGTAACGCGATCCTCGGTGTCCAGCCCAACTGGTTGATCTTCGTGGAGGGGGTGAGCTGCCCCAGCGGCGGCCTCTCCAACGTGTGGGACAACGACCCCAGCAACGACGAGGACTGCGGTTGGTGGGGCGGCAACCTGTCGAAGGCCGGTGCGTTCCCGGTACGACTGAGCGTGGCGAACCGGTTGGTCTACTCACCGCACGAGTACGCCACGTCGGTGTACCGGCAGACGTGGTTCGACGCCCCGGACTACCCGGCGAACATGCCGGCCATCTGGGACAAGTACTGGGGTTACCTCTACAAGCAGAACATCGCCCCGATCATGATGGGTGAGTTCGGCAGCACGCTGGCCGACCCGAAGGACCGGGTGTGGTTGGAGAGGTTGATGGCGTACACCGGCACCGGGGTAACCGGAATGTCCTTCACCTACTGGTCGTGGAATCCGAACTCGGGTGACACCGGCGGCATCGCGCTGGACGACTGGACGACCATCAACACGACCAAGCAGGCGATCCTTCAGCCGTACCTGATCGCGCCGTCCGGTGGCACCGGCCCGACCGGGGGGCCGACGGGTGGGCCGACCAGCCCGCCCACCGGCGCCTGCACCGCCACCTACCGGCAGGTCAACGCCTGGCAGGGCGGCTTCCAGGGTGAGGTGACCGTGAAGAACACGGGTTCGGCCGCGGTGAACCCGTGGTCGGTGACCTGGACGTGGCCGTCCGGAGTGACGTTGGGCAGCGGATGGAACGCCACCGTCACGCAGTCCGGCACGACGGTCACCGCGGCGGCACCGGGTCACGCCCCGTCCCTGGCGGCGGGCGGGTCGGTCACCGTGGGCTTCACCGCCAACGGCACCGCCAGCGCCCCCGCAACGGTGAAGCTGAACGGCACCGGCTGCTGAGTCCGCGCTGTCGGGACGGCCGGCGCCGCCACACGGGGCACCGGCCGTCCCGGCATTTACACGCCCACGGGCATGGGCGCCGCGACGGTCCGTCCGCCTCCTCGATAGGAAGCTGCATGCGCACACCACGGCGTCGGATGACGCTGGTCGTCAGCACCGCCGCAGCCACCCTCGTCACCGCCAGCCTGCTGACCGCCGTCACCGCCCAGGCGGCGGCCGGCTGCCAGGTCGCCTACCCGTACCAGCTCGACACCGCGAGCTCCGTCAAGTCCATCGTGACGGGCGGTGCCGGCGCGGGTCGGATCACGGTCTGACCGTGAGCCGGTCGGGGTCCGCCGTGCCGGCGGACCCCGACCGGTCAGTGGGCGGCGCAGGCTCCGGTGGTCGCGGGCGCGACCGGCGGTGCGCCGATCGTCGGCAGACCGAGCAATACCCCGGGGGTACGCGGGGAGCGTCCCGCCTCGGCGGCGTCGCCGGCACGGGTGCGACGGTGCGACAGGGGCGCCCCGTCGGCGTTGAGGTGATGCGGGGCGGCGTACGTGATGGCGGTGTGCACGATGTCGCCGGGCCGGATCGACCCCGCGAAGCCGCCGGCGTCGAAGTGCACGAGCCGACCGTCACGGGCCCGGCCGGACATCCGCCCGGTCCGCTCGTCCTTGCGGCCCTCGCCGATGGCGACCAGCACCTCGACGGTCTCCCCCACCAGACGCTTGTTCTCCGCCCAGGTGATCTCCTCGACGGTCGCGATCAGCCGCTCGTAGCGTTCCTGCACGACCTGCTTGGGCAGCTGGCCGTCCATCGTCGCGGCGGGGGTGCCGGGGCGCTTCGAGTACTGGAACGTGAAGGCCGAGGAGAAGCGGGCCTCCCGCACGACGTCCAGGGTGCGCTGGAAGTCGGCCTCCGTCTCGCCGGGGAACCCGACGATGATGTCCGTGGTGATCGCCGCGTCCGGCATCGCCGCCCGCACCTTCTCGATGATGCCCAGGTAGCGCTCGGAGCGGTACGACCGGCGCATCGCGCGGAGCACGTCGTCGGAGCCGGACTGCAGCGGCATGTGCAGCGAGTGGCAGACGTTCGGCGTCTCGGCCATCGCGGCGATCACGTCGTCGGTGAAGTCCTTCGGGTGCGGGCTGGTGAACCGGACCCGCTCCAGCCCGTCGATGTCACCGGTCGCGCGCAGCAGCTTGCCGAACGCGTACCGGTCGCCGAACTCGACGCCGTAGGAGTTGACGTTCTGCCCGAGCAGCGTCACCTCCAGTACGCCCTCGTCGACCAGGGCGCGCACCTCGGAGAGGATGTCGCCGGGGCGGCGGTCCCTCTCCTTGCCGCGCAGCGAGGGCACGATGCAGAACGTGCAGGTGTTGTTGCAGCCCACCGAGATCGACACCCAGCCGGCGTACGTCGACTCGCGGCGGGTCGGCAGCGTGGACGGGAACACGTCCAGCGACTCGAGGATCTCCACCTCGGCGGCGGCGTTGTGCCGGGCCCGTTCCAGCAGCACCGGCAGCGAACCGATGTTGTGCGTACCGAAGACGACGTCCACCCAGGGCGCCTTGCGGACGATCTCGCCGCGATCCTTCTGGGCGAGGCAGCCACCGACGGCTATCTGCATGCCCTGGTGCTTGTCCTTCACCGGACGCAGACGACCGAGGTTGCCGTAGAGCCGGTTGTCCGCGTTCTCCCGCACGGCGCAGGTGTTGAAGACCACCACGTCCGGGGTCTCGTCGCCGCCGGGTGCGCGCACGTACCCCGCCTGCTCCAGCAGGCCGGAGATGCGTTCGGAGTCGTGCACGTTCATCTGGCAGCCGTACGTCACGACGTTGTAGGTCCTAGCCACCCTGTTGGCGCCCCTTCCCCTCGGGCTACCAGGGTAGCGGCCCGCCGGGTGGGGCATGGAGACCGGCATTGACCCGGCGGCCCATAGCGGGGGCACACGCCGGGCAGTACGCTGCACAGCAAGGATGTGTTCTGGGCGGTTTCGGGGGCTTTGCACTCGACGCCGCCGTCGGGCGGCTCCGTTCACGGGGGAGAACATGACGACCCGCGGGAGGCCAACCGTGACGCGACAACACGCGGCACAGCGCTCCGTCGCCACCCCGGACGGGCGTCACCTCGCGGTGGAGACCTCCGGCGCACCGGACGGTCCTGCGGTCTTCCTTCTGCACGGCACCCCGGGCAGCCGCAGCGGCCCTCGACCCCGCGGCATCGTCGTCTACCGCCTCGGCGTGCACCTCGTCTGCTACGACCGACCCGGTTACGGAGACTCGACACGACACGAGGGTCGGCGGGTGGCCGACGCCGCGGCCGACGTGGCGGCGATCGCCGACGACCTGGGCATCGAGCGGTTCGCGGTGGTGGGTCGCTCCGGTGGCGGACCGCACGCCCTGGCCTGCGCCGCGCTGTTGCCGGACCGGGTCACCCGCGCCGCCGTGCTGGTGGGGCTCGCCCCGGCCGGCGCACCCGACCTGGACTGGTACGCCGGCATGTCGGAGACCAACGTCGAGGACTTCGGGCAGGCCGACGAGGACCTGACCGAACTCACGCTGAACCTGAAGGTCCGTGCGGAGGAGGCGCAGCGGGATCCGATGACGCTGCTGGAGTTCCTCCGACCCCAGTTGCCCGAGGCGGACATCCGGGTCGTCGACGACGTCGCGATCCGCCGGCTGCTGACCGACATGTACGCCGAAGCGCTCCGGCACGGTCCTGACGGCTGGATCGACGACGTCCTGGCGATACGACGAGGCTGGGGCTTCGACCTCGGTGCCATCCGCGCGCCGGTCCGGCTCTGGCACGGTGAGCAGGACAGGTTTTCCCCGGTGGAGCATTCCCGCTGGCTGGCCTCGCGGATCCCGAGCGCCGAGGTCCAGGTGCAACCCGGTGCCGCGCACTTCGGCGCCATGGAGATCCTGCCGCAGACCCTGGCCTGGCTGGCCACACCGGAACTCGCGGCCAGTCCGCGACCCTGAAACGAGCCGCGGTGGCCGGAGCGGGCGGCCGGCCCGATCAGAACGGGTGCGGGTCGATCACCCGGACGACGAACCGCCGTTCCCGCAGGGTCTGCACCGTCGGATGCTCCTGGCCGATCACCTCGGCCAGCCGGTCGGCCACCAGGCCGGCGTCGTCGGCCGGACCTCCGTCACCGAGCTGCTTGGACACCAGGGCGAGATCACCGAGGCAGCGCAGCGTGTCGGGGTGTTCCGGGCCGATCACCGCGGTCAGCCGCTCGGCGGTCTCCCGCAGACGGTCCCGCGCCGGAACCCACTCACCGTCCTCGGCGAGGCACACCGCCTGGTTCACCTCCGCCGCCAGTGTGTGCGGATGATCGGGACCGAGCACCTTGCGCAACTCGCCGGCCGCCCGGGCGGCGGACGCACGGGCGGCCGACCCGCGACCGATCGCGCGTTCGGCGGCGGAGATGTTGCTCAACGTCGCCAGGGTGTGCGGATGCTCCGGGCCGAGCCGAAGCTCCTCGTCGTACGCCCGGGTCACCGCGGTCATCTCGGCGAGCGCCCGGGTCGCGTCGCCGACGGCCAGCAGGTTCGCCGCGCGGCTCGACCGGCACGTCACCGTGTCCGGGTTGTCCGGTCCGAACCGTTCGTCGAGCTTCCGGTACGCCGTCTCGAACATCGGCGCGGCCTCCGCCGACCGGCCCGCGCTGCGCAGTGACACCGCCAGGTTGACCTGGGCACCGAGGCTCAGAGCGTCGTCCGTGCCCAGCACCTCGCAGGACGTCTCGTACACCCCGCTCAGCAGCGCTGCCGACCGTTCGTACTCGCCGGCCTCCCGTAGGTCGCTGCCGAGACGCACGGCGGAGACGAGCGTGTACGGGTGGGTGGAACCCAGCACCAGCCGCCGCCGCTGGTGCACCTCGTCGTCCCACCGTCGGGCCGACCGGTAGTCGCCGACCAGCCGGTACGACACGGCGAGGTTGTTGGCCGCGCTCAACGTCCGCGGGTGGTCCTCGCCCAGGGTCTGGAGCCAGGAGGCGTAGGTGGAGCGATCCCGTTCCAGCGCCTCGGCGTACCGGCCGAGGGCCCGCAGGTCACCGGCGAGGCTGCCGGCGGTCATCAGACTGTGTGGGTGCAGCGCACCCAGCAGGCGACGCTGCTCGGCCAGGACCGCCTCGTCCATGGCCCGGGAGTCGTCGAACCGGCCCAGGCTGCGCAGGATGTTCGCTCGGTTAAACCGCAGGTGCAGCAACTGTCGACCCAGCGCCTCGGCGTCGGCCGTGTCCTCGGAACCGGCCAGCCGCTCCGACCAGGTGTCGTCCACCTCCTGGCTGAACCCCTCGGCCTGGTTCAGGCCGCCGCGCAGCCACAGGTAGCGGACCCGGTCGATCAACAGCTGACACACCGACTCGTCGGGGCAGGTCAGCGCGTCGGAGACCTCCAGGTGCGGCCAGAGCATGCGCAGCCGGGGCCACGTCGAGGGGTCGTCCACGTCGCCACGTGGCCGGGACGCGGCAAGCACCAGGTGCACCTGGTGGCGGGCGGCGCTGATCTCGTCGTCGGTCATCCGGTCCCGGACCACGGCCTGCAGCAGCCGGTGCACCTGGACCCGGCCACCCTGAACATCGAGCTTCAGCAACGCCAGCCGGTTGATCTGCTGGATGAGGGCGCCACGCACGAGCCGCTCCGACACCGACGGGTCGAACGGCACGAGCGCCGCCGCCATCTCGTCGCTGTAGATCAGGTCCAGGGCGATCTCCGGGGCCAGCACCGAACAGAGCTGCAACAGGCGGTACGCGGCCGGCGCCTGATCGAGCAGCCGGTTCAACGACAGGTCCCAGGTGGCCTCCACGGACAGCGCGCTGGGGCCGTGCCGCTCGATCTGCCGCAGGTAGTCGGCGACGGACGTGCCGGTGTCGGCGAGCCACGCGCCCGCCGCCGCCACCGCGATCGGCAGGTCACCGAGCGCGTCGGCCACCCGATCAGCCTCCTCGTCGGTGATCGTGGGCACCCGTTGGGCGAGGTGGGCGACGCTCTCCGCGCGGTCGAAGACGTCGACCTGGATCGGCTTGGCCCGGTCACCCCAGGCGCGGTTACGGGAGGTCAGCAGCACATGTCCGGGGCCCTGCGGCAGGAAGGGCTCGATCTGGTCCAGCTCCTCCGCGTTGTCGAGGACGACGAGCCACCGCTCGTACGGCTCGCCCCGACCGAGAACCTGGAGCACCGACCGGACGGTGTCCGGCAGGGTGGGCCCGGCGACGATGCCGAGTCGGCCGGCGAGGTCGGCCAGGGCCGTGTCGACGAACTGGGGCGGGTCGGCGACGATCCACCAGACCACGTCGTACGCGGACTTGAAGCGGTGCACGTACTCGAGGGCGACCTGCGTCTTTCCGACACCGCCCATGCCCTGCAGGGCGACCGGCAGCACCACCGCCTTGCCGCCGCTCTGCAACTGCGCCCGCAACTGGGCCAGGTCGTCCTCACGGCCGGTGAACCGGGCGTTGCGGTTGGGCGCGTTGAAGATCAACGGTTCGGTGCCGGGATAGCGGGCACCCCCGCCGGCGGGGCCGTCCCCCGACGGCGGCACCGGGCGGCCGACCAACCGCAGCACCCGCTCCACGGCCGTCGCCGCGCTCACGTTGACCAGATTGGTGGAACTCTGCGCCGGGAACTCCGCCAACGGACGCAGATCGGCGACGTACACGGCGAGGGCGGTGGAACCGGTGCTGGTGTCCCGCTCCGGCAACTCCCCGGAGGGCATCGCCAGGTAGGCCGGGGACACCACGCTCAGCGTGCGCGGCGCGGGCGTACCGGCGGACCCCACGGCGGCGGCCGGCTCGACCACCCGCATCCCGGCCGAGTTGAGCACCCGCTCCAGCCACTCGGCCCAGATGGCGTCCTCCGGAGCGCAGCGCAGCACGATCTGGTCGTCGGCAGCCTCGGTACGCCGACGGAAGCGAGCCTTGCCCCGCTCCCGCACCGACTCGTCCATCACCGGCAGCGCGGTCACCGCACCGTCGGTGAGGATCCCGGTCAACGTCTCGAACGCCGCCAGCAGTGACGTCGGCGAGCCGGGCGGGTCACCGAAGGTCGCCAGGGTCTCCTCGTACGCGTAGAACGGCCGGTACGGCACCTCGACCGCGGCCCAGTACCGCCGCCGCTCGGCCTCGGTCATCCCGGCGGGCAGTCCGGCGAACCGGCGCATGGCGAGCAGACGACCCGCCTCGGCGCGCTCCTTCTCCGCCTGGTCGACCCGCATCGGCACCGGCAGCACGCGGATGTCCCGCCGCAGGTAGCGGTCCCGCACCGAGTGCGCGACCTGGGCCGCGCCGTCGATGCCCTGGTCGCTGAGGGTGAAACAGTCGACCAGGGTGTCCGGCAGATGCAGCGTGCAGATGTCGGCGACGTCGCTCAACCCCGTCCGGCTGTCGATCAGGGTGAAGTCGTACTGCCGCTTCATGTCCGCCCGCAGCGCCTCGAAGAACTGCGCCCCACCCAGCCGGTTGTAGAAGTTGTCCCAGTCCAGGCCGCCCACCGAGACGGCGTAGTCGCTGTTCTGCCGGCCCGCGGACAGGAAGTCCAGCCCACCGCCGGCCGGGAAGTTCCACCGCAGCGAGAACGCGTGGCGGCCGACCCTCGCGTACTGCTCCATCCAGCGTTCCGGCCGTTCGCCGGCGCGGGTGGTCTCCCACTCGTAGTCGCGGATCAGGTCGATCACGCCGCCGGTGCCCGCGATCCTCTCCGCGTCGAGGAACGGGTGGAAGAAGCGGTGCAGGCCGGGTGACTCGAGATCCCAGTCCGCGACCAGCACCCGGCGGCCACTGGCCGCGAGGATCCAGGCCACGTTGGCCAGCGCCATCGTCCGGCCGGTGCCACCCTTGAACGAGTAGAAGGTGACGACCTGGCCTTTGCGATCGTTGTTCATCGGTCTTCTCCGTGGGGACGCGGTGTGGCCGGATCAGCAGGCGGGGACGCGAGGTCGGGGGGAACTGCCGGGCCGTCACGCAGGCTCGGCACCGGCCCCGGTGGCGGGTCGAACCCGACGACCGGGGCGTGTTTGAGGAACCGTCGACGGGCCTCGGTGACCAGCGCCGGCATCAGGTCGACGAACTCCCGCATGGTGCACGCGTGCTTCACCTGCGGCCGACCGGCGTCGTGCAGCAGCTCCATCACCTCGGTCGCCCACCCGGCGGCGTCCTGGCCGTCACCGTCGTCGGTGACCACCAGCGGGACGACCCACTCCCGCAGGCCGCGCAGCCGACTGGCGAGGTCCGCCGGCGCACCCGGCGCCGCCACGATCCACGGGTCGACCAGCAGCACCGCCGGGCGGCGATCGAGAAGCCCGGCCGCCTGCGCGAAATCCGCCGTACGGGCCGTCAACCCGAGGCGCTCGGCCGTGCTGGCCGCGTACTCCGCGGCGGGCAACTCCTGGCGGCTGCCGTACGGCCGCCACAGCCGACCGCTGGAGGCGTACCCGGAGGGATCACGCTCGGCCGGCAGCCGATCACGGGTGGGCGCCAGGACGGCGACGACGAAGTCCGGGTCGGCCGACACGGGACGGGTGACCTCGTCCATGCTCGGCGCGCGGGACGGCCCCAGCGGTCTCCGCTCGGCAACGTGCACGATCTGGCCCGCCAGTCGGCTCAGCAGGAGCTGGTACTGCTCCCGGTAGGAGGCCAGCATGCAGAGCGCGCGCAGGCCGTTTTCGGCGTACTCGGGGACGTCCCGGCCCAGATCCAGGGCGTCGTCCACCTCCGGCTGGTCCTCCCAGGACGGGATCGGAATCCACAGCACCGGGGCCAGGTGACCGGCGGTGAGCCGGTCCGACCCGGCGGCGACCAGCCGAGCCCGGAAGGAGTCCCGCTCCCCCAACGCCCACGGACGGCTGAAGTAACCGGGCGAGTAGAGCGGGACGAAGACCTCGGCGTCACCGAGTGCCTCCGCGAGGGCCGCCTTCCAGTCCGCGCCCAGCGGGATGTGCTGGTCGAAGAAGCCGATCCGCATACCGGCCACCGGCCGGGCCTGGCGGGTCACCTCCTCGGCCAGGTCGTCGAAGAACTGGCCGACCCAGACGTCGGAGTCGGCCCGGGCACCCAGCGGCGCGGAATGGGCGTAGCTGAGGAAGAAGTACGACCCGCGCTCCGAGCGACGCCGGTCCGCCGGGGGGCTCATCCCAGCTCCTCGACGAACCGGTTGCACAACTCGTCCACGCTCGCCGGCACCCAGGGCTCCACCACGTACGACCGGTGGATGGCGACGATCCGTTGGGCGAGCCGCCAGACCACCGCCCGGTAGGTGTTCTCCCACTGCATGGTCAGCAAGCCGTAGACCCCATCCCGCTGGTAGTGCACCGCGATGTCGGGATCCGGCATCGCGGTCGGGGAGAACCGTTGGATGTCGCGGAGCACCCGTGGCAGCGGGGTGCCGTTCGTCGGCGACCAGGTGACCGGCACGATCGCCGTCTCGTGCGCCGACGCCACACCGGGTCGCGGGACGATCCGTCGGCGGGAGAAGGCGTCCCACTCGAGGCCGCACCATTCGCTGCCGAGCAGCGCGCTGGACACCAACGGCACGAAGACCTGGCAGGTGCCGGCGGCCTGGAGCAGCTCCGGGCTCCAGCGTTCCCCGCCCGCGATGGAGCTGTCCAGGAAGCCCGGGTCGAACCCGGTGACCGGGCCGACCAACTCGCTGACGTGGCCCGACAGGTCCTCGAAGAACCGGGAGACGTACTCCGCGGGGTTGCCGCTGGCCCGCCGGACCGGCGCCCGGGAGTAGCTGACGAAGAAGAGGGGTGCTCGGGTGCCAGAGGGTGCGTCCATCATGCTCACCGCTGCCCCTCCGCCCTCCTCGCGCGGCCGGAACATCAGAGTAGACGGCGCGTCAATGCCGGGCCGTCGAGCGATTCTCCGCCAGCCAACCCACCGCGAAATCCACAATGGCGCGCGCGGAGAGCAGGTACGCGACGGACCGACCGACCGGGCCACGCCGGACGAGCGACGCGGCGTCGAGCGCGTCGCCCAGCTGCGGGAAATCCCGATCGTCCAGGTCGGAAGCACGGAAGTCGAGGCGGACCCGCTGCCCGTCGACGAGCCGGAAGCAGTGGTAATCGCGCTCCGGCGGCGCCGGCAGGTGATATTCGGCCAGGTGCAGGGCGCTGCACGCCTCGAAGCCGACGCCGAGCAGCAGGATCTGCCCGTCCGCCGCGTAGAGCCGGCCCACCGGTGAGCGTTCACCGAGGTGACAGGTGAGGGCATGGTCGTCGGTGAGGTGCCGCGCCTGCGGACCGAGCGCGGCGAACGAGGTCTGTGGGTGGTCGCTGCGCACCGCGCCGGGAGCACGTCGGACGAACTCGGCGAACGCCCCCATCCGCTCCGAGGGGGTGTTGCGCCGGTCCCAACCCGGCAGGGCGGCCTCGTAACGGGCACGCTGCGCCCGGTCCATTCCGGCGGTGGCCGCCAGGTGGGTCCGGGAGGTGGTCGAGTTGCCGTCGTTCTGGGTGGGCACGAGCAGCGTGCCGGCCGGGCCGAGGGCGTCGCGCAGAGCACCGGCGAGCGTCGCCGGGCCGCGCTCCAACGGGCCCACCCGGCGCAGGCCGCAGTGCACCAGGAGGCAGACGCCCGGACGGACACCGAGTGCCCGCAGGTCGTCGGCGATACGAGGTCGGCCCAGTGCGGGCGGCTGTCGCTCATCCCGACCCGACACCGGTCTCCTCCAGGGCCTGGCGCACCCGCTCCACGAATCGTTCACCCACGACCGTGAGCGACCGGCTGGCCAGCAACGCATCCGCACCGTCCCGGGTCCAGGCCAGGAACCGGGCGGCGTGCGCCGACGCGTCGGGATGCGCGGACACGCCGGCGGCGGCGCGGGCCTGCCACACCTGGGTGACCGCGAGATGCGCGTACACGCCCTGGAGCACACCCTCGACGGGCCTCGGGTCGGGACGCCACGGCACCCGGATCCGGGTGGTGTGACCCGGTTCGACGAGGTCGTACAGGTCGAGTGCGGCACCGAGCTTCACGTGCTGCCACTCGTGCACGAGCAGCACGGCGATCGCCTCCGGGGCCGCGTCGGGCGTGAGGGCGACCGCGCCGAACGCGTGCCGGGCGGTCGCGCTGCGCAGCGGCCCCGCCTGGTCGGGCGCCAGCGGCACGACGGCACGCAGACCGCCGGCGAGCGCGGCGGCGTGGACCGGAACGTCCCGGCCCACGAACCGGCAGGCCTCGGCGAGGGTACGGCCCAACGCCCGCGCGGCGGAGTGCTCCAGGCGGGGTGCCACCGGCTGGCCGTAGCAGTCCCGGTACGGGTCACCGTCCTCCACGAGCAGGTGACCACCGGGGACCGGCACGGGTCGGGTCGGCCGCCACCCGGCCGCATCCGGTCCACCCGCGTCGAGAAGCACCGTCTGGTCCTCGGGGCCGCCACGGACCCGGAAACCGTCGGGCAGGACGGTCACCTCGACGGTCCCGTCGACAGCGACCGGCAGCACCAGGCTGCCCAGCGTGGGCAGCGCGAGCACGCCGGAGCGCACCGGAACGTCCACCGTGGCCGAACAGCCGGCCCGCAGGGCGGCGGCGAGCGCGATGGCCGGCAGCGGGTCGGCCGCCCGGCTGGCACCGGGCCGGGCCGACGGGACGAGGCGGTGGACCAGCCACGGACGGACGAAGGGGTGGGTGAGCACCGCCCGGACCGCGTCCGACGCCTTGGCGTCCAGGTCGACGAGCAGATCCCAGGCGGCCGTCTGCCCGGATCTCTCCCGCCAGGCCGCCAGCAGCGCCCGGGTGATGGAGAGCTGTGCGGCGGCGAGCAGATCGAGGGTCTGCTCCGAGCCGTACCCGGTCGCCAGGTCGTCGAGCAGGTCGTCGACCGGCGGGGCGGCCCGCTCGGCCCGCTGACCGGCCGACGCGACGGGCGGTGGGTAGGTGTCCACCGTGTCGATCAGGCGGAGTAGGTCCTCGCAGTACACCGACGGGTTGTCGAACCCCGAGCCGGTGCGCCAGCGGTGGGCGTACAGACCGCCACCGCAACGGTCCACCACCGGGCACGCCCGACAGGTCGCGCAGAGCCCGTCCACGCCGGTCTGCCGGACGGCCACCCCGGGATGCCGGCTGGCCTCGTCCACCGAGTGCCCGAACACGTCGAAACCGGTCTCGGCCGCGCCGTGGTACGCGGTCTTCAACGAGTCGACCTGCTCCCAACTGCCGTCCGCCTCGACGACCAGCACGTCGGCCGGAGCGAGGCCGAACGCCTCGGTGCCGCCGCCACCCGGCGCCAGCGCCTCGAACAGCCGGATCGACACCGGTCGCCCCTCGTCCACCCACCGCCGGTAGATCCGTCCCAGCCAGTCCGCGTACGGGGTCGATCCGGTGCCGGGGCGGTCCGGTGGGCGGTCCCAGGTGGCGTGCGGCAGCAGCAGATCGACCCGGGGCGGGCGCTCGGCCAGCAGCGCCTCGTACACCCGGTCCGGATCGTTGCGGACGTCGATCGTGCAGAGGATGCCGGCGTAGCTCGTCCGGTGATCCGGGTGGCGGAGCAGGGCCAGAGCCCGCCGTACCTGGTCGTGGCTGCTGCCGCCGTGGGCGAAGAGGCGGTGCCGGTCGTTGGCTGCGCGGTCCCCGTCGAACGACACCCCGACCTGCACGTCGTGATCGACCAGCACCCGGCACAGTTCCTCGTCGAGCAGCACGCCGTTGGTCTGCATGCGCAGGTCGAGCCGCGTCCACGGCGTGATCGCCGCGCGCAGCTCGGCCAACACCTCGCGGAGCCCGGCCGCGCCCAGCAGCAACGGCTCACCCCCGTGCAGCACCACGTGCACGACCGGCAGCTCGTGCTCGCGGGCGTGCTCGGCGATCCGCTTCGCGGCGGCCCGGACGGTGGCCGGTGCCATCCGGACCGGCCGGCCACGCCAGGTCTGGTCGGCGTGCTCGTACACGTAGCAGTGGTCACATCGCAGGTCGCACCGGCTGTGCACCTTCAGCACGAACTGGCTGATCCCGTGGCAGGGCCCGCCCACCCCGGGTGGACGGCACCGGCAGGCCATCGCTCAGATGGACGAGTTGAAGGCGGCGACGGCCACGGTCTCGGAGGACGCGGACTCACCCGCGACGACACGTCGGCGGATCGTCTCGACGAGATCGGCATGCTCGACGACGATCCGCTCCAACGGGGTGTGCAGGCTGCGTGTCAGGTCGGCAAGATTGGGGCGGGCTGTGCGGATGGGGGCATGGTCCACAAGAAGTCTCCGGGGGCCCGGGGCGCTGGGAGCGCGAACGGCGACAATGGCTCGAAAGGCTCTGGTCCGTGACCAGGATAGACAAATATCGACCCGGTGTCACCGTCGGCACAAGTGCCGGCACCAACGGTGGCACTGGGCACCGACCGAGGAGGAGCACCACATGTGCCGAAGCATCAAGACGTTGCGTGAGCCGTTCACCCCGCAGGTGACCGAAACCGACATCGAGGCGGCGGCGTTGCAGTACGTCCGGAAGATTTCTGGCTTCCGGGCGCCCGCCGCGCACAACGCCGCCGCTTTCGACGCCGCGGTGGCCGCCGTGACGGAGGCCACCCGCACCCTGCTCGATCGGCTCGTGGTCCGGGGCGCCGGCCAGGGCACCGCGGACCGGCCGGCCACGGCCTCGGGCCGCGGCTGATCGCCAGCGCGGCGCGGGGCACCGGCCGGACCCGAGTGGTGGGTCAGGCCGCCGCGAGCACCGGTGCGACGGTGTCGGGCGCCCACCGCGAGCGGTGACACTGCGACCAGCCCCGACAGCCGGGGTCGCCGAGCGTGCAGAGCCGCTGCCTGCTGAGCACCTCGCCGTCGTCGGTGTCCCACACGTCGAAGTGCACCGGGCGGACCGTCCCGTCCGGGGCGACGAGCAGATGCCGACCGGCGTCCAGCGTGTCGTCGCGCAGCAGACAGTTGCGGCCCAGCAGCCGGGCCAGCGCGGCGATGCTGGCGTGCTCGGACAGCCGCTCGGGCACCCCGTAGCAGTCCACCACCGTCGCGAACTCGCCCGGCGCCTGCCAGACGTCACACACGACCGCGTACGCCGGCAGCCGGGCCGGATCGGCCACCGCCAGCGGCATCACCACCCGACCGAGAGCCTCGGCCAGCGCCGGGTAGACCTCCACGGGTCGTACCCGGTCGATTCTCCAGTTCCACAGCTCGGTCATTCCGCCTCCTCGCTGCGTTCGTCCCACCGGCCTCCGGATCGGGCCTTACTGACGATGGTGGGGGGCATATGACCTCAGCCGGGGGCAAGTTACCGGTCTGTGACCATTCCGGGCAAAATTTCCCAGAGCGACGTTGCTCGGAGTAGCGGGAAGGTGACAGTTTATCGGGTACCGTGTGCGATCCGCACCACCGCCGCCGCGTGTCCTCACGTTCGGCGAGGTCAGCGCAGCACGACCAGATGCTCGCCCCGGGGCAGCAACTCACCCACCACGGGAGCACCCGGCAGCTCACCGGCGACCAGCAGGCCACCCGAGGTCTGCGCGTCGGCCAGCAGCAACCTCTCCGCCTCGTCCGCCGCGCCGAAATCGGTCCACGGGGTCACCCAGTCCAGGTTGCGCCGGCTGCCGCCACTGACGTACCCGTCCCGCAGCGCCTCCCGCGCGCCCGCCAGGTAGGGCACCCGGACGGTGTCGATGGCCACCGTGAGCCGGCTGGCCCGGGCCAGCTTCGAGGCGTGCCCGAGCAGCCCGAAACCGGTCACGTCGGTGCCGCACCGGATGCCGGCCGCGACCGCCGCGCGCGCGGCGTCGGCGTTGAGGGCGCTCATCGTGGCCACCGCCTCCGGGAAACACTCACCGGTGGCCTTGTGCCGGGTGTTCAGCACGCCCACACCGAGCGGCTTGGTCAACGACAGCGGCACACCGGCCCGACCGGCGTCCAGAGTGATCAGCTCCTCGGGGCGGACCGTCCCGGTCACCGCCAGGCCGTACTTCGGGCCGTCGTCGTCCACGCTGTGCCCGCCGGCCAGGTGACAGCCGGCCAACCGGGCCACGTCCTGACCGCCGCGCAGGACCTCCCGAGCAAGCTCCAGCGGCAGTACGTCCCGCGGCCAGCAGAGCAGGTTGAGCGCCACCAGCGGGGTGCCGCCCATCGCGTACACGTCGGACAACGCGTTGGCCGCGGCGATACGCCCCCAGTCGTACGCGTCGTCGACCACCGGGGTGAAGAAGTCGGCGGTGCTGACCAGGCCGGTCCGCTCGTCCAGGCGCACGACCGCCGCGTCGTCGCCGTGGTCCAACCCGACCAGCAGCTCCGCGGTGCCGCTCGCCGGACCGAGACCGGCCACCATGATCTCCAGCTCGCCCGGCGGGATCTTGCAGGCGCAGCCGCCGCCGCGGGCGTACGTGGTCAGCCGTACCGGTTCGGTCATCTCTCCATGATCTCGACAACGCGCCACGATCGCCACCGTCACCACCCACACGGCGACCGGAATCGGACGACCGACAACGATCGGGGCCGGTGTTACCGCTCCGTGACCCACCGGGTTGCGTTCTGCCACATCACGCCGCCTACAGTGGCCGCACCGGGGGTCAACCGACCCCGATCCGGGAGACGACAGGGACGGTGGACGACGTGACGACGGGCGAACCGCTCATCGTGCTGGACGCGGTCAACAAGTGGTTCGGGCCGCTGCACGTGCTGGACGACGTCTCGCTGTCGGTGGGTCGGGGCGAGGTGGTCGTGGTGATCGGCCCGTCCGGCTCCGGCAAGTCGACGCTGTGCCGCGCCATCAACCGACTAGAACCGATCAACTCCGGCACCATCACCTTCGACGGCCAACCGCTGCCGGCCGAGGGCAAGGCCCTCGCGAAGCTGCGCAGCGAGGTGGGCATGGTCTTCCAGTCCTTCAACCTCTTCGCGCACAAGACCATCCTGGAGAACGTCACCCTCGGCCCGATCAAGGTCCGCAAGGAGAAGCCGGCTGCCGCCCGCGAGCGCGGTCTGGCCCTGCTCGACCGGGTCGGCATCGCCAACCAGGCGGACAAGTTCCCCGCCCAGCTCTCCGGCGGTCAGCAGCAGCGGGCGGCCATCGCCCGCGCCCTGGCCATGCAGCCCAAGGCGATGCTCTTCGACGAGCCCACCAGCGCCCTGGACCCGGAGATGGTCGGCGAGGTGCTGGACGTGATGACCTCGCTGGCCAGCGACGGCATGACCATGGTCGTGGTCACCCACGAGATGGGCTTCGCGCGGCATGCCGCCAACCGGGTCATCTTCATGGCCGACGGCCAGCTGGTAGAGGACGCCCCGCCGACGGAGTTCTTCGCGAACCCGCGCAGCGAGCGGGCAAAGGACTTCCTCTCCAAGATCCTCACGCACTAGGCGTCCGTAGTGGAGCGTGCCGCACCTCGGTGGGCTCCGTCGAAGAAGGAGAAGAGTATGCGTATCAAGCGCGTTGCGGCAGTCGCCGCGATCGCCGCTCTGGCGCTCGGCCTCACCGCCTGCGGTGGCGACGATGGCGCGGAGGGCACCGGCGCTGGCAGCAAGTCCTTCGCCGCCGGCAGCACCATGGAGAAGCTGAACAAGGCCCAGAAGATCAAGGTCGGCACCAAGTTCGACCAGCCCGGCTTCGGCCAGAAGGGCCTGTCCGGCAAGCCGGAGGGCTTCGACGTCGAGATCGCCAAGATCATCGTTAAGGAACTCGGCATCCCCGAGGACAAGATCGAGTACGTCGAGACGCCGTCGAAGGTCCGTGAGGACGTCATCGTGAACGGCAACGTCGACTTCGTCGCGGCGACGTACACGATCAACGACAAGCGCAAGGAGCGGATCGCCTTCGCAGGCCCGTATTACGAGGCTGGCCAGAACATCCTGGTCAAGAAGGACGACACCACCATCACCGGTCCGGACTCGTTCAAGGACGGCACCAAGAAGGTCTGCTCGGTCACCGGCTCCACGCCGGCCGAGACGATCAAGAAGTACGTCAAGGACGTGGGCACCCAGCTGGTGCTCTTCGACACCTACGACAAGTGCCGTGACGCCCTCAAGGGCGGCCAGGTCGACGCCGTGACCACGGACAACGTGATCCTGCTCGGCTACATCGCCAAGGACGAGGCCTCCTTCAAGCTGGCGGGCGACAACTTCACCAAGGAGCCGTACGGCATCGGTGTGAAGAAGGAGGATGCGGACTTCCGCAGCTTCATCAACGACACGCTGGACAAGGCGGTCTCCGACGGCAGCTGGAAGAAGGCCTGGGACGACACCGCCGGCAAGTTCGGCGCCGAGTTGGGCTCAGCGCCCACCATCAACCGCTACTGATCTGATCCTTCGATCTGGAGGGTGGGGAGGAACACCGACCCGTGAACGTGCTCATCGACAAGTTCGACGTCTTTGCGGGTGGTTTCTGGCTCACCCTCCAGATCTGCGTACTCGCCGCGATCGGCGCCCTCATCCTGGGTACCGTCGTGGCGGTCCTCCGGATCTCGCCGGTGCCACCGCTGCGCGCGCTCGGCACCGCCTACGTCACCGTCTTCCGCAACATGCCTCTGACCGTGGTGATGTTCTTCGCCGCGTTCGGTCTGCCGGCGCTCGGCTCGAACGCGGACTTCCTCCGCATCCCGGTGATCGACTCGCTGTTCACCCGGCTCGGCACGGACCTGCCGTATTTCCGGTTCGCGCTGATCGCCCTCGTGTTGTACACCGCCGCCTTCGTCTGCGAGGCGCTGCGGTCCGGGGTGAACGCGGTGCCCGCCGGCCAGGCGGAGGCGGCGCGGTCGCTGGGCCTGACCTTTGGGCAGAACCTGCGCCACGTGGTGCTGCCGCAGTCCTGGCATGCCTCCGTGGTGCCGCTCGGCTCGGTGATCATCGCGATGATCAAGAACTCTGCGCTGGCTGGCTTCTTCGGGGTCGTCGGCGACCTGTCGGCCACGGCCGACCAGCTCACCGGAGCTGAGGGCTACGCCTTCATCCCGGTCGCCATCGGCATCTCGATCGGCTACCTGATCATGACGGTGCCGCTCGGCGCTCTGCTGGACCGGATCGAGAAGCGACAGGCGGTGGCCCGATGAGTCAGCAGACCAGCGTCCTCTACGACGTCCCTGGGCCCCGCCAGCGGCGGATCACGCTGATCAGCAGCCTCGTCGCCGGGCTGATCCTGCTCGTCGGCGCTTACTACCTGATCTACCGGCCGCTCGACGACAAGGGCCAGCTCTCGATGGAGCTGTGGGGCCCGTTGATCGACCCCTCGAACGAGAACTTCTCCCAGGTGTGGGATCGGATCGGTCTCGGCTTCAAGAACACCCTTATCGCGGCGGCGCTGGCCATCGTGGCCTCACTGGTGGTGGGCACACTGCTCGCCGTGCTGCGGATCCAGCTCAAGAGCCTGACCCGGCTCCGCTTCGCTGGCATGGCGACGCCGGTGGCGTACCTGCTGCGCGGGCTGAGCGCGCTGCTGTCGGCGGTCACCCGCGTCTGCGTCGAGGTGTTCCGCGGCCTACCCGTCGTACTGACCATCTTCTTCGTGGCTCGCGGCTTCCCCGAGTTCGGCCTCTACTTCGACAACCTGTGGTATCTGGTCATCGGCCTCACCATCTACAACTCGGTGGTCATCGCCGAGATCCTCCGCTCCGGCATGGAGGGGCTGCCCGGAGGTCAGGCGGAAGCTGCCGCCGCGATCGGGCTATCCCCGGCACAGACCACCCGGATGATCCTGCTGCCGCAGTCCTTCCGGATCATGCTGCCGGCGCTGATCAGCCAGCTGGTCGTGGTGCTCAAGGACACCTCGCTGGGCTTCATCATCAGCTACGAGGAGACGCTGAACATCGGCAAGCAGATCATCGGCGTGCTGGGCAATCCGATCCAGGTGTACGTCGTGATCGCCGTGCTCTTCATCGTCGTGAACTACTCGCTGTCGAAGCTGGCCCAGTACGTCCAGCACCGGTTGGGCAAGGGCCGCAAGACGTACGTATTCAGCTTGAGACGGGTCGGCGGTCGGCTGTCCACTCTGGGTGATGGCCTGGCATGATCTTGGTGTGTCGTCCGAGCCGCCAGTC
>NZ_JBFAHZ010000056.1:0-33755 GCF_040654415.1 Micromonospora sp. NPDC050695
CAGAACCCCCAGCAACCCACCGGCTGCGATCACCAGCCTGCCGCACTGGCCCTGACCGCATAACCCCCGAAGGATTTACGGAGCGGACCACTAAGTTGGCCGCCCTGAGAAAGGCTGCGAAGGCGCCCCCTCGATCCAGTGGACGGTCTCTACCGTCCACTGGGCACCCACACGCGTTCGCTGGGCACACCCCTGGGCCTTCTAGGCAACCCCTACCGCCCGCCGGCTCTCCACCGACCACTGGGCACCTACACACGTTCGCTGGGCACACCCCTGGGCCTTCTAGGCAACCCCTACCGCCCGCCGCATATCCTCGACCGGCCACCCAACGCACCGCCGCACCACTCAACCCACCCCCACCGCATTCTGGGCGCTTCCAAACGCCCGTTGAGCACCCTCATCAGTGGTACAGCGGACAGACCCCTCGACCGCCCGTTGCGCACCCTGGACCGACCCTTGGGCAATCCCGTCCGCCCGCCGGGCACCCCCTTGACCCCCCTATTTGGCACTACCAAGCGCCTTCGGGGCACTCCCAAACGCCCGGTTGGTCTCGTGTGCCTCCCGAGCACCTTCCTGCGTCCACTGCGCAAGCTCATTCTCGTACGTGGGACATGGCCGCTGCGCATTCTCGGTCGTCGACCTCCGGAGGGCGCCCTCAGTCGTCAGCCGCCGCCGCTGCGCGTCCTCAGACGTCGAGCGCCACGGCGTACCTTCAGGTGCCGTCGATCCCAGGGCGGCCAATGTGGTGACCGACCGGTGGTCGTCGCGGTCGGTCACCACACATGGCAGGAACCGCCGGTCGCACGCGTCCACTGCCTCACACTGGCGCACGTCGAGCACGCCCAAGACATGATCATAATCGGTGCTGCGCTGGCTCGTTCCAACCGTCCAGAATCCTCGCGATCTTGAGGCTCAGGTGGTGAAGCCAGCGGGCGGGGTGGGATGGGCGGCCCGGGCCAGGGCGGCGGCCAGGGGAGGCAGATCCGTCACGGACAGAGGGCTGACGGTGATGCGGACGGCTGGTGGTGAGGCGATCCGGTAGAGGGCGCCGGGGGCCACCGCCCAGCCGGCGTCGCGCAGCGTGGTCACCGCGCTGGTCTCGTCCGCGACCGGCAGCCAGACGTTGATGCCGCTCCGGCCGTGCGCGGTCAGGCCGTGCTCCGCCAGCGCGGCCAGCAGCCCCTCGCGCCGCCGCTCGTAGCTCTCCGCCGCCCGCTCCACCAGCTCGCCGACCGCCGGATCCCGCCAGAGGGCGAGGACCAGCCGTTGCAGCACGGTGGAGACCCAGCCGGCACCCACCCGCGTCCGGCCGGTCACCCGCGCCACGGTGGTCTCGTCGCCGGCCAGCACGGCCAGCCGCAGATCCGGGCCGAAGGGCTTGCTCACCGAGCGCAGGAAGGCCCAGCTCCGCGTCGCACCGGCCAGCGGGTGCAGGGGTACGCGGGCCAGCTCGGCGGCGTGATCGTCCTCGATCAGCAGCAGATCCGGCCGATCGGCGAGCAGGTCCCGCAGCGCATCGGCGCGGGCGGCGGAGACGGCGGCGCCGGTCGGATTCTGCGCCCGGCTGGTGACCACCAGCGCCCGCGCCCCGGCGGCGAGCGCGGAGGCCACCCCGGCCACCAGTGGCCCCTCGTCGTCGAGGGGTACGCCGATCGGGCGCAGCCCCAGCGCCGCCACCAGGTCGAGCAGGTTGGCCCAGCCCGGATCCTCCACCGCGACCGCGTCGCCGGGGCGCAGGTGGGCGCCGAGCAGCCGCTCGATGCCGTCCAGAGCGCCGCCGGTGAGGGTCAGCTCACCGGCGGGTACGCCGTCGGCGTTCAGGCGGGCACGGGCCGCCTCGGCCAGTTCGGGCAGCACACCGGCGTCGGAGTAGCCGATCGACGCGCCCGCGTCGGCGGCGAGTGCCGCCAGGTGTGGAGCGAGCGGGGGCAGCGACCGGGGGTCGGGCTCGCCCCGGGACAGGTCACGAGCCCCGGGCAGCGGCGGCGGGCGCAGCGCGGACCGACGGGCGGCCACCGGAGGGCGGGGGCGCACCCGGGTGCCGTGCCGCCCGGCGGTGGCGAGCAGGCCGCGCTGGCGCAGCTCCTGGTAGGCGCGGGCGACGGTGGCGGGGCTGACGCCCAGCTCGGTGGCGAGGGCGCGCACCGGTGGCAGCGCCGTCCCGGGTGGCAGGGCGTCGGTACGGATGCCCGACTCGATGCTGGCCGAAATCGCGACGGCCGTCGCGCCGGCGAACTGATAGCGTGCTGACACAAATCAGAGATTGTACTAGAACAAAGGGGCGAGCATGTACCCACCCACCGCCCGCACCATCCCCAACCGCTCCCGCGACAAGATGAGCTACGACCGGGAAACGGCACACGCCGTGCTCGACGAGGCGTACCACTGCGCCCTCGGGTTCACCGTGGACGGCCAGCCACGGGTGCTGCCCACCCTGCACGTCCGCGTCGGCGACACGCTCTACCTGCACGGCTCCACCGGCAGCCGACCCCTGCTCGCCGCCCGCGACGACGGGCTGCCGGCCTGCGTCACGGTGACTCTGCTCGACGGGCTGGTCTACGCCCGCTCCCAGTTCCACCACAGCGCCAACTACCGCTCGGTCGTCGCACACGGCACCGCCCGACTGGTCACCGACGAGCGGGAGAAGACCGCCATGCTCACCGCGCTGGTCGAGAAGGTCGGCGCGGGACGCAGCACGGACACCCGCCCGCCCAGCCGGCGCGAGCTGGCCGAGACCGCCGTGCTGGCGTTGCCGCTGCGCGAGGTGTCCGTCCGCGCCCGCACCGGCGGGGTCCGCGAGGACGAGGCCGACCTGCACCTGCCGCACTGGGCCGGCGTCCTGCCGCTGCGGCTGACCGCCGGGCCGCCCGAGACCGCCGACGGGGTCACCGCGCCGCTGCCGGCGTACCTGCGGGCCGCCCGCACGCCCTGGCACGACCCGGTGCCACTGCACGGCGAACACGTCCGGCTGGAGCCGCTGGAGGCGGCGCATGCCGACGACCTGCACACCGCCACCGCCGACGACGAGGTGTGGCGGCACCTGACCGTCGCCCGGCCCAGCGCGCCGGCCGGCACCGCGGACGTCATCGCCGGTGCCCTGGCCGCCCAGCACCGCGGCGAACGGGTGGCCTGGGCGCAGCGCAGCGTGACCACCGGGGTGGTGGTCGGCACCACCTCGTACTACGAAATCGATCCGGAGCGGCGGTCCGTGGCGATCGGGCACACCTTCCTCGGCCGCCCCTGGTGGCGTACCGGGATCAACACCGAGGCCAAGCTGCTGCTGCTCGGCCGGGCCTTCGACGACCTCGGCGCGGTACGGGTGGTCTGGCACACCGACATCCGCAACGTTCGCTCCCAGGCGGCCATCGAACGCCTCGGCGCCACCCGCGAGGGGGTCCTGCGGATGCACCGGCAACGCCCGGACGGCTCCTGGCGGGACACCGTGCAGTACGCGATGACCGTCGACGAGTGGCCGAGCGCACAGGCCAGGCTGCGCGAGAGGCTTCGCCGGACAACACCGGTGGCGTGATGAGGGCGGGCATGGGGGTTTTAGGTGCCGTCGCCACCGGAGCCGCCGCCTCCTACGCCGGCGCTGCCGGCGGTGCCGCCCAGGCCGTAACCCGGTCGGATCGGCTGGTCGGGGTGGCGGCTGACGTGGGCCGACCCGGCGATCTGCGCGGACCAGTCGGCGTGCGCGGCCGCGGCGGCGTGCCGGTTGATCGCCTGGCGGATCCAGCCGTCCACGGTGGCGACCCAGTCCCGCCGATCGGCATCCTCGTGCCAGATCCGGAACCGGCTGATGCTCTGGTGCGTGATCCCGGCCAGCGCCAGCCGGCGATCCATCCACAGGATCGCCTCCAGGCCCGCCGAGTTGGTCACGAAGATCAGCTCCAGCTCGGTGATCGGCCCCGCGTACAGCGGCCCCACCCAGTACCCCCACCGCTGGTTCAACGGCAGGGTGTGCTCCACGCCGGGCAGGCCACCCTCCTGCAAACCCGCCTGACGAATCATGAAGCCCAGCGTGTCCAGCGCCGCCAGCACGTGCTGCTGGGTGGGGACCGGATGCACGAAGACCGGCACCATGGCCCCCTGGTCCAGATCCGGGTCGACGGACACCTCGGTCCGCAGTCCCATCCGCAGACTCAGCAGGGGCACCCCGCCGAACGTGGTCAGCGGGGTCTCCCACGGCAGCGGCATCGCGAAGTCCACCGCCCGCCGGCGGCCCGCCGGCACGACGAACCGGCCGGCGATGGGCACCTGGTGGAACTGCACCAGACGCCGCGGCGCGCCCGGGTCGTCCGGTTCGAGAGTCGTGACCAGGCCCAGCCGGATGTGGCGTACGAGCACGTCCTCCGGCCCGGCGGCCAGGGTCACCCGCCCCGGCAGGCGCAGGCCCGGACGGGTGCTCGGGTTGGGAAGCGTGGTCTGCACGGACAGCCCGGTCCAGCCGGACTCCCGCGACACCCCGGTCAGCCGCACCGCGCGCCCCCCTTCCGGGCCGAGGCCCCGCAGGCGCGCCTACCCGGTGGCGGTCACCTCAAGCCCGCCGGCTGACCCGGCCGTGCCGAGGCACGGCCGGGTCGGTGCCTCAGCGGAGTCGCCGCCCGCGCGGGACCGTGTCGGTTTCGTCGTCGAACTCGCCGATGACCTCTTCCAGCAGGTCCTCCAGCGCCACGAACCCGATCGGCCGGGCCGGGCCGCCGCCGTTGCGCACCAGCGCGAGCTGTGACTGCCGGGCCCGCATCGCCGCCACCGCCTCGGTGACCGAGGACGTCGCGGGCAGGGTGAACGCGGGCGTCATCAGCTCCGCGGCGGTGGCGACGCGACCGGTGGTGACCACCCGCACCGCCTCCCGGACGTGCACCAGACCGCAGACGTCGCCCGCCTCGTCCAGCACCGCCAGCCGGGAGCGCCCGCTGTCCCGGCTGACCTCCTCGATCCGCTGGGCCGGGTCGTCGCGGCGGACGGTCACCATGGTGGCGAACGGTTCCATCACCTGTGCCACCGACGTGCCCTGCAGCTCCAGCATGCTGGTCAGCAACTGGTGCTGCTCGGCGCCGAGCAGTCCGTGCTCGCGGGACTGCTCCAGCAGGATCCGCAGCTCGTCCGGGCCGTGCACCTGGGCGAGCTGGTCCTGCTGGTTGACCCCGAACAACCGCAGGATCGCGTTGGCCAGCGCGTTGAGCGCGGACAGCACCGGCCGGGACACCCGCGCGAAGGCGCGGAACGGCAACGCGAGCAGCGTCGCCGAGCGTTCGGCGTCGGTGATCGCCCACGACTTCGGTGCCATCTCCCCCACCACCAGGTGCAGGAAGGTGACCAGCCCGAGGGCGAAGAGCAGGGCGATCAGATGGCTGGGCGCGTCCGGCAGACCCACCGCGTGCAGCAGCGGGCTGATCAGATGCTCGATGGCCGGCTCGGCCAGCGCGCCGAGCCCCAGGGTGCACAGGGTGATGCCGAGCTGCGCGCCGGCCAACATCAGCGACAGCTCGCGGACACCGTCCAGCGCCGCGCGGGCCGCCCGCCCGCCGCTCGCCGCCGCCTGCTCCAGGCGGTACCGCTTGCTGGCCACCAGGGCGAACTCGGCGGCCACGAAGAACCCGTTCAGCGCCAGCAGGATCACCGAGCTGAACAGCGCGATGCCGGGGCTCATGCGGCGGCCTCCGGCCTGCTCAGCGCCAGCCGTACCGAGTCGGCGACGTGCCGGTCCACGGCCAGCACCTCGACCAGCGCGCGGGGCTCCGCCTCGCCGTCGTCGGCGTCGGCGCCCTCGGGCAACAGCCTGATCTCCAGCCGGTCACCGACCTCCGGCACCCGGCCCAACTCCCGCATCACCAGACCGGAGAGAGTGTCGTACTCCGGGGCCTCGGGCAACGCGATACCGGTGCTGTCGGCGACCTCGTCGATCCGCCAGCGGGCCGGCACCACCCACGACCCGTCGTCCTGCCGGGCGGGTGCCCGCTCCGGCGGGTCGTCCTCGTCGCGGATCGGGCCGACCAGCTCCTCGGCGATGTCCTCCAGCGTGATCACGCCGGCGAAGCCGCCGTACTCGTCGACCACGCACGCCATCTGCCGATGCCCGGACCGCAGCCGGTCGAGCACGGTGGGCAGCGGCAACGTCTCCGGCACCAGCAGCGGCGGCCCCGCCACCGCGCTCACCGGGGTGGTGGCCCGCTCGCCCGGGGGTACGCCGAGCACGTCGGCGATGCCGACGATGCCGATCAGGTCGTCGACGCCCTCCGCACCGCGGACCGGGAACCGGGAGTGGCCGGTGTCCAGCAACTCGACCACCCGGCTCACCGGCTCGTGCGCCCGTACGGTGTGCACGTCGACCCGGGGCACCATGGCCTCGCCGGCGGTGAGTTCACGGAAGTCGAGCCCCCGGTCGAGCAGCGTGGACATCTCGGCGTCGAGGCTGCCCTCCTCGCGGGACTCGGCGATGATCTGCTCCAGGTCGGCGGGGGTGGCCCCGCTGGGCAGTTCCTCGATCGGTTCGATGCCGATGCGGCGTAGCAGCCGTACCGACGCCCGGTCGAAGAGCCGGATCACCGGCCCGGCGACGGCGAGGTAGATGAGGGTGGACCGGCTCAGCGCCCGGGCCACCGGCTCGGCCCGCGCGATGGCCAGGTTCTTCGGGGCCAGCTCACCGAGGACCATCTGGACCACGGTGGCGAGGATCAGGGCCAGTGCCACCGACAGCGGCAGGCTGACCGATTCGCCGACGCCGGCCACGCCGAACAGCTCGGCGAGACCACCGCCGAGGTACGGCTCGGCCACGTAACCGACCAGCAGGGCGGTGACGGTGATGCCCAGCTGGGCGCCGGAGAGCATGAAGGAGAGCCGGCTGGTGACGGTCAGCGCGCGGGCGGCTGCCTCGTCGCCGTCGTCGGCGAGCTGGCGGAGCTTGCCCCGGTCGACGGCGACGTAGCCGAACTCCTGCGCCACGAAGTAGCCGGTGGCGGCGGTGAGCACGATGATCAGAAGGAGACCGACGACGATCAACACGGGTCGCTCAGGGCTCCCGGGGTCGTCGGAACGGGAAGATGCCGGGCACGACCCGGCTGGCTACTGCTGCCCTCCTGGGCAGAAGAGTCGATCATGCCGTCATTTTATCGGCGCTGACTGGGACTCCGCTGGGGGTGGCCCGAAGGCGGCCGATCGTGCTGTTCATCCGGTTCGTCCGTTCCGGCCGCGGTCAGGCCGGCCCCGCCGAACCGCCCCCCGACCCGCGCCCGGCCAGGTCGTCGGCGTCGAGCAGGTCCCGGTTCAGCCGGCCGGACCGGTACGCCGCCCTGCCGATCATCTGCGCCGCGACCGGCGCGGTCGCCAACTGGAACACCGCCACCAGCGCGATCATGCCGAGGTCGGCTCCGGAGCGCAGCCGCAGGGCGATGCCGATCAGCAGCAGGAGCACCCCGAGCACCTGCGGTTTGGTGGCCGCGTGCATCCGGGACAGGGCGTCCGGGAAGCGCAGCACGCCAATCGCGGCGGCCAGGCCGAGCAGCGCGCCGGTGACCAGGCAGGCGGCGCCGAGCCAGTCCGCGACCGTCGCGATCACGCCTGCTCCCGGACGGCGAAGCGGACCAGCGACACCGAGCCGACGAACCCCAGCAGGGAGAGCACCACGAGCACCGGCAGCGTGGTGGCGTGCCGGTTGACCGCCGCCTCCGCGCCGACCGCGCCGACCATGGTGGCGAGCAGCATGTCCGCGGCGATGACCCGGTCCAGCAGCGACGGGCCCCGGTAGAGCCGGGCCAGCGCCAGCAGCGCGGTCACCGACAGCAGGGCGGTGAGGACGACGGCGAAGAACGTGATCACGGGGAGGTTCCCTTCTCGGCGGGGTCGGTCTCGACCCGGCGCAACTCGGCGGCGGAGCCCACCGCCCGGACGATCCGCCGCTCGACGGCGAGCGTGCGGTCCCGGGCCGCGGCCAGATCCGGCGGCCCGTGGGTGTCCAGCACGTGCAGGTAGAGCGTCGCGGACTCCCGGTCCACCTCGAGGATCAGCGTGCCGGGCACCAGCGAGACCGCCTCGGCGGTGAGCGCCAGGTTCAGGTCCGTACGGACCCGCAACTGGACCGCGATGATCGCCCCGCGCGGCCGGTAGCCGGGCTGCACGGCGATCCGGGCGACGTGCAGGCTCGCGCTGACCAGCTCGACGGCGAAGCGGCCCGCGAACGCCAGCATCGCCCGGGGCCGCAGCCGGCCCCCGAAGGTGACCGCCGGCAACGGGAAGAACACCAGCACCGCGCTGCCCACCAGCAGGCCACTCACCAGATTCGCCCAGTTGATGTCGCCCCAGAGCAGGTTCCAGACCAGCACCAGCCAGCCGAGCGCCACCGCCTGGTCGCGCCAGCGCCCGAACCGACCACGTCGGGAGGCGGACTGCTCGCCGGCGGTCTCCGGGTCGCCGTCGCCCTGGCCCGTCACGACACACCGTCGGGCAGGACAGCCCGCACGTACGGCGTACGCGACAGCAGGTCGGTGGCGGCGTCGGCGGTGACGTCGAACAGCGGACCCGCCAGCACGGTCAGCGCCAGCCCGAACGCGACGAGGGCGATGGTGGCCCCGACCATCAGCCGGGGAAGCTGGACGACGGGTTCGGCGGTGGCCAGCCGGGGCGCCCGCCAGAAGGCGATGTTCCACACCCGGGAGGCGACGTAGAGGGTGAGCAGGCTGGTCAACGTGCCGGCGGCGACCAGCACGGCGGGCAGCGCCCCACCGGCCGCCACACCGGCCTGGAGCAGCCCGAGCTTGCCGAGGAATCCGGAGAACGGCGGCACCCCGGCGAGATTCATCGCCGGGACGAAGAACAGCACGCCGAGCAGCGGCGCCACCCGCGCCAGCCCGCCGATGCGGCGCAGGTCGGTGCTGCCGGCCCGCTCCTCGACCAGACCCGCGACCAGGAACAACGTGGTCTGGATGGTGATGTGGTGCACCACGTAGAAGATCGCCCCGGAGAGCCCGGCGGCGGTGCTCAACGCCACCCCGAAGATCATGTAGCCGATGTGGCTGACCAGGGTGAACGAGAAGAGCCGCTTCAAATCCGACTGGGCCACCGCGCCGAGGATGCCGACCATCATGGTCAGCCCCGCCACGACCATCAGCAGACCGTCCACCTGCCCACCGGGAAAGAGCAGCGTCTCGGTACGGATGATCGCGTAGACACCCACCTTGGTGAGCAGGCCGGCGAACACGGCGGTGACCGGGGCCGGTGCCGTCGGGTAGCTGTCCGGCAACCAGGCCGACAGCGGGAAGACCGCCGCCTTGATGGCGAAGGCGAGCAGCAGCATCAGTTGCAGGGCCAGCCGCACCCTGTCCGGCAGGGCGTCCAGGCGCTGGGCGAGCTGGGCGAGGTTGAGCGTGCCGGTGGCCCCGTACACCAGCCCCACCGCGGTCAGGAAGATCATCGAGGAGAGGATGCTGACCACCACGTACGTCGACCCGGTCCGGATCCGGGTCTCGGTGCCGCCCAGGGTGATCAGCACGAAACTCGCCACCAGCAGGATCTCGAAGCCGACGAACAGGTTGAACAGGTCACCGGCGAGGAACGCGTTGGTGACACCGGCGGTGAGCACCAGGTACGTCGGGTGGAAGATGACCACCGGCGTGGTCTCGCCCGTCTCGCTGCGGCCCTGGCCGATCGAGTACAGCAGCACGCAGAGGGTCACCGCCGACGAGACCACCAGCATCAACGCCGCGAGCTGGTCGGCGACCAGCACGATGCCGACCGGCGCCGGCCAGCCGCCCACGACCATCACCACCGGCCCGTACCGGTACGCCTGCACCAGCAGCAGCACCGCGACGGTGAAGGTGCCGGTCAGGCAGAGCACGCTGACCGCGCGCTGGATCCGGGGTTGCGTGGCCAGCAGCAGGGTCAGCGCCGCACCGAGCAGCGGCACCACCACGGGCAGCGGCAGCAGCGTACCCATCACGCCTCGTCCCCACGCCGCAGCCGGCGGCGGGCGGGTTCGGGATCCACCTGCTCCGGGTCGCCGTCCGGGCCCTCCCCGCCGAGGTCGACGGCCCCCACCTCGTTGCGGCCGGCCCGACGGATGATCTGCCGGTCCTCCAGGTCGTCGGGCACCTCGTCGTCACCGCTGAGAAACCAGCTGCGGTACGCCACGGCGAGCAGGAACGCGGTCAACCCGAACGTGATCACGATGGCGGTCAGCACCATGGCCTGCGGCAGCGGGTCGCTCATCTCGTCGACCGGGCCGGTGCCGACGATCGGCGCCCCACCAGAGCGGCCACCCAGCAGGATCAGCAGATTCACCCCGTTGCCGAGCAGGATCACGCCGAGCAGGATCCGGGTCAGGCTGCGCTCCAGCAGCAGGATCACCCCGCAGCCGACCAGCACCGCGACCGCGAGCACCAGGATCAGCGTGGGTCCAGCACCCTCCTCGGTCACGCGCGCTCCCCCTTGTCGACGGTCAGTCCGCCCTCGGCGGCCCCGGTGGCCTCGATGTGCCGGTCCACCTCGGCGCCGAGACTGCGCAGGATGTCCAGCACCAGCCCGACCACGACCAGATACACGCCGATGTCGAAGAAGATCGAGGTGACCAGGTACGCGTCGCCGATCAGCGGCAGCGGCCGCTCGACCTTCGCGCTCTCCAGCACCTGCCCGCTCAGCAGCAGCGCCACCAGGCCGGAGCCCACCGACACGGCCAGCCCCGCGCCGAGGACCACACCGGCACCGACCGGGGCCGCCTCGGTCAGCTCGTACCGGCCACCGGCCAGGTAGCGGACCGCCAGGGCGAGACCCGCGACCAGACCACCGGCGAAGCCGCCGCCCGGCGCGTTGTGCCCGGAGAAGAGCAGGAACAGGGAGAACAGCACCACGGTGTGGAAGATCAGCCGGATGACCACCTCCAGCACGATCGAGCGGCGCTCCTCGTAGAGGGTCGGCCCGCCGCGCAGCCACACCGGCCGGCCCGGCCTGTTCACCCGCCAGTCCGACTCGGGCCGGCGCGGTCGTGGCCCGGTGCGGGACCGCTCGAAGATCAGACTGGCGACCCCGGTCGCGGCCACCACCAGCACGGCGATCTCGCCCATCGTGTCCCAGGCCCGGATGTCGACCAGGGTCACGTTGACCACGTTGCGGCCGTACCCCTGGACCACCGCCAGATCCGGGAAGACGGCGGAGATGTCCGGCGCCCGGCGGGCGCCGGCGGCGACCAGCGACAGCCCGGCGGCCACCACACCCACCGCGACCCCGATCGCCCGGCGGGTCCACCGGCTGCGCCGCAGCGGGCGGGCCGAGAACCGCTCCGGCAGGCGGCGCAGCACCAGCACGAAGACGGCGATCGTCGCGGTCTCCACCAGGAACTGGGTGAGCGCCAGATCGGGCGCGCCGTGCAGGACGAACAGCATGGCGGTGCCGTAGCCGGTCATCCCCACCAGCAGCATCGCGGTCAGCCGGCGTCGGGCGCCGACCGCCAGCACCGCCGCCACCGCGATCACCACGACGACCACCGGTTGCAGCGGGCTGTCCCAGAGCGGGATCCGGGCCCGCCACGGACTGGCGGCGAGCATCGCCCCACCGGGCAGCAGCACGAGGGTGACCAGGATGATGCCCAGGTACTGCGGCAGGGAGCCGCGCTGCGTCGCCCCGGTCACCTCGATGGCCAGCCGGTCGAACCGGCCCACGACCCACTCGTACCCCTGGCTGCCCCTCACCGGTGAGCGGAGCCGCGCCAGCACCGGGGCGAGCGGCCCGCGCGCGGCGAAGAGCAGACCACCGCCGACGAGCGCCAGCACGGACAGGCCGAGCGCCGGCGTCGGTCCGGGCCAGAGCGCCAGGTGCGCGTCGACCCGGCCGAGCAGGTCGGCGTACGGGCGCAGCAGGCCGTCCAACCCGCCGGCGGCCGGGCCGGCGAGCAGCCCGACAGCGGCCAGCACGGCCGGCGGGGCGAGCATCGGACCGGCGATCCGGTGCGGGTGCACCGGTTCCACGCCCGACCGGTCACTGAACGCTCCCCACAGGAAACGGGCGCTGTACGCTACGGTGAGCACCGTCCCGGCGACGAAGCCGGCGAGGAGCACCGGCTGGTCGAGGAACGCCGCGAACACCGCCTCCTTGGCCACGAAACCGACGAGCGGCGGCACGCCGGCCATCGACGCGGCGGCCAGCACGGCGACCACGAACAGCGGCCGGGACCAGTGCCGCAGCCCGGACAACTCGCGCAGATCGCGGGTGCCGGCGCCGTGATCGATGATCCCGACGACCAGGAACAGCGCCGCCTTGAACAGCGCGTGCGCCAGCAGCATCGCGACGCCGGCCAGGGCCGCGTCCGGGGTGCCGGACCCGGTCACCGCCACCAGCAGACCGAGCTGACTGACCGTGCCGTACGCCAGCAGCAGCTTCAGGTCGGTCTGCCGCAGCGCCGCCCAGCCGCCGAGCAGCATGGTGGCCAGGCCGGCGACCTGCACGACGGGCCGCCACGGTCCGACCGTGGCGAGCGCCGGCGCGAGCAGCCCGAGCAGGTAGACGCCGGCCTTGACCATGGCGGCGGCGTGCAGGTACGCGCTCACCGGGGTGGGCGCCGCCATCGCGACCGGCAGCCAGGAGTTGAACGGCAGCACCGCCGACTTGGACAGCGCGCCGGCCAGGATCAGCAGCACCGCCGTGATCAGGTAGCCGCCACCGGGCAGCGGCTGGGCGGCGATCTCCGACCAGCGGTAGCTGCCGGCGTGCTCGCCGAGCAGGATGAACCCGACCAGCATGGACAGCCCGCCGAGCGTGGTGACGGTCAGCGCCTGCGCCGCCGCCCACCGGCTGGAGCGCCGCTCGGTGCTGTGCCCGATCAGCAGGTACGAGAAGATCGTGGTCAGCTCCCAGCCGACGTAGAGCAGCAGCAGGTCGTCGGCGAGGACCAGGAGGAGCATCGCGCCGGCGAACGCCACCAGCACGGCGGCGTACTGGGCCAACCCGGGCGAGCCGGTGTCGAAGTAGCGGGCGCTGTAGACCAGGATCAGCGCGCCGACGCCGCCGATCAGCAGGGTCATCAGCCAGGACAGGGTGGTGAGCCGTAACGCGATGTCGAGGCCCAACTGCCCGATCCACGGGTACGTCTCGACCACCGCCCCGCCGTCGTCGACGGCCGGGGTGCGGGCCACCGCCCAGCAGAACGCGGCGGCCGGCGCCAACGCCAACGGGTAGCACGCGCGGGTGCCCCACCACCGGACGAGCAGCGGCGCGGCGAGGGCCGCCACGAGGTGGAGGATGAGCAGTACCAGCACCCGCGCTCCCGATCGAGGTGGCCGACGCCCGTGCAGCGGTGGCGCCTGACAGCGATCAGACGACAGTTCGTCGCCCGCCGGGCCGTTTTGCCGGAATTCGCCCGGTGGTCGTCGGGAGGTGCCTGTGGCCCGGGGCCGTCAGCGCAGCAGGGCGTCGCCGATGGGCAGCGCGTCGTCGAGGGCGGCGCGGTCGCGGTGCAGCTCGGCCAGCAGGTCGACCCGACCGAGCTGGCGGGCGACCTTGTCGACCACCCGCTCCGCGGCGGTCAGCGACCGCACCGAGAGCAGGCGGCCGCGGCTCTCCCGACGCAACACGAAGTAGTGGACGGCGGCACGGACCTGGCCGCGGTCGGCGGCGCTGGCCTGTGCGGTGGAGACGACCAGCTCCCGCAGGCAGCGGGCGAGTCGTTCGGCGAGCTCCAGCTCGGGACCGTGCAGGCCACCGCGGAGCGTGGCGAGGTGGCTGTCGACCTTGCGGATCAGCACATCGGTGCCGGGTTCGACGTTCCGCTGCTCGCCGGCCATCCGATCCCTCCCACCTGCTCGCGTTGCGAGTGAAGTTACTTTATGTTGCTCCTCACAAGCAAGCAGTTAAGTGAGACTTAACGTATTAAGCACGCATCTCGTGCTTATGCCATACGACCGGACACATTACACCCTGGCCTGTTCGTGGTTGTCGTACCGGAGGAGCACGATGGAGCGGTGACCGGGGCAGACGAAGATACGGCCGGCGTGCTCGACGGGTTCGGCCCGGCCACCCGCGCCTGGTTCGACGCCGCCTTCGCCGCCCCCACCGCCGCCCAGACCGGCGCCTGGCGGTCCGTCGCCGCCGGCCGCAACGCCCTCGTCGTGGCGCCCACCGGCTCCGGCAAGACGCTCGCGGCGTTCCTCTGGTCACTGGACCGGCTGGCCCGCGAGCCGGCACCGGCCGAGGCCCGACAGCGCTGCCGGGTGCTCTACGTCAGCCCGCTCAAGGCCCTCGCCGTCGACGTGGAGCGCAACCTGCGCGCCCCGCTGGCCGGCATCCGGCAGGCGGCCACCCGGCTCGGCGTCGCCCCACCCGAGATCACCGTCGGCACGCGCACCGGCGACACCCCGGCCGACGAACGACGGGCCTTCGCCCGCACCCCACCGGACATCCTCATCACCACGCCCGAGTCGCTGTTCCTGCTGCTCACCTCCGCGGCGCGGGATTCGCTGCGCGGCGTCCAGACGGTGATCGTCGACGAGGTGCACGCGGTGGCCGGCAGCAAACGCGGCGCCCACCTCGCCCTCTCGCTGGAACGCCTCGACGAGCTGCTGCCCGCCCCGGCGCAGCGGATCGGTCTCTCCGCCACCGTCCGGCCGATCGACGCCTGCGCCCGGTTCCTCGGCGGCGCCCACCCGGTCGACGTCGTGCAGCCGGCCACGCCGAAGACCATCGAGGTCAGCGTGCAGGTCCCCGTGGAGGACATGACCCGCCTCGACGAGCAGGAGCAGCCACCCGAGGACGACCTCGGCGGCCCCGGCCCACGCCGCGCCTCGATCTGGCCGGCGGTGGAGGAACGCGTCTTCACGCTGATCGGCCAACACCGCTCCACCATCGTCTTCACCAACTCCCGCCGCAGCGCCGAACGCCTCTGCGCGCGGCTCAACGAGCTGGCCGCCGAGGAGGTGGCCGCCGCGCCGGATGGCGACGCGGTCGGCGTACCGGACGGGTTGTCGCCTGGCGACGACCCGGCGGGTGACGGCGGCCCGGCGTCCGGCGCGCAGCGGTGGGGTGGCCCGGCGGGGCCGGTGCGCAACCGTCCGCCGGCCGAGGTGATGGCCCAGTCCGGTGCGGCCACCGGCGCGGCGCCGGTGATCGCCCGCGCCCACCACGGCAGCGTCTCCCGCGAGGAGCGCAAGCACATCGAGGAGGCGCTCAAGTCCGGCCAGCTCCCGGCCGTGGTGGCCACCTCCAGCCTGGAGCTGGGCATCGACATGGGCGCGGTCGACCTGGTGGTGCAGATCGAGGCGCCGCCGAGCGTGGCCGCCGGGCTGCAACGGGTCGGCCGCGCCGGGCACCAGGTGGGCGCGGTCTCCCGCGGCGTGGTCTTCCCCAAGCACCGCGGTGACCTGCTCTCCTGCGCGGTGGTCGCCGAGCGGATGACCGACGGCGCGATCGAGGAGCTGCACTACCCGCGCAACCCGCTGGACGTGCTGGCCCAGCAGATCGTCGCCATGGTGGCGCTGGAGCCGTGGCGGGTCGGCGACGTGGCCGTGCTGGTCCGCCGGGCCGCGCCCTTCGCCGAGCTGCCCGACTCCGCCCTGCACGCCGTCCTGGACATGCTCTCCGGCCGCTACCCGTCCACCGCGTTCGCCGAGCTGCGCCCCCGGCTGGTCTGGGACCGGGCCGCCGACCTGCTCACCGGCCGCCCCGGCGCGCAACGGCTCGCGGTGACCAGCGGCGGCACCATCCCGGACCGGGGGCTGTTCGGAGTGTTCCTCGCCGGCGCCGAGCGGGCCGCCCGGGTCGGCGAGCTGGACGAGGAGATGGTCTACGAGTCGCGGGTCGGCGACGTCTTCCTGCTCGGCTCGTCCTCGTGGCGCATCGAGGAGATCACCCCCGACCGGGTGCTGGTCTCGCCGGCCCCCGGGCAGGCCGCGCGGATGCCGTTCTGGAAGGGCGACCAACTGGGCCGTCCCGTGGAGCTGGGTCGGGCCATCGGCGCCCGGGTGCGCGGTCTGCTGCGGCAGAGCGACGAGGCGGCACTGGCCGCGCTGCGGTCCGGCGGGCTGGACGACTGGGCCGCCGGCAACCTCATGGCGTACCTGCGTGACCAGCGGGAGGCCACCCGCTCACTGCCCGACGACCGCACGATCGTGGTCGAGCGGTTCCGCGACGAGCTGGGCGACTGGCGGCTCGCCGTGCACAGCGTCCTCGGCGCGCGGGTCAACGGGCCGTGGGCCCTCGCGGTGGGCCGCCGGCTCGCCGAACGGTACGGGGTGGACGCCCAGGTGATGCCCTCCGACGACGGCATCGTGATACGCCTGCCGGACACCGCCGACGAACCGCCCGGCGCCGACGTGGTGGTCTTCGAGCCCGACGAGATCACCCAACTGGTCGAGGAGTCGGTCGGCACGTCCGCGCTCTTCGCCGCGCGCTTTCGCGAGTGCGCCGCCCGGTCGCTGCTGCTGCCCCGCCGCGACCCGCGCCGCCGCCAGCCGCTGTGGCAGCAGCGGCAACGCGCCGCGCAACTGCTCGACGTGGCCCGCGAGTACGCGGACTTCCCGGTCACCCTGGAGGCCGCCCGGGAATGCCTCCAGGATGTCTTCGACCAGCCGGCGCTGGCCGGGCTGATGCGTGACCTGGCCACCCGCAAGGTCCGGCTGGTCGAGGTGGAGACCAGCGCCCCGTCCCCGTTCGCCCGGTCGCTGCTCTTCGGTTACGTCGGCGCGTTCCTCTACGAGGGCGACGCCCCGCTCGCCGAGCGCCGCGCCGCCGCGCTCGCCCTGGACTCCACGCTCCTCGGCGAGCTGCTCGGCCGCGTCGACCTGCGCGAGTTGCTCGACCCTGCGGTGCTCACCGAGACCGAGCGGCAGTTGCGCTGGCTGACCGAGCAGCGCCGCCCCCGCGACGCGGAGGACGTGGTCGAGCTGCTGCGGGTGCTCGGCGACCTGAGTGACGCCGAGCTGACCGGGCGGGGTGTGCCCGAGACCTGGCTGACCGAGCTGGAGGCCAGCCGACGGGCACTGCGGGTGCGGATCGCCGGCGAGCAGCGCTGGGTGGGTGTCGAGGACGCCGCCCGGCTGCGTGACGCGCTCGGCGTGGCGCTGCCGGTCGGGGTGGCCGAGGCGTACCTCGCGCCGGTGGCCGACCCCCTGGGTGACCTGGTGGCCCGTTACGCCCGCACGCACGGGCCGTTCGCCGCGGCGAGTTGCGCGGCCCGCTTCGGGCTCGGTGTGTTCGTCGTCGAGCAGGCGCTGCGCCGTCTCGCCGCCACCGGCCGGGTGGTCTCCGGGGAGTTCACCCCGGATTCCGCCGGCGCCCAGTGGTGCGACGCAGAGGTGCTGCGGATGCTGCGTCGCCGCTCGCTCGCGGCGCTGCGCCGGGAGATCGAGCCGGTGCCACCCCGGGCGTTGGCCACGTTCCTGCCCCGCTGGCAGCAGGTCGGCTCGTCGGCCCGGGGCGTCGAGGCGCTCGCCGCCACCGTGGAGCAGTTGCAGGGCGCGGCGGTGCCGGCGTCCGCCCTGGAACGGCTGGTGCTGCCCGGCCGGGTCGCCGACTACTCCCCCGCACAGCTCGACGAGCTGTGCGCCAGCGGGGAGGTGCTGTGGGCCGGGTCGGGGGCGATCTCCGGCGGCGACGGATGGGTCACCCTGGCGTACGCGGATGCCGCGCCGTTGCTGCTCCCACCGCCGGACGACGCGCTGACCCGCACCCCGCTGCACGACGCGGTCCTCGACGCGCTCGGCGACGGGCAGGCGCTGTTCTTCCGGCCGCTGGCCGACCGGGTGGGCTCGACCGACGACGCCGCCCTGACCGGCGTCATCTGGGACCTGGTCTGGGCCGGTCACCTCACCAACGACACCCTCGCCCCGCTGCGCGCGGTGCTCGGCGCTGGCGGCGCGCACCGCTCCCGGCCGTCCGCGCCCCGCACCCGGTACCGGCGGCCGGGCCGGGTGGCGCTGCCCACCCGGGGTGGCCCGCCGACGGTCGCCGGGCGCTGGTCGCGTCTGCCGGATCGGGACCTCGACCCGACCCGGCGGGCCGCCGCTCTCGCCGACGTGCTGCTGGAGCGGCACGGGGTGGTCACCCGCGGCGCGGTCATGGCCGAACAGGTGGTCGGCGGGTTCGCGGCGGTCTACCCGGTGCTGTCGGCGCTGGAGGAACGCGGCGCGGCCCGCCGGGGCTACTTCGTCGAGGGGCTCGGCGCGGCGCAGTTCGCGGTCCCCGGCGCGGTGGACCGCCTGCGCGCCCTGGCCGAGCCGGCCGACGGTGCCCGGGGCCGCGGTACCCCGGCCACGGTGCTCGCCGCCACCGACCCGGCCAACCCGTACGGCGCGGCGCTGCCCTGGCCGGACCGGGTGGTCGACTCCGGCGACGGGGCCGCCCCGGCGACCGGGCACCGGGCCGGCCGCAAGGCGGGCGCGCTGGTGGTGCAGGTCGGTGGCGACCTGGTGCTCTACGTGGAGCGCGGCGGCCGGACGCTGCTCTCCTTCACCGACGACACGGACACGCTCGCCGCGGCCGGCAAGGCGCTCGCCGACGCCGTCCACTCCGGAGCGTTGGGCGCGATGTCGGTGGAGCGGGCCGACGGCGAGGCGGTGCACTCCTCACCGCTGCGCGACGCGCTGACCGCCGCCGGCTTCCGGGCCACCCCACGCGGCCTACGCCTGCGCGGCTGACCCGCGCTCCGGCCCAGCGCGCCCCGCCCCAGCGCGCCCCGCCCCAGCGCGCCCCGCCCCCGGCGCTCCCGGCCAGCGCCGGCCCGGCAATGTCGCGTCGGGCGCACCTCATCTGATGAGTGATGCCGGTGCGTCATCAAGATGACTCACCGGCATCACTCATCGGACCGGATTCAGCCGAGGCCGTTGAGGACCTTCTCGTAGCGGGGCCGCTCGGCGGCCGGGGTCTTCGCGTCGAGGTAGTTGAGGACCACCGCACCGCGCCGGTACGACTGGCCGCCCCAGGTCTCCGCGATGTCGCTGGCGCTGATCTCGTCGGGGAACACGTACACCGTGACGGCGTCGGTCGAGATGAGCTCGGAGCAGCCCAGGCCGAGCCCGTCCGGGCCACAGTCGACCGAGCGGTCCTTGGGGTGCGGCACCTTCAGGCCGGCGTCCCTGAACGCGTTGACGACCTGGGTGGCGCCGGGCGCGCCGGCCGGACGTCGGGGCAGCACCACCGGCGGCGGGCTGGCCGGCCGGCGTTCGGTGGGCCCCTGCGGCGCCACGGACGGCGGGGCGGGTGGCGTTGCCACGGCGCCGGAGCTGGACGGGGCCGCCGAGGGCATCGGCGCGCTCGGAAGGCCGGTCGCCGCCGGGGCCGAGACCGACGACGCGATGGGCGCCGCGTTCGGCGGGTCGGCGTCGTCATCGCCGCAGCCGGCGGTGACGGCGACGGCGACCAGCAGGACCCCGAGGACGGGCAGGCTCCGAAGTGTCACCTGGGCAGTGTGCCCAACCGCACCCGGCGGCGGGAGGGGCCGGTCGGCCACCGCGCTGTCCCATATCCGCCACCACGGGTCGGCCGTGCGGCGGCGGTACGCTCCAGGGCTGGCGGAGCAGGCGCGGCGAGAGGCGGGGGGGCCGAACGTGGGCGGGTTCGAGGTGCGGCCGGCGCGGCCCGCCGAGCGGACGGCGATCGACGCGCTGCACGAGCGCGAGTGGGGTGGCCCGTACGTGGTCGCCCACGACACCCGGCACGACGTGCGAACCCTGCCGACCCTGGGGGCGCTCGACGCCACCGCGGCGGTGGTCGGCGCGCTGACCTACCGCGTCGACGGCGACGGCCTGGAGGTGGTCACCCTGGTCGCGGCCGCGCCCGGCGGCGGCGCCGGCACGGCCCTGCTGGCGGCGGCGACCGCGACCGCGACCGGGGCGGGCCTGGCCCGGGTGTGGCTGATCACCTCGAACGACAACCTGCGGGCGTTGCGGTTCTACCAGCGACGCGGCATGCGGCTGGTGCACGTCGACCGGGGAGCGGTGGACCGTGCCCGCCGACTCAAACCGGAGATCCCCCTGGTGGGCGAGGACGGCATCCCCCTGCACGACGAACTCGTCCTGGAGCTGCGCACCGACGCGGAGGGTTAGCCTGCGGGCATGTCCGTCACGCCCTGGATCTCGCTGACCACCGACTACGGCCTCACCGACGGTTTCGTGGCCGCGTGCCACGGGGTGATCGCCCGGATCGCGCCGGCGGCCCGGGTCATCGACGTGACCCACCTGGTGCCACCGGCGGACGTGCGGCGGGGCGCGGCGGTGCTGGCGCAGACGGTGCCGTACCTGCCGGTGGGTGTGCACGTGGCGGTGGTCGACCCGGGGGTGGGCACCGCCCGGCGGGGCGTCGCGCTGGCCACCCCGGGTGGGCTGCTGGTCGGTCCGGACAACGGGCTGCTGCCGGATGCCGCCGCCGCGCTCGGCGGGGTGACCGCCGCGGTGGAGCTGACCGAGCCGCGCTGGCTGGCCCGCCGGGTGTCCGGCACCTTCCACGGGCGGGACGTGTTCGCGCCGGTCGCGGCCCGGCTGGCGCTCGGCGCGCCACTGGGCGAGGCGGGGCCACCGGTGGATCCGGCCGGTCTGGTCCGGCTGCCGGCGCCGACGCTGACCTCGGACGACGACGGCTTCACCGCCGAGGTGTCGACCGTGGACCATTTCGGCAACGTTCAACTGGCCGCGCCGGCGCACCTGCTCGACCCGCTGCCGACGACGGTGCGGGTCGGTCCGCCGGGGGTGGCACCGGCCCGGCCGGCCGTCCGGGGGCGGACCTTCGGCGACGCCCCGGCCGGTGGCCTGGTGGTGTACGTCGACTCGGCGGATCTGGTCGCGGTCGCCGTGAACGGCGGGCGGGCGGTGGACCTCCTTCGGGTGGCCCCGGGTGACGTCCTGCGGGTTTCCCGCTGATATTCGACTGTGGAATGCTGCCCCGGTGGGTGAACACGTAGTTCCCGTGGGCTGTCCGTGCTGTGCATCCCGAACCGGCGGGGGGACCTGCCCGGTCTGCTTCTGGACCGACGATGGTCAGACCGACGCCGACGCCGACGCCGTCCGGGGCGGCCCCAACGGCGACCTGAGCCTGTCGCACGCCCGGCTCAACTACGCCGTCTACGGTGCCAGCCACCCGCGCTACCAGGACATGGTGCGCCCGGCCCGCCCCGACGAGCGCCCCTGACGGCACCCGGCGGGGCGGGCACGGGTCAGCAGACCGGCACGCTGCCGCCGTACACGCCGGAGATGTACGCATGGCTGACGTACTGGCCGGTGGCCAGCCGGTTCCAGCGGGTGGTGGTGCGGTAGGGGCCGGCCACCGACTGGCCGGTGACGTAGCACTGGATCGGCACGTTGGCGAATTGGGCGGCGAGGCCACGGATCGGGTACGACGTGCTGGCCCCGGTGCGGATGTTGAGCGGCCCGTCGCCGACCACGCCACGCGGCCCGCCACCGGTCCACAGGTAGGCGACGTCCACCCAGGCGTTGGTGGTGAGCTGGAGGCCGTCCCAGAAGGTGCCGTCGGCCAGGTCGATGCCGGCCGGGTTGAGCACGGTCCGGCCGAACTGGTCCCGCCCGCCGTTGTAGCCGGACTGGTAGGCGGCCTGCGCCTCGGGTCGGCCCTGCGGCAGGTTCTTCCAGTTCTCCCGCACCGCCGACGGGTTCCAGTAGTCGTCGCGGGTGTTCCACGGTCCGACGTCCCAGACGGGGGCGTACTCGCAGCGGGAGCCGGTGGTGGTGCAGACCCGCACGGTGTAGTCACCGGTGTTGAGCGGGGACAGGCCGCGCCGCGACGGTAGTGCCACGAAGTGGTCCCGGGGCTGCACGGTGCGGCCGTTGGCGGTCAGCTCGCCGACCAGCCCGATGCGGGTAGCGTACACCCGGTAGGTGAGGCCCGGAGTGGCCGCGGAGACGGCGGCGGTCGCGTCGGCGGTGAGCTGGACGCCGCGTACCGTCGCGGTGGCGCCACCGGCGGGCGCGGTGAGCACCACCCGGCTCTGCACCCGGCTCACCGGGCGGTCGAAGACCGCTCCGGCGGTCGCGGCCCGCCACTCGGTCCAGCCGCTGACCCGCCAACCACGGACCTGGGCCTCGACGGTGGCACCGGCCGGTACGTCGGCGGTGACCTGGGCGCGGATCCGGGTTGCCGGCCGGCTGAGGGTCCGGGGAGCGTTCAGCAGCATCCCCTCCGCGACCGCGCTGTGCGGGCTGCGCGGGCTACGGCCGGCGGACCGGGCCTCGCGCAGTCGCAGCCCGGCGGGGGTGCGCCGGACGTTGACGTCGTCGCGGTCGACGACGGACAGGTCGGCGTTCCACCGTTCGCCGTCCGGTGCGGCGGCGGTGAGGGTGAGCGGGCCGCCGGCGGCGGGTGCGCCCGGGACGTGGCTGGTGGCGGGCAGGAGCGTGGCGGTGAGGGCGAGGGTGAGGGTGGTGACGAGGGAGAGGGATCGGGTACGACAATGCGGCCTTGACATCGGCATTCTCCTCAGAACCCCCTGACCCTCGCATGTCAGAAGATCATGAGGAACCGGTGTACAAATAGCGACACATGCGAATCCTGCTCGAAAGAGGGAGGATGGTGGGATGCCCGAGGGTGACACCGTCTGGAACACCGCGCGCGTGCTGCACCGCGCGCTGGCCGGCTCGAGGATCACCGACAGCGACTTTCGGGTGCCGCAGTTGGCGACCACCGACCTCACGGGCTGGACGGTCCGCGAGTCGGCGAGCCGGGGCAAGCACCTGCTGCTGCGCCTGACCGCAACGGACGGGGCGGACTGGACCCTGCACTCGCATCTGCGGATGGACGGCGCCTGGCGGGCGTACGCGCCGGGCGAACGGTGGAGCGGCCGCCCGGCCCACCTGATCCGGGTGGTGCTGCGCAGCCCCGGCGCGGTGGCGGTCGGCTACCACCTGCACGAGCTGGCGCTGGTGCCGACCGCCGAGGAGGACCGCCTGGTGGGTCACCTCGGCCCCGACCTGCTCGGCCCCGACTGGGATCCGGCCGAGGCGGTGCGCCGGCTCGGCGCCGACCCGGAGCAGTCCATCGGCGAGGCGCTGCTCGACCAGCGCGCGCTGGCCGGCGTGGGCAATCTCTACAAGTGCGAGGTGCTGTTCCTGCGTGGCGTGTCCCCGTGGACACCGGTCGGCGCGGTGCCCGACCTGACCGGCCTGGTGTCGCTCGCGCAGCGACTGCTCGCGGCCAACCGGGGTCGGTGGACGCAGAGCAGCACCGGCTCGCTGCACCGGGGCCAGACCAGCTACGTGTACGGCCGCCGCGCCCAGCCCTGCCGCCGCTGCGGCACCGCGATCCGCAAGCAGGAGCTGGGCGAACGCGTCACCTACTGGTGCCCGGTCTGCCAGCCGGAACACCCGGACGCCCCGTTACCCGGCTGACCGCCCCGCACCGCCCGAGGTCATCCCAGATACGGACGATTGGGTAATTCCTATCTGGCCGTCGGAGTCGCATGCTGCGGTTGAGTGCTCACCGACCGTCAGCAGAGCACCAGGGTCGCCACGCCGGGGTGGCGGACCCGGTGCACCGACCCGGGGAGAGTCATGGCGATCTTCCGCAGACTCCGCTCCACCTTCTTCGAGCGCACCGCCCAGGACAGCGACGGCAACGGCCGGGTGGCGTCCGTGGTGCCGGCCGCGCGGACCACCGAGGAGGTCGTCCGGACCACCGAGGAGGTCGCCGCACCGGCGACCAGCCTGGACCCGGCCGTCGTGCCCCGCTGTTTCGGCCCGGTGCCGAACTTCGCGTACAGCCCGCGCCCTCTGCGGGACGCCGACGGCCGGCTGGTGCCCGGGACCGGGCTGCGCAAGTTCATCGACGCGCTGCCCGTCCCGGGCCAGACCGCACCGCCCGTCCCGGGCCAGACCGCACCGCCCGTGGCGGGCACCGGACTCGGCGCGTACCTGCCGGTGCCCGTCGCGGACACGATCAGCTATCCGGGCTGCGACTACTACGAGATCGGCCTGCAGGAGTACGCCCAACGCCTGCACCGGGACCTCCCGGCCACCCGGCTGCGCGGCTACCGGCAGCTCAACCTCGGCACCGACGCGTCGGGGCACAACACCGTCGCGCCCCCGGAGCGGCCCTGGCACCTCGGCCCGGTGATCCTCGCCCGGCGGGGCCGGCCGGTCCGGGTGAAGTTCATCAATCAGCTGCCCACCGGCCGGGCCGGCGAGTTGTTCCTCCCGGTCGACGACACGGTCGACGGAGCGGGTCCGGGCCCGCTGGGCGGCCCCGCGCCGTACCCGCAGAACCGGGCGGTGCTGCACCTGGCCGGGGCTCGGACCGGCTGGACCAGCGCCGGCAACCCGGGGCAGTGGATCACCCCGGCCGCGGAGATCACCCCGTACCCGACCGGCACGGGCCTGACCCACGTGCCGGACATGCCGCCGCCCGGTGCGGGCGCCACCACGCTGTACTACCCGAACGAGCAGAGCGGGCGTCTGCTGTGGTTCCACGACAACACCCTCGGCCTGGCCCGGCTCACCGTCTACGGTGGGCAGCTCGCGCTCTACCTGCTCACCGACCCGGCCGAGGAGCAGCTCGTGGCCGACGGGGTGCTGCCGGCCGAGCAGGTGCCGCTGGTCATCGAGGACAAGACGTTCGTGCCGGACGACACCCAGCTCGCCGCCGAGGATCCGACCTGGGACCGGGAACGCTGGGGCGCCCGGGGCAGCCTCTGGCACCCCCACGTCTACCAGCCGCGACAGGACCCGTACCGCCCCGGTGGGCGCAACCCGACCGGGCGGTGGGACTACGGCCCCTGGTCCCGTGACCCGGCCCCGGGCGGCGTCGGAAACACGGCCATCCCGGCCGGGGCCGTGCCCAACCCGCTGCACGACCCGGTGGGCGCGCCGGACGAGCCGCCCCTTCGGCCTGACGTGCCGCACCCGTCCGCGGTGCCCGAGGCGTACGGCGACACTCCGCTGGTCAACGGTGTCGCCTACCCATACCTGGAGGTGCGGCCCCGCGTGTACCGGTTCCGGATCCTCAACGCCTGCCTGGACCGCAGCGTCAACCTTCAGCTCTACCGGGCCTGCTCGGACGGGCCGATGTGGACCGACGACGGTGTTCTGGCCGACGCGGAGGCTGGCGAGGTGCCGATGGTGGCCGCCGTGCGGGCGGCGGACCGGCCGGCGGGCTGGCCGACCGACGGGCGTGACGGCGGGGTGCCGGACCCTCGTGCGGCCGGGCCGGCGTTCGTCCAGATCGGAAACGAGGCCGGCCTGCTGCCCGCCCCGGTGGTGCTGCCGAACCGACCGGTCGGCTTCCGGTACGACCGGCTCGACCCGACCGTGCTGAACGTCGACGGGCACACCCTGCTGCTCGCCCCGGGCGAACGGGCCGACGTGCTGGTCGACTTCGCCGCCGTCCCGGCGGGCAGCACGCTGATCCTGTACAACGACGCGCCCGCCCCGTTGCCCGGGTTCGATCCGCGTTACGACCAGCACGCCGACGCCACCGACCGGACCGCCGAGGGCGGGCCGCCGCCCACCGAGCCGGGGTACGGCCCGAACACCCGTACCCTGCTCCAGTTCCGGGTCACCGGGGCGCCGGAGCCACCGTACGACCTGGCCCGGCTGCGGGAGCGGCTGCCCGTGGCGTACGCGGCCAGCCAACGCCCGCCGATCGTTCCGCAGCCGGCGTACGACGAGGCGTTCGGCACCAGGACGGCACGGGAGACGACGGTGCCGGTGCACGCGGACACGGTGACCTTCACCCCGGCGGGCGCGGTCGGCCCGGTGACCCTGCCCGTCGAGGTGAAGGCCGCTCAGCAGGTCTTCGAGCCCGACCACGGCCGGCTGGCGGGTCGACTCGGCGTCGGGCACCCGCACGCCGGGCCACTCACCCCGGCGACGCTCCCCCTCGGCCCGACCGACCCGGTGACCGAGGTGCTCTTCGCGGCCGACCCGGCCGTGCCGGTCGGCGCGCCGACCGACGGCACGCAGCTGTGGCGGATCAGCGGCAACGTCCGACAGACCGAGCCGCTGTGCTTCGGCGGCTGCGACGTGCAGGTGGTCAACCGGGTCGGCTGGGACGGCACGGTGCGCGCCCTCCACGGTGCCGAACTGGGTTGGAAGGACATCGTCCGGGTCAATCCCCGCGAGGACGTGGTGGTGGCGGTGCGCCCGGTCGCCCCGACGCTGCCGTTCAAGCTGGGCGACAGCGTCCGGCTGCTCGACCCGGGCCGCCCCGCCGGGATCCGGACCGGCTCGACACCGGTCAGCCCCGCCGACGGGCGGCCGGCGGTGGTGGTCAACCAGCTCGTCAACCTGGGCTGGGAGTACCGCTGGCACAGCCGGCTCGCCGCCCACCGCGACCTGGGGATGAGCCGGCCGTTGGTGCTGCGGGTGGCCCCCAAGGCACCGACCGGGCTGACCGCCACACCGGTGCCCGGCTCGGCCACCGCGCTGCCGGCGATCGCGCTGGCCTGGACCGGCAACGGCGGCCGTCCGCCCGCCACCAGCCACGTGCTGCAACGGGCCACCGACGCGACGTTCGGTGGTGAGGTCACCACCATCACCGTCGCGGCGACCGCGACCCGCTACACCGATGCGACGGTGACCCCCGGCGTGACCTACCACTACCGGATCAGGGCGGAGAACGCGGTCAGCTACTCGTCCTGGTCGAACTGCGTGCCCGCGTCCGTGCACCTGCCCGCCCCGGTCGGCATGGTCGCCGTGATCCCTCCGGCCGCGCCGCTACGGGTGGCCCTGCGCTGGACGAACCGTTCCTTCGCCACCGGCATCGACGTGCAACGGGCCACCAATCCCACCTTCACCAGTGGCCCCGGCACGACGGCGATCGGGGTCGGCAACAGTCACCTGGACATCGCGGTCGCACCGGACACCACGTACTACTACCGGGTCCGGACCACGTACCTGGGCGCCGCGTCGGCGTGGTCGACGGTGGCGGCGGTGACCACCCCGGCCGTGCCGGGCACCCCGATCGGGGTCAGCGTCACCGCCAGCGCGCCGGGGCCGGACACGGCCACGGTGATCCTCGGCTGGGGGCCGGGCACGACCGCCAGCTCCGGCTCCGGGTTCATCGTGCAGCGGGCGCTGGACCCGGCCTTCGACCGGGAGGTGGCCACGTTCACGGTGACCGGTAGCGGTTTCACCAACACGGGGCTGGCCCGGGGCGTGACCTACCACTACCGGATCCGGTCGTTCAACGTGGTGGGCAGCTCGCCGTACACCGGGCCGGTCTCCGTCACGACACCGCCGTGACCGGCCCGCGGCGCCGGTGCCCGGCGGGCGTCAGCGGGTGGGCGCGCGCAGCGGGGTGCCGGCGGCGCGCAGCTCGGCGAGCGCCGACGCCACGCCGTGCAGCAGGTCGGTGGCCTCGGTGAGCCGGTCGGCGGCCGGGTGGGCGCTCTCGGGTCGGGAGTCCTCGGCCAGGTAGCCGGCGGCGGCCACGACGAGCCGTTCGTAGGCCGCGACGCCGCTCTCCAGTTGGGCGACCAGCGCGCCGTGCGCGTCGGCCAGCGGTGCCCGGGCGTCGGGCGGTGCCAGCCGCAACGCCCGTTCGACGCTGGCCACCCGGGCGGCCAGGTCGCGCAGCGACCGGTCGGCGGCGGCGGCCTCCAGCACGGCCGGCTCGGCCAGCCCGGTGAGTCGCGGTGCCATCCCGGCCAGGGTGAGCGCCGCCCGGTCCAGGCGGGCCCACTGGGCTCCGGCGGTGGTGCCGCGCAGCGCGACCCGGGAGCGGACCCGGCGGACCTCGGCCAGCACACCGTGGCCGACCGGCAGCCGTTCGACGGCGGCCACCAGCCGCGCCCGGGACCGGGCCGCGGCCTCGGCCGGATCCAGTGCCGGGGGCGCCGGCCGGGCGGCCAACGCCCGCAGGTCGATCCACCGCCAGGCGGCGAGCGCCACCGCACTGCCCGCGGCGCCCGCCCAGGCCGCGTCGGGCAGACCGAGGCCGGCGTACGGGGTCAGCACCGCGGCAGCGCCGCCGAGCCCACCGGCCAGCACACTCCACCGCCGGGCGGAGCGGCGCAGCCGACCCAGCTGGCGGAAGTACCGGGTTCGCTCGTCCGCCACCCTGACCTCCTCGGATGAGACGTTCAGCTCGCGGCGGTCGGGTCGCCGGTGCCCCGTTCGCGGGCCATGCTGGCGCGCAGCTCGTCCAGCCGGGCCGCGGCGGCGGGGTCGCCGGCCTTCTCGGCCTGCGGTACGGCCGGTCGCTGTGCCGCGCCGCCGAGCTGCTCCCCGGCCATGCTGGACCGGATCTGCTCCAGCCGGGCCGAACCGGCGGAGTCGATGGTCGCCTTCTGGATCTCCAGCATGCGGCCCTCGACCGAGTTGCCGGCCAGTTCCGCGCGGCCCATCGCGTTGGCGTACCGCCGCTCGATGCGGTCCCGCACCTCGTCCAGGGAGGGGGTGTTGCCGGGGGCGGTGAGCGACGACATCGACTCCAGCGAGCGGGCCACCGTCTCCTGCATCTTGGCCTGCTCCAGCTGGCTGAGCAGCTTGGTGCGCTCGGCGAGCTTCTGCTGGAGGATCATCGAGTTGTTCTCGACCGCCCGGCGGGCCTGCGCGGCGGCGCCCAACGCCTGGTCGTGCAGGGTCTTGAGATCCTCGGTGGCCTGCTCGGCGGAGACCAGCTGGGTGGCGAGGGTCTGCGCGGACTGCTCGAAGCGCCCGGCCTCGGCCTCGTCGCCCTTGGCGCGGGCCTGGTCGGCCAGCACGAGGGCCTGCCGGGCGTTGCCCTGCAACCGTTCGACCTCGGTCATCTGCCGGGACAGCTTCATCTCCAGCTGGCGCTGGTTGCCGATCACCGCGGCGGCCTGCTGCACCAGCGCCTGGTGCTGGCGCTGGGCATCCTCGATGGCCTGCTGGATCTGCACCTTGGGATCGGCGTGCTCGTCGATCTTGGCACCGAAGAGTGCCATCAGATAGTTCCAACCCTTGACGAACGGGTTCGCCATCTCCGCGGTATCCCCTCAGTAGCGTCACTCCACCCGCGGTCAGACCGGAATGGGCCGGCCGACCGCGACCCCGGCCGGTCTCCATCGTCCCAGCCGAACGCCACCTCGGCATCCGTACCGGGCGGTCGACGGCACCGGCAGATCCTGTGGGCAACCCTACGCGGCTGGGGCCGGCTCGCCCATGGTCAACCGGGAGGAGGGGCTCAGGCGGCGCAGACCACGTCCCGGTCGCGCTCGGTGGGGCGCACGCGGGTGCTGCGCAGCGTGGCCTTGAGCGGCGACTCGTGGCGGACCGAGACAGCGACCTTGCCGTCGGAGGTGACCTGGCGTACGCCCCGGTTGGTGCTCTTGCGCACGGTGGCCGCCGCGCCGACGGGCGCGGCCTCGGCCGGCTCGTCCTGCATGCCGACGAGCACCCCGGGCATCTGCTCGGCGAGCGCCACGGTGTCGCTCACCTCCCGCAGCAGCTCGGACAGGCGGGCACCGAGCGCGTCACAGATCGCGGCCAGCAGTTCGCTGGACGGCTCCTTGTGCCCCCGTTCGATCTCGGAGAGGTAGCCGAGGCTGACGTTCGCCGCGGTGGACACCTCGCGCAGGGTGCGGTGCTGCCCCTGCCGGCGCGCCCGCAGTGCGTCACCGATTACCCGGCGTAGCAGGACCATCGCACCTCCCCCTGAGGGATACCTCTCGCCCGGCGTCGGGCAGCCGGTCGCGGCGGACCGCGCCGGCTCCGAGCGTCGGAGCCTTCCCGCAACCGTACCCGGTGCGAGCCCGTGCGACATCCCGCCCCGCCCGTCGGATCGCCCGCGACGGCTCACCGGCGTCCAACGCCCACCGCGCCCCGCTCGGCGTCGTCGGCGTGGATCCGCTCGGCGAGCAGCCGCAACGCCTCGATCACGGCCGTCGAGCGGACGTGGTCCCGGCCACCGTCCAGGTCGAGCTGGCGGACCTCGCCGCCGTTCGGGCCGGAGACCGCGACGTAGACCAGGCCGACGGGCTTGTCGTCCTGCGGTTCGGGGCCGGCGACGCCGGTGGTGGCGAGGCCCCAGTCGGCGCCGCACCGCTGCCGGCCACCCGCGGCGAGCGCCGCCGCGACGTCCGGGTCCACCGGCCCCCGTTCGGCCAGCAGCTCGGTCGGTACGCCGGCCAGCGTGGCCTTCAGCTCGGTGGCGTAGACGACGAGGCCGCCCCGGTAGATCCCGCTGACCCCGGCGATCTCCACGATCGACGCGGCGAGCATGCCGCCGGTGAGCGACTCGACCGTGGCCAGCGTCTCGTGCCGTTGCGCCAGGCTGTGCACGACCCCCGCCGCCGGGCTACCCGCGGACTCCTCCCCCACCGCCGCACCACCCCCCAAACCCACATCCCGCTGCATCAACCCGTCCTTCCCCACCCCCGGCCACCCAACCCTCCCGGTCCGATCGCGTCGATCATGACGTTGGCGGCGCGACACGCCGAGCCGGATGGCGGCAACCCCATGATCAACTGGGTCGGCCGCGTGAGGTGCGGGGTCAGCGGGCGCGGCGGAGGCGCAGGGCCTGGACCACGTAGTCGAAGCCGGTCACCACCGTCACCAGGACGGCGGCGGCCATGATCCAGGGGCCGACGGTGGCGAGGGCGGCCGGCATCGGCCACAGGTACCAGGCGATGGCCAGGATCTGGAGCGCGGTCTTGACCTTGCCGCCGCGGCTGGCGGCGATCACGCCGTGCCGGATCACCCAGAACCGCAGCCCGGTGATGCCCAGCTCACGGACGAGGATCAGCACGGTCACCCACCAGGGCAGCCGGTCGTACCAGGAGAGCAGCAGCAGGGCCGCGCCGGTGAGCGCCTTGTCGGCGATCGGATCGGCCACCTTGCCGACCGAGGTGACCAGCCCGAACCGGCGGGCGATCCAGCCGTCCACCAGGTCGGTCGCGGACGCCACCGCGAAGATCAGGCAGGCCGCCATCCGCCAGCCGGCATGGCTCATCCCGGACACGATCACCGAGGCGGCGAAGACCGGCACCAGCACCAGCCGCAACGCGGTCAACGCGTTGGCGGCGTTGAGCACGGGCACCCGCGCGACCACCCGGGCCGGCGTCGACTCCGTCGCCCCGGTCACCGTCTCGCTCCACTCGGGCCGCCGTGGCGCTCCCGGGACCACACCACCTGGCTCCCCCGCTCCGTTCGTTCCCGCCGTCACCGTGCCGCGCCGGGCGCCGCCGAGATCATCTCATCCGGCACGGCGAGCAGGTCCACCCCTTCGGTGCCGGTCACCGTGGCACGCACCAGGTCACCCGGGCGCAGCGCGGCCAGATCGACCCCACCCTCCACCGGGGCGACCAGGGTGGTGGAACCGTCCACCTCCGGCGCCTGGTGCGCCGCCCGGCCCTCCACCACACCATCGGCGATCGAGTCGACCAGCACCTCGACGGTCGAGCCGAGCCGGTCCTCGGCGCGCTGCGAGCACAGCTCGTCGGCGAGCGCGCTGAGCCGGTCGTAGCGCCGCTTGATGGTCGCGGCGGAAACCTTGCCGGGCAGCCCGGCGGCCTCGGTGCCGTCCTCGTCGCTGTAGTCGAACATGCCGATCGCGTCGAGGCGGGCCTCGGTGAGGAACCGGACCAGCTCGTCGACGTCCGCGCGGGTCTCGCCGGGGAAGCCGACGATGAAGTTGCTCCGCGCACCCGCCTCCGGCGCCAACTCCCGGGCGCTGGCCAGCAGCTCCAGGAACCGGTCGGTGGAGCCGAAACGGCGCATCCGGCGCAGCACCGGCTCACTGGAGTGCTGGAACGACAGGTCGAAGTAGGGCGCCACGCCCGGCGTACCGGCGATGGCCGCCACCAGCCCGGGTCGGGTCTCGGCCGGCTGGAGGTAGCTCACCCGCACCCGGACGATGCCGGTCACCGCGGCGAGCTGCGGCAGCAGCTTCTCCAGAGCCCGGGGGTCGCCCAGGTCCTTGCCGTACGACGTGGAGTTCTCACTGACCAGCACCAGCTCGCGTACGCCGGTCTTGGCCAGCCACTCCGCCTCGGCGAGCAGCTCGTCCGGCGTCCGCGAGACGAACGCGCCACGGAACGCGGGGATCGCGCAGAACGCGCACCGGCGGTCGCAGCCGCTGGCCAGCTTCAGCGAGGCCACCGGGCCGGTGTCCAGCCGGCGCCGCAGCACCTGGCGCAGGTGCGCCGGGGTGTGCTCGTCGGTGTCGACGGCGCCGCGGGCCACGGTGCCGTGCCCGGGCAGCGACACGGCGGAGTCGCGCCGCTTCACCGGGGTCAACGGCAGCAGCTCCCGCCGGTCCCGGGGGGTGTGCGGGGTGACCTGCTCGCCGGCGACGACCGCGTTCAGCCGGGCGGCGATGTCCGGGTAGTCGTCGAAGCTCAGCACCGCCTGCGCCTCGGGCAGGCTGTCGGCCAACTCCCGGCCATACCGCTCGGCCATGCAGCCCGCCGCGACCACTTTGGCGCCGGTGCCGGCGGCGGCGAGCAGGGTCTGGATGGAGTCCTGCTTGGCCTTCTCCACGAAGCCGCAGGTGTTGACGACCACCACGTCGGCGCCCTCGCCATCGGTGGTCACCTGCCAGCCGTCGGCGTGCAGCCGGGCGGCCAACTCCTCCGAGTCGACCTCGTTGCGGGCACAACCCAGGGTCAGCAGGGCGACACGACGGCCCTCGGCGTTGTCATCAGAGGAGGTGGCAGACACCATCCGAGGGTACCGGGCCGACCTGGGAACCCCACGCACGCGTACCTGCGCATCCTCCAGGCGGCGCTCAGCGCGTGGCGGCGGTCACCCGGGTCAGCCGGTCGAGCAGGAAGACCTCGGTGCCGGCGAGGCCGGTGGAGCAGAAGACGGAGACCTGGTCCGCGGTGGTCCGGCCGGCGACCGCGCCGGCCAGCACGCCACCCAGGTCGCGCAGCCGTCCGGCGTACGGCGGTGTGGCCGCGAGCATCGGAGGCTGGTAGTCCGCCGCCTGGGCCGGCGAGTCGGTGACCAGCAGGTCGGCGGCGTCCAGCAGGTCGGCGCCGAACTCGCTGCGGTCGCTCTGCTTGAAGCCGACGGCGTTGACGTGCGTGCCGGGGCTCACGTCGGCCGCGTGCAGCACCGGGGTCGGACTGGTGGTGGCGAGCACCACGATGTCGCGTCCGGTCACTGCGGAGGCCGGGTCGTCCACCGCTCGCGCCGGTACGCCCAGTTCCGCGCGGACGCGGGCCGCGAAGGCACCCCGTCGGGCGGCGGAGCGGCTGTACACCACCACCTCGCGCAGGGGGCGGACCGCCGCGGCCGCCCACACCTGGGTCCACGCCTGCCGACCGGACCCGATCACCGCGAGGGTCGCCGCGTCGGGCCGGGCCAGCGCGTCGACGGCGACGCCGCCCAGCCCACCGGTACGCCGGGAGCCCAGCTCCTCCCCGACTGCGACCGCCCGGATCGCCCCGGTGCCGGCGTCGTGCAGGACGACCAGCTGCTCGGCCTGCGGGTGACCGAAGGTGTCGTACGAGCGGAAGCCGTACCACTCGCCGAGCAGGTGCCCCGCCGTGAGCACCATCCGGCCTCCGCTCAGCGGGGCCGCGGCCCGGGGTGGCGCGATCAGCCTCCCCTCGTACGCGGCCAGCAGGGCCTCGCGCATGGCGTCGACCGTGGTGGCGGCGTCCAGTGCGGCGGCGACCTCGGGATCGGCGTAGAGCAGGGTCATGACGGTGATACTGCAAGTTGAACTGAGGTGTAGGTCAATGCGGGGTGGCGGGCATCACCCGGGTCGCCGGCAGCCGCCGGTCCAGCCGCCGCCCGGCCGCCGGTGCCAGGTATGCCGAAGGCGCCGGACCCGCAGGGCTATTGCGTTCTGGGGTAACTGCTGGTCACAGCGGTTATGAGGTCGTGTGAGCGACGGTCGGCGCGTCGGTTGGCGCGGGCGATGTTGGG
>NZ_JBFAHZ010000057.1:0-33178 GCF_040654415.1 Micromonospora sp. NPDC050695
GCCTCGTCCAGGTCGTACAGCCAGTCGGCGATCGCGGCGAACGACGAGGCGCCGGCCAGGACCGCGCAGACCGCGACGGTCAGCAACGCGGCCAGTGGATACCGCACTCCGTGCGGATTACGCGGGTCCGGGATCACGCTGACAGCGTCCAGGAGCCCACGACGTTCACCCTCGGTGATCGGCGGTGACGGCGTCTCACCGCTGGGGGTTGTCACAGTCAGTACGGAGATCAGGGATGATGACATCTGCGGGTGGAGTCCTCGGTGTCGTGCAGTCCTAGAGAAACTCCATGATCACCCTGAGGGCTTCACCCGCTTCAACCGCCTCCACATAGGCCAATCACCCGGCATCATCCCAGCTCACCGGCTCGCCGAACGAGAACGCAACAGCCCTGTCCCGGGATCGGAGACCCGGCACCACCGTCGTGACAGACGACGCCCCACGCCACACCCTAGGGGACAAAACGGTCAAGCCGAAAACCCTACCGGAGGACAAGACCCCTCTGACGAATCGAGGTCAGCAGTAGGTATTCGTTGCCGTCACCGGACCCCGACCGGGACACTGACTATCGACCGCGATTGAGTGCGCTTCCATTTCCCTGTGAAGGGTTGGCCGGCGGCAGGAAGCCACCCGGAGGTGGTGCCGAAACCCGGGACATGCCGGACTGGGTAGGTGCACTCGTTAATGCGGCGAAGGGGGCAGGTGAGTACGCGCCCCTAGGAGCCGCCTGCGAGGGACCGGACGGGCCGGGCTGCCGCTCCTCACGAAGACGAACGAATTCCGCGTGCAGGGAGCCAATGACTGAATCAGGCCTGATCCAGTAAGGTCGCCGCGAAGCTTGTTCATATATAAAAGCCTCTATGTAAAGAACATCCTGTAGGAGGTTGCTCGTCTTTTGGCTGATTTCTCTATCGAATACCAGATCCTCTCTGTTGAGCCCCGTAATCCTAGCCTCTTCCCTCTCGTTGGCGCCGGCTACACGTACGGCATGGCGAGCCAGATAAATCAGGAATTGGTCATCCCCCTCCTTCACCTTTCTCCGCACATGACTATAGGCATAATCGACTAGATGTCGAGTTCGATTCGGGTCATTGATTCGGGCCATCTGCATAGTCCTTTCTGGCGAGATTGCGGACAGGGGCCCTTCGGCCGAAAATTTTGAGGCCCTACTATGGAACGCGAGAGATCGACCCCGGGTTCAGTGCCAGGTGACCCAGTGAGGTGATCTCAACAAGGACGGGAGCGCGGATCGGGACGACACGGGCATTGCGTCCATGGCGGACAGTGCTGGATGTGGGCGTGGAGCCATCGGTAGACAGGTCTTTGCGACAAGATCAGTCTCCGAGAGGGCTCCACGTGATCACCTATTCTGCTCGACGTCCCCAGGGAACTCGTGCAGCACGTGGCGCGGCTGTTGCGCGCCGAGCGCCGGGCGTTGGGTACCCGGGCGGGCGCGTGGGCGTTGACCTGCTTCTACCAGGCGCTTTTGGTGTTGGTGTGGTTCCGCAAGGGTGAGGACAAGACCATCATCGGGGCCGGGTTCGGGGTGTCGAGGGCGACTGCGTACCGGTGCGTCGCCGAGGCCGTGCGGGTCCTGGCGGCGCAGACACCCACCCTGCACGACGCGTTGGCGCGGGTCGCCGCCGACGGCTGGTCGCACGTCATCCTCGACGGGAAACTGTTCGACACCGACCGCCTGGCCGAGACCACCTCGAGCGTGAAGGGCGACCCGATCGACGCCTGGCACTCCGGGAAATACCGCGATTTCGGGGCGAACATTCAGGCCGTGATGCGCCCACGGCCCCGGCGGTATGCCTGAAGATCTTGGCTCACCGATCTTGCTTGCGCGACCCCAAGACGCCGACGATCGGACACACTCCGGACCACTATGGAGCTTGTTTTGAAACACGGTTGTTGCAACGAATGCAGCCATCTCGATCATCGTGATGTCCGCGTGGACGATGGTGCGGCAGGCTGCTGTACAGCCGGCTACCGCCAGCAGGCGGTCGCCATCGAGACCGCATAGCCGCGGTCAGGTCGTGGCCGAGATGGCCTGCTCATCGAGGTAGTCGTCCAGTTCGAGGAAGTGCGGAAGCGCCTGACGCATTCCTTCCACCCCTGAGTTCAGGGCGTTCGCAAGGTTTCAGCCAACGCAGCATGTGGTGGTTTGAAGCCTCCTCCCGAAAGGCGACTCCGAAGGGCCAAACCTTCATCTTCTGCACAGCATCGATTCCTGAAATCGCTCCTACATTGCGATCACCATTCCTCGTTCGTGGCACACGCTATTGAGTAGTCGCTTGAGTGCCGGCTGACCTGCGGGAATTCGCGGTCAAGCGCAGGGCATTCGCAAGATCGAGCTATGACCGGATATTCGGTTATGTGATAGTCACGCCGGTTTTGGTGGGTACGTAGAAGAGCGCGGCCTTCTGGCGATCATGCAGATGTCTAGACTGATGCCCTTTTGACCACCCTGCGCAACACCGCGATCAGCCTGCTCCGCCTGGCCGGCGTCGCATCCATCGCGCCAGCCCTATGAAAGGACAGCCGAAACCCGCCGATCCCTACAACTACTAGGAATCACCTAGAACGGGCATATCTCTACCTTGCGAACGCCCTGCATCGCCCATCGCCCATCGCCCATCGCCCATCGCCCATCGCCCATCGCCCATCGCCCATCGCCCATCGCCCATCGCCCATCGCCCATCGCCCATCGCCCGAACATATGTTCGGCAACCCCGGCCGTCAAGGTTGCCCGCTCCGGATCTCAGGGCAGCTCTGGCACACCCCGCAGCAGCGCCAGCGCGGAGCGGTCGGAGCTGAGCTGGGCCAGCTCGGCGTTGATGAAGTCGGTGAAGAACTCGGCCGGTGATCCGGGGAACCCGGGCTGCTCACCCGAGTGCCACTGATGCAGCCACGGCTCGATCTCGACCAGCCCGGCAAGCAGGGGCAGCAGCCGGTGCGCCGGCCACGCCTCCTGCGTCTTCCGGTCGAGGTAGACGGTGGCGAGCGCCTGCGCCTGCGCCAGGTGGTCCCACCCGGCCCAGCCGAGCAGCTCGCTGCCGTCGTTGTCCCGCCCCGCCTGCGGGTACGAGATGAACCGCTCCTTCGGCACGTCGAGCTTCCCGCGCGCCTTCCAATACGACGGCCGGGCGAAGTCCGCCGACGTGTACTTCGGCGGCACCTCGATGGTGACCTTCTCCCCCGCGTCCTCCCGACGCTGCAACGCCCAGGTCCGCTCCCACTGCGCGCGCTTGCGCAGCCCGGCCGGCTTGTAACGCTGCGCCGGCAGGTACGGCACATGCTCGTCGGCGAGCAACTGCCCCAGCGTGCGCGTCAGGTCGTAACTGTCGTGCCCAACCCACAAATCCAGCACCGCCCGGAAATCCTGATCCCCACTGACCCGATCGGCGAGCTGCGCCACCGACAGTGGCTTCGGCTGCCCCGCCCACAGCTCCGCGGACTCCAACCGATCGAGCAGCCACTCCCGCAGCGCGGCCGAATGCATCTTCTCCCACCCGTCGGTGGACCAGCGCCGCTTGCACTCCGGCCGCTCAATCAGCCCAATGTGCCGGTTGGATTCGATGGTGGCGATCCGCCGCTCCACGAGGGACCGGTACTCCGCCGGCCAATGCGGCTGCGGCCGGTCGATCGGCTTCGACCCGTGCCGGTTGAACCATTCGGTCTGCGCCCCGCTGGTGTGCAGCACGATCTCGAAGGCCCGCTCCCCCAGCTTCAGCTCCGGCGGATCGGGACAGGTCAGATCCTCGTCGATCAGCCCGTAGAGCCGGTAGACCTCCCAGTCCAACTCCTCCTGCAACGCGATCATCCGCGCCCGCACCGAGTGGTACTCCGTCTCAGCCTCCGCGAGCCACTGCCGGCTCGGCACCCCCGAAGCGGCCACCGCCGCCGGGGTCAAGCTACTGAGCCGCTGCGCCAGCCCATCAAGTTCCCGAGCCCGGCCCAACGGGTACGCCGAAGGCAGCGGAAATTCATTTACCTTAGTCCCCGTGAAATCATAAAAGTGCTCCCAGTCATCGCTCGTGAAACCACCACCCTGGCCACGAATGCCCTTGTCATGACAGACCTGTTTGAGCCAAAAGCAGGAAGTCGAGCTGTTAAGAGCCCCAAGGAGCCCCAAGTATTCAGCTTCACCCGCGCCTTCAGGAAGCAAAATAACCGGCGCGGCGCGATTGAAAATATCTCCGCCACGATTCAATATAAACCGGTTATGTGTAGAAACGAACGAAAATGATATTTTCATAGGCGCCACCCACCTTGCTGGGTGGAAATCCGAATATTCAAACCAGGCCAGGCCGCGCTCCTCCTGAGTTCCAGAGAGTGCGCGACGCGCCTTTAGCGGGAGTCGATACCTCCAAAGCAGCCTTAACCCAGCCGGGCCCGCAACAGGCGAGCCATTGAGGTCGTATGGAAATACGACACTGTCACCTTCATCTGCCACATAGTCTCTAATTGCAGTGCCAGTAATGAATGGCGCAATTTGCGTATCGCCCCGCAGCCTGCGAGCCATCGAGCGCCCAATCAAATAAGCGTCGTCGGCCCGGGTTTCGGCTACAAGCCCAATAACTTCGACCATCGAACCAAGCTTGCCTGACGAGTTCTCCTCAACGAATCTTTTGACGTCGATGGCACCTGCGCCGGCAAGACTCCACGGGAAATTGGCTAGCTGCCTACGGGGGAGGTCGGAGACAGTAACCCAATCCGACTCGGAACCTGGAACAGCCACCTGTTCAACGACAGCTGTCCACACTAGACCTTTGGCGGCGAACGCAGGTTGAGACGGTTCGCCTCGAATACCGAGTACCGCCCGGACAGTGCCGGAACGGCGGCGACTGTTGGGCCGACCAATTAGGATTACTGTGGGAGTGCCATGGCCAGGAATGTAGGCACCGGAGGTGTCGATCACCTCCGTCAATTCAACCTCGTGCGCAAAGTACTTTTCGATCAGATGCTTACCGAACTCGCGCTTCATGAATGAATTTCCGGTGATTTGGCCAACGTGCCCAGCGCCCTCGCCGTGCTCGTCTGACCACTTGGCCAAATCAAAGAAACGCTTCGCAAAGGGTACGGTCAGCGCGTATTGCCGGTAACAGACGGTCTTGTAGATCTCGCGGTAGAGGCCATTGCGGGCGCTGTCCGCGACGGTGATGTAGGGCGGGTTACCCACCACAACTGTGTACTGGTTTTCGGCTAGGTAGTCCTTGAGCAGGTCGGCGTCTTCGCTCTCGTACGCGAAGATCGCCTTGCCCTCAATTTCGGCGAGCAGGTCGCCCTGCGCTCGGGAGCTGAACGCCCCCCACGGCAGCAGCGAGTCGCCAGTCGCCACTCTAACCGGAAACGCCGGCGTGCGTTCCAGCTTGGTCAGCCCGCACACCTTCATCGCGGCGATCAGCAGCCGGAACCGGGCGATGGCCACCGCGAAGGCGTTGATGTCGACGCCGGTCACCTGGCCGAGCGCCCGTTCGACGAGCACCTTCACGTCGGTGGCTGGCTCCCGGTCCCGCCACTTACCCACCAGGCGGTGGAACGCGCCGAGCAGGAAGTGCCCAGAACCGCAGGTCGGGTCGATGACGCTGGTCGCGGCGAGACCGAACTCCTTGACCGCAGGCTCGAAGGTGCGGTCGAGGATGAACTCCTCCACGAACTCCGGGGTTTGCAACAGCGCGTACGTCTTCTTCGCGTGCGTCGACATGTCCTGATAGAGGTCGCCCAGGAACCGGGTGTTCAGGTCGTCGCGGCGCAGCGAGACAGCGCCCGCGCCGCGCCGGAAGAAGTCGCTCAGTTCCTCGGCTGCCGGGCCGGAGATGTCGAAGCGCCACAGCGGGTTGTGCTTTCTGTCGAAGATCTTGCCGGTGGCCTTCAGCTCGGCCAGGTAGCCGAAGGCCTCCCGCAGCCAGTGCCGGTCGTTGTGCCGGGGGTTGGCGATCAGGTACGCCTGCCGGTGCTGCACGGCCCGTTCGGCCGGCGCGGCCGGGTCGGCGCCGCCGATCCAGAGCTTCTCGACCAGCGCGTTGTCCTCGCAGAATCGGACGAACACGCAGCCGAGCACCCAGGCTACTGCTGCCTGGTCGAGCACGTCGTCGAGCCACGTTTCGAAGCTGCCGCCGACGCGCTGGGCGTCCTTCGCCGCCGCGTACTCCTGGCGCAGCTCAGCTCGCAGGCCCGGGGCCTCCGCGACCTGCCGGCGCAGATCGTCCACCAGGGTCCTGACCTGCGCTTGCAACGCCTTCAGCTCGATCACCGCTAGATCCTAAGGTCTGTCACCCCGGCTGCCACTACTCTGAATCGTCGTCGGCCACACCAGCGACCTGACCACCTACCGGCACGTCCAAATGGTCGGCGAAGGCGCGGAGCCGCCGCTCCAGCAGCTCGGTGCGGTCCTCGACGAAAATCTGCCCACCGTTGCCCCCGTCGCAGAGCCGCCGCCACGCCTTGAGGGGGATCCCGTGGCTCTCCAGGATCTGCTCGGTCTGCGACTGGCCCACCAGCCGACGCAGCTCGGGGTTGCCGTCGAAGAGACCCGGCCCGACGGGTAGGTCGAGCCCCTTGAGACCTGCGAGGACGCTGGTGTTCGGTGTGGTCGGGAAGATCAGGCGATTCGCTGGGCGAGGGTCGCGCGGCACCACGTGCCGGAAGATCTGGTTGTCCGCCGTCGCAAGCACGTTCGCCATCTCGAAGGGCTGGCCGAGCATGTCCAGGCGCCGGGGAAACTCCACCGCCTCCCAGATCACGTATGCCTTCGTCCGCGCGCTGTTGAGGTTGAACGACTCCGGCATCGGCTGCACAGCGGCCACGTCCAGCGGCAGGTCAGCCTCGTCGGTGGCGAACCGCCGCATCTCGGCCAGCGCCCGGCGCAGCATGGTCGAGGTCGCCCCGGCGAACGCGCTCGACCACGAGGTCACCCAGAACCATCGCCGCAGCCCGTCATAGTGCCGGCCGCTCGGCTCTCGGCAGGTGTGGAAGAACATCGCCAGCAAGACCAACTGATGCGAGTACGGCAGGAAGCGGGCGTGCGGCATTCCGACGCCGTTACGCAGGAACTCCGCCGCCAGTCCCACCGCCCGACCGGTGTGTGGCAAGTCGTCGTGCAGCCGGTTCTGCACGTAGTCGGCGACCAGGCTCCAGCGCGGCGACATGATGTCCGACTCGCCGGCGATCGCCAGCAGCGAGCGGAAGACCGCGAGTCGGGGCAGCTCGCCGAAGCCGGACTCGGCGATCGAGCTGACGATGTCGTCGATGCGGCTGGCGAGGGACGGCTGTTCCTCCCGGTAGGTCAGCGCCGAGACCATCTGGTCCGGGTCCATCCGGGTGCCGGTGCGGTTGAGCCGGGCGTAGACGTTGACCGCCTGGTCGAGGCTCGCGCCCTGCAGACGTACGACGGTGAGTTTGTAGCTCTTGATCCGCTGCACGACCGCCTCGGCCTCGCGGATGAGCATGTCGACCTGGTCGACGTCCCGGGTGGCAAGCTCGACCTCGCGGAAGTGCCCGAGGAAGTCCCGGGTGCGCATCACCGCTGCCAGCGGCAACAGGTGCGGTGACCAACGACCCGAGCGATGGTGCCGGTAGCGCTCGGAGCCGGCCTGGTCGGCGCGCAAATCGCGATAGACCTGCCAGATCCACTCTCCGTCGTCCTCGGCCGGACCCCGGCGTGGGGGTCGGTTCAACACCCCGAAGAGGGTGGAGACCCGCTGGTGGCCGTCGAGAAGGTAGGAGATCTGCTGCCCCGCCGTCGGTGGCGGCGGGATCGACAGGCCACCGATCCGCTCCAGCGAAGGGATCGGCAGGTCGGTCTGCCAGAGCAGCAGGCTGCCGATCGGGTAGCCGCGTTCGATGCTGTCGAAGAGCTCCAACATCTGCGCCGGCCGCCAGACGAATGGCCGCTGGAACGCCGGCACCCGGATCGTCCCCTTGCCGATGTCGGTCAGCAGGTCGCCGACGAGCGCGATCGTCGGGTCCGGTCGGATCTCGGCCTGGTCGGTGCGCATGAGCGTCAGTGTCCTACAGAATCCGACGAATCATGGCCAGCAGCTCCCGCAGGTCCGCCACGGCGACGGGGCCGAGCTCGTCGAAGTCCTGCTCGGTGAGCCGCACTTGCGGTGGGATCAGTGGCTTCGGCATCTTGCCGCCGAAGTGCTCCTTGACATCGAGGTAGTGCCGGGCATCGTGCGGCATACCCCGAAGGCTCGCCAGTTTGGCGTCCCGCTCGGCTGGGGCTCGGTCCATGAAGGCTTCCTCCCACACCCGGGACGGCACGTAGTTCTCCAACTCGCGGCAGTGCCACAGGTGCACCTCGCTGCCTCCGTCAAGGGCGCGGATCTGCAGGGCGTAGGTGACGTTCTTGGTCCGGTGGCCGGCGCTTTTGCGGTCGCTGTCCATCAGGGCCGCCACTCGGATCAGCACCGAAAACTCACGGCGTCGCCGCTCGACGAACTGCACCATCCGGTCCTTGCCGCCGGCGTGGCTGAACCTCAACCAGTGGTTGTGCAGCGCCTGCACGATGTCGGTCTCCCCGAACGCCTCGGCTGCGGCCAGCAGGAAGCACTCCTCCGTGATCTCGTCCTCGACGACCAGCACGGCCGGCCGGCCAAGGTCCTCGACAAGGTTCTTGAGCTGCGCCGAGCTGATCACGGCCGTAGCTGTAGCTGGCTGGGCCGCCGGTTTGTACGCCTCGACCAATGCGTGCTCCACGAAGGTCTTCACCGCCTTGAACGGCAGCGTCTCCGCGAACCGTGCCGCACTCTCCGCGACCGCGCGATCGGGCCGCCACCGGTGCCGCCCCGTCATCGCCAAGTCGAGCAGCTTGGCCACGGTGAGCTGGTCGCCCGAGTGGAACACGTCCGCCTGGATGTCAAGATGCATAGCCACTCCGGTTGAGCTGGGCGGAGGCGAGCGCCCGCACCTCGTTGTAGTCCTGCGAGAAGTAGCCCTCTGGCCATTCGTCGCCGAGATCACCCAACTCGTCGACCCCGACCCGACGGATCACCGACACCCCGTCGACCTGCTCCACGACATAGATGGCGAGCATGTCCGCTGGGTATTTTCGCTCGGCGATCCGCCGCCGCAACCGCAGTAACAGGGTTTCGCTGTGCGTTTCGATCAGGAATCGGGTGCCGGTGGCCTGCGCCGTGCTCAGGTAGAGATCAGCCAGCTCGGCATGGGCACCAGGGTGCAGGTGCATCTCCGGCTCCTCGATGATCTGCAAGGCCGAGGCCGACTGCGAGCCACGCCGCTCGTCCATGGCGCACTGCACCAGGATCGGCAGGACCTGCGACAGGCCGGTGCCGGCGTCGGCCAGGTTGACCCGGACGCCGCTGCCCTTTCGGGTCAACACCGTCGACCAGAGCGGACCCGCCTCGATCTCCTCGATGCGCCAGCCCGGCACGATCTTCGCGAGCCGCTTGTTGACCCTGTCCAGCAGTTCGCCATCGCCCCGTGCCTGGTCGTGCGCGAGGATGCCGGAGGTGCCCTGGCCCTGTTCACCGACGGCACGCGGAGTGCCCAGCGGCAGCCGGTGCTGGCGCTCCGGCCGGTCGCGGTAGGCGCTGAGGAACCGGATCGGCCCCAACGAGATCCGCCGGTCGCCGAACGGCCACAGCTCAGCGACGTCCTCCACCCTTGGTAACAGGCCGTTGAAGACCACCGGCCGGGTGACCGCACGGGGGTGGACCTTCGAACTGACCTCATAGACGACGCCGTGCTCGGTCGTCTCGATCGTCGGTAGCAGCTCGAAGTCGATGGTGTCGCCCTGGCTCGCAAGGTGCAGGTTGGAGACGTAGGCGCGGCGGTCCTCGTCGACGTAGCGGATCGTGGCCGCCATCTCGAAGGGGTTCGGCCCGTCCATCGTGAACCCGAGCGAGAACTTGCCGTGCGGGCTCTGCTCGAAGATCAGATCGGGAAAGCCGTCCACCGGCTGTGGCACCAGGCGATCCAGGTCGAGTGGAGCGGTGCTGGTGGTGTCGAAGCCCGTCCCGATGACCAGCGGGGCACGGGTCAGCACGCTCTTGCCGGAGTTGTTCTTGCCGAGGACCACCGTGACCGGCGCCAGCTCGATATCCTGCCGGTCGCGGAAGCAGCGGTAGTTCTCCAGCACGATCTTGCGCAGCGACATTCCTAGATTTTTACCACATTCAGTGACGACACAGGTGCCCTCCGGATGGCCATTCTGGACGCTCCGAGCGTCCTCCAGCCTGGACTACACGGTCCGGATCCAGGATCCGAGACACACCGGCCGGTTCGGACTATTCCGGTCCACGCTTTGGAGTGACAGCACGCCTCGGCTGCCCAATGTGCGACCGGCCAGGCGACTCTCAGCATGGCGAGTCAGCGAACCCTGATATCAAAGACGTGCCGGATTGATATCATCGGCGATGATCGCCCACCTGAGGAGGCACCCGTGAGCCGGACGATCCTTGATGTTGATGACGAACTACTCGCCGAGGCCGGCAAGATCCTTGGCACCACGACGAAGAAGGCAACAGTCAACGCCGCCCTCAAGGCTGTCGTCGACCGGGAGAAGCGGCGACAGTTCGCCGACTGGCTCAAGAGCGGAGGGCTTCCCGATCTGACGGGTCCCGTCGAGACGGCCGAGCCGGACGCAGCGTGAGTCACGAGCACTATCTGCTGGACAAGTCAGCCCTCGCCCGCTGGCCCAAGCGCAGTGTGGCTCCGGTGCTCGGCGAGCTGTCCGATCGAGGGCTGCTCGCGGTGTGCGGCGCGGTCGAGATCGAAGTCATCCACAGTGCCCGCACTGCGAAGGACGCCCAGCGTGCCCGGTGGCTGATGGGCGGATTCCGCTGGCTGGCAATGCCCGACGAGGTCTGGGACCGGGCGGTCGACGTCCAGGTACAGGCGTTGCACAAGGGCAACCACCGGGCCCTGCCCATGGCGGATCTGCTGATCGCCGCAACCGCCGAACGACACGGAGTCACCGTCCTGCACTACGACGGCGACTTCGACCTGATCACCGCGATCACCGGGCAGCCCACCGCCTGGGTCGTTCCCGCCGGCACCGCCGACTGAGCCCATCGCCGGCCGGCACCGCTCACTCCAGCAGGCTCTTGATGTCGGCGGCGGTGAACTGCGCGGAAGCGAACTCACCACCGTCCAGGACGCTGCTGAACAGCTCCGCCTTACGCGCCTGCAACGCCATCACCGACAGGTCGAACCAGTCATGCTCGCCGGGCTCACCGCCGTCGGCGAAGGTGATGGTGGGCGCGGCGTACGTCTCCTGGTAGTCGTCGAGCGCGCCGTCCGGTGGGGTGACCAGCTCGACACCGTCCAGCTCGGCCAGTCGCGGAAGGACGTCACTGACGAACCGGATCAGGGCGTCACCGGAGAGGCTCGCCGAGGCTGCCAGTCGAGGCCCGGTCGACGACGGCTCCAGGAGCTCGGGCACCGGCTTGGCGACCAGGTCGACGACCTGCCGCAGGAGCTCCGCGCGGCGTTCATCCGTGACGGCAGACATCCCGTCCCGCAGCGGCTCGGGATGGCGTCGGCCCCCGACGACACGATGCCACTCCCAGGCCACCCGGAGACGCTGGTCGGGCTCGGGGCTCGCTGTCGCGGTCAGGGTGGCCGGCCCTACCGTCGGAAGCTGAACGGCCGGATCGGCGGCGAACACCTCGACCTGGCGGAGCAACTCCGGATAGAAACGGTCGAAGAACTGCTGCTCCTCGGCAGCCGGAATCCGGATGGCCGGCCCGCCGAGCGCCCGTAGCATTCCCGGCTGCAACGTCCCGGCCAGCGGCGCCAACCAGAGCGCCGGTACGCCGGCTCGGGCGTCCGGCCCGCTGAGCTCCGCCAACCCGGCGAGGCCGTGCGCCGGCTCGCCGACGAGGAGTACGCGTGACACGGGGATCGGGGCGCCACCGGCCGACAGCGTCGGTGCCAGCACCAGCTCTCCATCAGCCCGATCGACCTGGACCGAGAGCCGGGCCGGACGACCCAGCACGACCGGCCCGGCACGCTTACCGGCCTGCACCAGTGGCAGCCCAGCCTCGTCCGCCTCGGCCAGCAGGTCCCAGATTCGCCGGCTGGCGAACTCGTGCAGCGCGAACGCCCGCCGATGGCCGTCGTAGTAGTGGTAGGGGTCGTTGCCCGTACTCCCCAGTCGGGCGATCTCGACGAGCAGTCGACGGTGCCGCTCGGTCTGCCCCGACCGGCCGAAGTAGGCGTAGCTCAACGTTGACCAGCTGATTCCAGATCGCACCCAGCCGGTGCGGCCCGGCAGCACCGGCCGTAGGTCGACCTGGAATCCCGCGCCGCCGTCCGAGCCCTGGGAGACAACGTCGAACTGCAGGCCGAGACCGGGTGGCTCCGACTCCGGCACAGCCGGCGGCGGGGCGACGTCCCGGACCAGTGCGGAGACCGCCCGCTCCCAACTCGCCGTTTGCCGCACCGGGCGGGGTTTCCGGGGCTCGACCGCAATGAGTGTCGCGAGCACCAGGGCGACAAGGTGCGCACACCCGGCCTGCCCGCACCCGCAGGAGCCATCCAACGCCTCGACCATGCCGTCGGGTGTCCAACAGCACCGTCGCCGCCACCCGGCCGGTTGCGCTGCCGTCGAGCCGACCGTGCGCCTGACCGGTTTCCGGATCCCACTGGATGTCCAGCAGTTCCCCGTGCTCGAGCAACTGGCGTGCCCGCACGAACGCCCGGGTGCCGACAAGCTCATAGAGCGCGGCCTCGGCCGGGCTCAGGGCGAGCTTCGCCACGACTCAATCCCTTCGCTGGCGGACGACTCGATCCAGTCGTCGGCGAGCCACAACGACTGGCTGGCCAGTGACGTAAGCGGCAACTGCACCCCGTCCAGCATCGCCGGGTCAGGTCGACGGGCCGGCACCAGCAGCAGTCGGGCCGCCGGTCGAGACCTGGTCGGATCGGCCAACTCCTGGAGCAGCCCGAGCTGCCCGTACCGGGCCAGCGGCGCCGCCTCGGTGATCAACACCGGTCGGTCGGCTGCGGCGATTGCTTCGTTGACGGCCGGCACCACCTGGTGTCGGACCAGATCCACGAGGCTGCGGAAGTCGGCATCCAAAGCCGAGCCGTTGTCCGCCGCCACGATCGCCTCCCACGGAAAGCCCAGCGAACGCAAGCGCTCCAGCAGGATCGCCGTGACATCCACCTCGGCCACCGGCAGCCGGGCCAGCAGTGCCCGCCGGGCTGGGCCGAGCCGCCGCCATGGCGCCAGCACCGCGAGGAAAGACCGCCGCTCGATGGCCGAGGCGATTTTCTGGGCCACCTCATCGGTGGCGGTAGGCCCAAGCAAAGGCGCGTGCGTGGTGGCCATTCGGGTGCCGGTCACCGAGGCGGGCATGCTCACCGGCCCGTACACCCGGTCCTGTGCGTGCCAGGTCAGCGGCACCTCGGCCGCCGCGAGCAGGTCAGTCAGGGCGGGGCGGTCCGGCACCCGCTCCGCCCGGGGAAAGCGGCTCTGCACCCGGTCACGGATCTGCTGCGGCCCGAGCCGCTGGCCGATCAGGCCACCGACCGACAGCCGCAGCGCGCGCTCCGCCGACATGCCCACCGGGTAGAGCTGCCCCTGCGCATTGACGTCGACCCGGTCGTTGCTCCCGATCGCGGCGAGTTGCAACAAGCGCAGGTCGGCTACCGCAGGCATGCCGGCCGGCGAGGGCAGCCGGCGTAGCTCCTCGACAGCGCGCTGCCGGGTCGGCAGCGGGTCAGCGTCAGCCAACTCGACGGCTCGGCCGCCCAGCGCCACCACGTACCCGAGGAAGTCAGCGGCGGTGACGTCGGACGCCGGATCGTCCGGCTCCCGACCGACCAGGACGGTGCTGGAGGTACGGAACCGCTGGATGGCCAACCGGGCGTCCCCGCCGGTGCTCAGCTCAGCCTCGACGGCAGCGCGGACCAGCCCGACCGCCTGCGGCAACCGCTTCGGCGCGGCAGTGTAGGAACCGCGGGCCGCGATCAACGACTGGGCCAGCTCCTCGGCGGACATCACCGCGCCGCGGGCGTCGAGCAACGCCACGAGTTCGTTGCGTACCGCCTCCAGTGCGGGGTTACCCAACCACGTCTTGGCCTGCGCGCTCAACAGCTTGGATATCTGCGGCTGACTCCGGCCGGTGGCTCGCGCTGCCTCGCTCTGAGCCGGCCAGCACAGGAATGTGCCATCGTCGGCGGGCGCCTGCCCGAGCAGCACGGCCACCGTCCGGTGGTTGCGTGACGTGGTGGCCGGCAGCAGGGTCACACAGAGCGCCTCGACGCCCTGTGCCAGCGGCTGCTCCTCGGTGGGAGTCGGCTCGCTGTCGCCGGGCAGCACCGCCCGCAGCGTGCGTGCCTGGGCAAGGATCTCCTTACGGGTGGCGTCCGGCACCCCCTTGGCCCTGGTCAGCTCCGATGGCTCGGCGTCCAGCAGGTCACCGACGGTGTGCATGCCCAGCCGTTCCAGCGCCGAGCGGGCCCGCGCGGTCAGCTCCGTCACCTCCAGCGGTGACTCACGGGTCAACCCCACCACCGCAGGCAGCGGCCCGACCGGCGTCACGGCCGGTTGCGGGATCTGCTGGAAGATGGCCCGCCAGGCATCGGTCATCTCGTCGACCGTGTCGAACCGGACCGCCGCGTCCCTGGCCAGCGACCGGCGGAAGAACTCCACAAGCCGGTCGGCCACGGCCGGGTCGAACGCCGCCGGATCGAGGGTCACCTCATCGCTGACCACCACCGGGTTGGCATTGTCGCCCCATCGGGGCAGGGTGCCCGTCGCCATCTCGTAGAGGACGACGGCCGCCGCGAACCGCTCCGCCGCCGCGTCGTAGCGCATCCGCCGCGGCGGGCCGAGAAACGGGTCGAGATAGCCGACGGTGCCCGCGCCAATCTGGTCGGCCGGGCTCGACGACAGCGAGAAGTCGAAGACGCACAGGTGCGGCTGCTTGTCCTTCGGGCGGGGCCGGGCCGCCAGGTTGGCGGGCTTCAGGTCACGGTGCCAGACGCCCTGCCCGTCGAGATAGTTGACGATGTCGAGGAGGTCCCGCCCATACCGCTCCAGCAGGTCCAGCGCCAACCGACCGCCACGCAACTCCTCGGCGAGGGTGCGCGCCCCGGCGCTCTCCATCAGCAGCGCGGTCCGGCCACCGACCCGCACCGGCCCCTTGACCAGCGCCGCCACCTGGGGATGCTTCAAACCCCCGAGGGTACGGGCCTCAGCGGTCAGCCGTTCCTCGTGCTGTTCGTCGCGGGCCACCTTCAACACGAGCGGGCGCGACTCCCCCTCCCTGGCGACCAGGAGGGCCACCGCGGTGGCACCGGAACCGAGGCGGTCCCTGACCTCCAAGCCGCCGTCGAGCACGTCACCCCGGTGGGCCGAAAGCGGGTCGGTCACCGGCTCTGGCTCCGGTGCGGTCAGCTTCTCCCAGACCTCTTCCACATCACTGCGGAAACGGGAAACGCTGGATAACCGGTGGCCCGGGTCGCCCCGGGTCGCGTCGTAGACCAGCTTGACCAAAATGTCAGGCATACCATCGACTGCGGCGTCCAGGTGCAGGCCGCTGTCCCGAACCGCGTTAACCAACTCCTCCGGCGTAGCGGCCGGCGCAGCCCCGGCGAAGATCCGGTACGCCAGCGCTCCGAGCGAGAACACGTCGAGCTGGTGGCCCGGCATTCGGGTGGCGTTCTCGGCCTCCGGCGCCTGATAACGACGGACCTCGTCATCGAAGAACAGCTCCAGGCTGGCTGGGTCGCTCGAGGTGCCGAGACGGGTCAGTTGAGTCGTGGCGGCCAACCGACCGCCGGTCTGCCAGTCGGTGACCACCAGTGTCGGGCGCGACCCGTCCGGATCGCCGACATAGATCGCCCGAGGTGAGAGCGCCCGGTGAGCCAGTCGGCGAGAGTGCGCGTAGTCGATGATCTCGGCGAGATCCTGCACCAGCTGCAGCCGCTGGGCCAACGTCAACGCGTCGCCGCGCCGGAGCAGCCACTGGTCGAGGCGTACCCACTCCTGCTGGTGGTCGAAGACGACCGCCGGCCCCCACGAATGCTCGACCAGGTCGTGCGCCCGGGCCACTCCCGGATGGTGGATGCCCTGCAGGAGGCGGAACTCCCGCTCCGCCGCCTTGCGGATCGCCGGCACCTCGTGCTCGGCAGCCCGACTGGTCAGGTAGAACCGCACCCGACGCACGAGCGAGGCGTCCAGCGTGTGGCCGGCGAGGAAATCCTGCCAGCCGAGGCCCTCCGCGAACGGCTTCGGATGCAGCAGCAGTTGGCCGACCTTGCGGTCCGCCACCGACGGCCGGATCTTCGCGCCGCGCACCAGCTCGACGATCTCCCGCCCACGCGCCTCGTCCACCAGGTGATCGGGATTACGGGGCACGGCCAACAACAGCTTCTTCAAACCGGGCAGGCCGGAGTCGTGACCCTCCAGCCCGTAGATGTGTTGACTGCCGATCGCGTCGAGGTCAGCTCGCATCGCCCGCGCGTGGAGGAACACCGCAGCACCGACGTAGGGCGTCTCACGCTGCCGCCCGTGTTGCTTGGCGTAGTAGCGAATGAGGCTGGCCAGCCGCTTCGCCTTCCGGTTGGCCAGGATGTACGGATTGTCCTCGGGGATGAGCCGGGAGTTCGGCGCCCGCCGAACCCACTGGGTACCGTCACCGCGAATCTCGCCCTGCCAGTGCTTCAACTCCAGGACGTAGAGACCGCTCGGCGTCAGCACCAGGGCATCGACCTCGTTGATCGAGCCGTCGGCGCCGACGAACTCGACGTTCGTCCAGACGTGGAACGGGTCGGTGTCGGGCAGGTAGCCGGCCAACTCGCGCAGCCCGTCCTGCTCCCAGACATACGAGCTGGAGTTGATCTCCTCCCAGCGCGGTGAATCCTCCCGCATCCGCCGATCCTTCCACCCCGGCCGTCGATGTTCCGGCTCAGTCTGCGCACTTTACCGTTTCGACGCCTGATCAGCGGAGACCACCGCTCCGCGCACTTAGTGCAGCTAGCCAAACACCGTCTGTATCAATAGACTTCGCTCGACGTCCTTCCCAACCCCTCCGGGAGGTCGCCATGGGCACCTCGACCCGTCTATCAGGTCCGAAGAACGGCAGCTGGACTGCCGCCAAAAGCCGCCTGCGCACCTGGACGCCTGACGCCACCAGCCGTCCTGACCAGCTACTCCGGCATGACCAACAGCGCGCCGAGGCGATCGCGGCCCAGTACCAGCGAGCGTTGCGAGACGCCCTGAACGCAGATCCGGAGGCGTTCGGCATTCGTGCGGCAGCCGAGCAGGCCGGCGGACGGCTGATTGAGCTGCTCGATGACCTCGGGCGAGCGGATCTTTCGCTGGTGGGGGACTTGGCCGCGGGGGATGACGCCGACGAGGTCGTCCGGCGGTTCGTCGGCCAGGTCGCCGGCGATGGGCAACTCATCGTGGACGCCGCCGTCCGCCGGGCCGCGCGACGCGTCGCGGAACACCTCGTGACGCAGGACGGACCGCTCGTCGATCCTGGCCGCCCAAAGCCGGTCACCGGCGAGCTGTTCTGCGCGTTGTATCGGGCGTTCTTCGGTGAGGTGGTCGGCGAGTTCGTACACATTCTCATCGCGGAGAACGTCAAGATCGCCGTGCCGGCGCTGGTCATCCTCGACCCGACCGATGTGGTGGCTGGCTTCGTTGCCGATCAGGTCGTCAGGGTCCTGCCCAACCCCTGCGCCGAAGCGGTCGACCGTGGGCCCGAGCCACCACGGCTCGCCGACGTCGCCAAGGACCTGCTGACCACCACCGTGACTGAAGCCCTAGGGCTCGGCAACAGCGGGCTGGAGCTGGCGGCGTGAGCCGGGCAAGCTTCGCGTATCACTACGCAGCCCGGGGCGGAGTGTCCACCGATCGGAAGCGGGAGACCATCGGATGGCCGCTGCTTGAGCACGCCGACCAGCGTTTGCAGACATTGGCCGAGGTGCCCCAGGACCGCCCGGACTGGGCGCAGGACCTGCTGCAGATCGCCCGAGCCGTGTACCTGGCCGACAAGCTGTCGCTGCGCGATTGCGCCGCCGGACCACCTATCCCGAGGTAGGAGAGGTGGCCCTGTTCTCCGGAGGGCTCGATTCCACCGCCTGGGCAGCAGAGCGCGCCAAGGTCGCGGCCGGCCCCCTCCTGCTCGTCTCCTATTTCGAACCCCAGTGGGCCAGCCAGCAGGACCAGACTCTCAACGCGATCGAGAGCTCGGCCTGTCGCGACATCGAGCAGCTCAAGGCGTCGCAGCAGGTCCGTCTCACCAGGAAGCTGGAAAAATCTGCGCGTACCCGCGGGCTGCTCTATCTCGCCACCGCCATCTACCTCGCTGCCGCCCACGGGGTGCCACAGGTGGTCGTACCGGAGAACGGGCAGCTCGCCGTCAATCCCCCGCTCACACCGGCCCGGGTAGCCGCCTGCTCCACGAAATCTGTACATCCCGGGACACTGCACCTGCTCAACTCGTTGATCGACGCTCTCGGTGGCGGGGTGACCGTCGTCAACCCGTACCTGAACCTGACCAAGGGAGAGGTTTGCCAGCAGGCCCTGGACGCTGGTCTGGCCCCGGCGACCCTCACCCACGCCACCATCAGCTGTGGGCACCCACCTCGGAACCGACCGGGTGCCGAGCACTACCACTGCGGGACCTGTTACCCCTGTCTGGTACGCCATTCCGGTCTGCTTGCCGCACTGGGAACCGACAGCACCCCGTACAAGACGGATGTCTGGAAGTTAGGCGACCGGGAGAAGGCTGCCGTCGATCGACGGGCGCTGCACCGGTGGTTGTGCCGCCCTATCTCCGTTCGAGACCTGACGACCGACACGCCGTTGCCGGACACCGTCAAACCCGGGCCGCTGCTAAGGGTGGTGGAGCGCGGTCGGACGGAACTTGCGCAGATGTTCGCTCGGCACGGCCAACCGATCACATCCACCAAGACGCCGCCTCGTCGACTGGCATGGGCAGGCTAACGAGGGGTAAGAGCCGGGGATGAGGGCGAGTTTCCGGCTTGGCCGGATCGCAGGTGTGCCGATCGGGGTCAACTGGAGCGTTCTGGTCATCTTCGCGCTGATCGCGTGGGGGCTGGCCGCCAACCAGTTCCCCCGCTCGTACCCCGATCGGTCACCGGTGGCGTACGCCCTCGCGGGCCTGGCCGCGGCGGTGGTCTTCTTCGTCGGTCTGCTCGCCCACGAGGTGTCGCACGCGGTGGTGGCGAAGCGCAACGGGCTGGAGGTCGACGGCATCACGCTGTGGTTGTTCGGCGGGGTGGCCGAGCTGCGGGGCGAGCCGCGCGACCCGGGCGCGGAGCTGCGGATCGCCGGCGTCGGCCCGCTGGTCAGTCTGCTGATCGGGGCGTTCTTCGGTGCCATCGCGGTGCTGTTGGCGCTGGTCGGGCCCGGCGGGCTGCTCTTCGGGGCGGTGGCGTGGCTGGCCGGCATCAACGTGCTGCTGGCCGTCTTCAACGTACTGCCGGCCGCGCCGCTGGACGGCGGTCGGTTGCTGCGCGCCGCCGTCTGGAAGGCCACCGGTGACCGGACTCGGGCGTCCGTGGTCGCGGCCCGCGCCGGTTGGGTGCTGGGGGTGCTGCTGATCGGCCTCGGGCTGTGGCAGTTCCTGTCCGGGGTCGGGTTCGGTGGGCTCTGGCTGGCGCTGATCGGCTGGTTCCTGATCGGCGCCGCCGGGATGGAGGAGCGGCAGGCCCGCACCGGCAGCGCGTTGCGGGGCATCCGGGTCGGCGAGGTGATGACGCCGCAGCCGCAGACCGCGTCGGCGGAGATGACGGTGGCCGACTTCGTCGACCACTACCTGTTCGCGTACCGGCATTCGGCACTGCCCCTGACCGAGGAGGGCCGGCCGACCGGCCTGGTCACCCTGGACCGGGTGCGGGGCGTACCGGCCGACCGGCGGGCGTCGACCAGCCTGGCCGAGGTGGCGTGCCGGGCCGACCAACTGGTCCTCGCCCGTCCCGGTGAACAGCTCAACGACCTGCTCCCCCGGCTCAGCGAGTGCGCCGACGGCCGCGCCCTCGTGGTGGACGACGACGGCCGTCTGGCCGGCATCGTCTCCCCCAGCGACATCAGCCGCGCCGTCCAGCGCGGCACCCTGCGCACCCCGGCCGGTCAGCGCGGAAAGTAGCGGTCCAGCAGGTCGGTGCGGAACTTCCCGGTCGGGTCCAGGTGGGTCAGCAGGGCACTGGCGTCGTCGTACCTCGGGTAGCGGGCGGCCAGCTCCGCCGGGTCGGTGACGAAGACCTTGCCCCAGTGCGGGCGGGGCGCGAACGGTGCCAGGCGCTCCTCGACGGCGGCCAGGACCGGCAGCACCGCGGTGGCGTCGTCGATCCAGGTGAAGTGCACGACGAAGCTGTCCCGCCGGTGGTTCGGGCTGAGCCACAGCTCGTCCGCCGCGACCGTCCGCAGCTCACACACCTGCAACACCTCGGCGATCAGGTGCGCCACGTCGTCCAACGCGGCCAGCGCCTCGATCGCCGCCGAGCGGGGCAGGTGGTACTCGGACTGGAGTTCGTCGCCGCTGCTCGGGGTGAAGCCGAGCTTGAAGTGCGGCAGTCGTTCGTGCCACGGGCCCGGCGCGCCGAGCTGCGGGGTGCAGTTCTCCGCCGGCATCCCGAGCACCGGGTGCCGGGGCTCGTTCGCGGCCGTGGTGCCCAACCAGTCCGCCTCCGGCGGCGGCTGGTCCACCACCTGCTTGCGCCACACCTCCCGCAGTCGCGGCGTACGCCAGTCGGTGAAGACACTCACGCTGTACGCCGAGCCGAGCGCCTCGTCCAGCGCCTCGCGGGCCAGGTCGAGGCGGACGTACTGGCGCAGCTCGAAGGTCGGCACCACGTCCAGGGTGACCCGGGTGACCAGGCCGAGCGCGCCGAGCCCGACCACCATGCCGGCGAACGTGTCCCCGTCGGTGTCGCGGTCCACCCGGAGCAGCTCGCCGTCGGCGGTGACCAGCTCCAGCGCGGCGACGGAGGTCGCCAGGTTGCCGTGGGTCTGGCCGGAGCCGTGGGTGGCGGTGGCCACCGCGCCGGCCACCGAGATGTGCGGCAGCGAGGCGAGGTTCGCCAGCGCGTACCCCTGGGTGTGCAGGTGTCGGGCAACGTCGCCGTAGCGCAGCGCGCCGGCGACGGTGACCCGCCCGCGCTCCGGGTCCACCTCGATCCGCGGGGGCAGACCGGCCAGGGTGACGAGGTCGCCGTCGGTGTCGCCGAAGCGGTTGAAGGAGTGCCCGGTGCCGACCGCCCGGATCCGGTCGCTGCCGGCGACGAGCCGGCGCAGCTCGTCGGTGGACGTGGGCCGGTGGAACGCCCGCGCGGAGTAGCGCACGTTGCCGGCCCAGTTGCGGCGTGGCACGTCCACGGCCGGCTGGCCGCTTCGGTCTTGCGCGATCATGTGGCGGTCTCCCGATCGTTGGACTGGTGGTCGGCCAACGCGGCGACGAGGGCGTCCAGAGCGGCCTCGGTCGCCAGCGTGCCGTACCCCCGCTGGGCGACCGGCAGGCCGGCGGCGCGGAGGCGTTCGATCTCGCCGCGCGCCGCCTGCCGGGTCTGCGCGTCGCCGGACACCAGGGCGTCCTGGCCGCGCCGGATCAACCGGTCGACCTGGTCCATCCGGTAGCCGCGCAGGCCGGTGGGGAGGTCCGGGTCGGCGAAGGCGGCGCGGCGCAACGCGGGCAGATCCACGAAACGGTCGCCGGCGTAGCGGGTGAGCGCGGCCGACACCTGCTCGGGTTGCTCGCGGACCTGGTCGAGGACGAGCAACTCGATGGCGGGCCGGCCGTCGATCGGATGGCGGGCGGTCACCGGCTCGAGCGGCACGTCCGGCGCGGGCACCAGCAGCAGCCGGGGCGGCTCCGGACGGCCGTCGCGCCGGGGCGGCTCGTCGAGGACCACGGCGTCGACCTCGGCCCACCGGATCGACCGGCGCAGGCCGGGCCGGCGGATGGTGAGCCCGTCCGCGCCGATCCCGAACCGGAACGGCCGCAACGCGCTGACCAGCGCGACGACACCGAGGGCGATGGCACCGACCGCGATGATCGTCCGTAGCAGCGCCCCGTCGCGGGGCAGGGCCAGCAGAACCACCCCACCGAGTACGCAGACCAGGGCGAGCACCAGGGCGCCCCGACTCCGGCGCAGTTCCACGCTCGGACCCCCGTTCATGACCGTGGCGTCGGTCCCCGCATCCTCCGACAGACCGGGCGCCACGGACACCGGACGATCGGGCACGGTTGTTCTCGCCATCGTCGGGGAACCCTACGCCCATGAGCAGCTACCGCGATCCGGCCCCACGGGGCGACGTCTTCCCCTGCGAGGAGGAGCTGGACCCGACCGGCAGCGGGATCGAGCAGGCCAGCGCGCCGCCGGCCGAGGCGAGCCATCCGTCGCCCACGCCCGGCCCCCGCCCCACACCGGCGCCCGCCCCGGCGCCGACGCCGGCACCGTCGCCCGGGCCGCCGCCGCGCGCCGCCGGGGCACAGTCCATCGTGACCCGGCATCTGGACGGTTCGGTGGAGGTGGTCACCGATCTCGACGGCGACGGCGTCGCCGACATCGTCCAGATCGACGTGGACGGCGACGGGGTCCCGGACATCACCTACGTGGACAGTGACCGCGACGGCCGGCTCGACACCGTGCTGGGCGACCCGGGCGCGGTCGGCGCCCACCGGGGCGCCTGACCGGCCGGTCCGTCTCAGAGCTTCGCCATCACCTCGCTGGCCACCAGCTCAAGGTGCTCCAGGTCGGACAGGTCCAGCACCTGGAGGTAGATGCGCTGGCTGCCGGCCTGCGCGTACCGGCCGACGGTGTCGAGCACCTCGGCGGGCGTACCGGCGAGGCCGTTGGCGCGCAGCTCGTCCGGTTCGCGCCCGATGGCGGCAGCCCGGCGGGCCACCTCGGCGTCGTCGCGCCCGCAGCAGAGCACCAGCGCGTTGGACCAGGTCATCTCGGCCGGGTCGCGCCCGACCTCGGTACACGCGGCGCGGACCCGGTCGAACTGCGCGACCGTGTCCGGCACGGACGCGAACGGCAGGTTGAACTCGTCGGCGTAGCGGGCGGCCAGCCGAGGGGTGCGCCTCGGACCCATCCCGCCGAGCAGGATCGGCGGGCGGGGCTGCTGCACCGGCTTGGGCAGGGCCGGCGAGTCGACGATCGGGTAGTACCGGCCGTCGTAGGTGAACCGCTCCCCCGCCGGCGTGGACCAGAGACCGGTGATGACGGCGAGCTGCTCCTCCAGGCGGTCGAACCGCTCACCCAGCGCCGGGAACGGGATGCCGTACGCGGTGTGCTCGTCGGCGTACCAGCCGGTGCCGATGCCCAGCTCGACCCGGCCGCCGCTCATCTGGTCGACCTGCGCCACGGTGATCGCGAGAGGGCCGGGCAGCCGGAAGGTGGCGGCGGTCATCAGCGTGCCGAGCCGGATCCGGCTGGTGTCGCGGGCCAGGCCGGCCAGCGTGGTCCAGGCGTCGGTGGGGCCGGGTTCGCCGCTGGCGTCGCCCATCCTGAGGTAGTGGTCGGAGCGGAAGAACGCTCCGTACCCGGCGTCCTCGGCGCACCGGGCCACCGCGAGCAACTGGTCGTAGCTGGCGCCCTGCTGGGGTTCGGTGAAGATCCGCAGTTCCATGATCCCGAGCATAGGTCGCGGATCGGCTGTGCCGGCTCACCCTGCGAGCTGCGCGACACGTACACCGAACGGCTCGGCGGGGTGTGAGCCCGCGGCCCGGCGGCCCCGGTGACCCGGGGCCGCCGGGATCCCTCAGATGAACGGTCGGGTGCCGTACGCGCTGTGCAACGCGGCCAGCCCGGCCTCCTTGGGCGAGAGAGTGCCCCACCCGGAGTTGAAGTAGTTGGTCTGGGTGATCCGTGGCCCACGCTCGGCGTTGAGCTGCGCGATGGCCGCCGGGACGGTGGCGATCCAGCCCGACTGGTTCGGGATCTCAGCCGAGCGCACCCCCCACTCGGCGATGATCACCCGACGGGACAGCGCCACCGGGCCGAGGTCGGCCACCGCCCAGTCCTTCGTACGCCGGAAGCGGCCCAACGCCGTGTGGCTCGCGTCGGTGGCGTAGACGTTCCACTGGAGGAAGTCCAGGCGCGACATCAGCGACTCCGGGTGGGTGCGCTGGAAACAGGCCCGGTCGAAGCCGCCGACTCCGACCGAGAAGGTGGTCCCGGCGGGCAACGTCCGGGCCTTGAACCAGGTGAGGATGTAGTTGATGGCCTGCACCGCCCGCCAGTCGGACCCTTCCCAGGTGTACGCCTTGCCGGCCTCGGTGGTGCCGAACTCGTGGTCGGTGTCCAGCTCGGAGGCGATCTGGATGTTCACCCCGAAGCCGAGCGTCCGGTACTGCGACAGGGCACGGGCGAACAGCCCGTCACACTGACCGTCGACGACCTGGTTGTATCCGTACGCCTTCGGCCAGGTGGTGCCGGGGCGCTGCTGGATGGTCATCGACGGCGCCGGCACCGTGTAGCTGGTGCCGTCCACGGTGAAGGTCTGCGGCCCGCTCGGAGCGCCGTAGTGCTTCAACTCCAGGACCATGTTCATCTGCACGCCGGCCTTGCCCAGGTTGATCAGCCACGGCCGGTTGTAGCCGGGGAAGATGTATCCGTCTGCGAAGCTGCGGTACTGGGTGAGCGAGCGGAAGTTCCCGCCGGCCATGTCGGCGCTCGGGTCGGCACCCCCGGAGAGGTAGTAGCCGCCGAGCACCGACTGACGCAGCTCGTAGTCGGCGGTGGCGGTCGCGGTGTGTCCGGCGACGTCACGGACCTGGACGGTGACGCGGGGCATCACGCCACCGCCCGGTAGACGGCGACGGCGCCGTTGTCGGATACCCGGTTCCAGGTACGCCCGGAGTCGTCGCTGACGGTCACGGTGAGCGGGTCGATGATTGCGGTGACCTTGACCGGCGCGCTGCTGTTGCCCTGCGCGTCGGCGACCACGAGGGTGATGGTCAACGGTTTGGTGTCGGCGTCGGAGTAGGTGATCGTCAGCAGCATCTGCTCACCCGGTTCGTACGCGGGTGCGTTGAGAGCTGCGGTCGCGATGGGACTGGCCATGTCGGACCCTCTCTGTTCGGGTCCCGCCGTGGGTCGGGCGTACGGAAGCGACACCGACTCCACGCGGAGTCCTCGGTGGCGAAAGACCGGCGGGCGCGAAAGCGGCGCCTGACTGCCGGCGGTGAATGACGTCCTTGTCCCGGTGGGCGATACACCGCTGCGGGCGCCCGTAGCGGTGGGCGGGGTGGGCGGGGGAGGCACCGGCGCGGACGATGCTGTCCGCGTCGGGCCGGAGGAATGGGATGTAGCCCGACATCCGTCCGCCTCTTCCCCTGCCCCAACAGTGCTCCACCAGGGGCTTTACCGTCTTGTCCGGTTCGCGACAGTGCTGCCGACTTGCCCATCAATAGGGCGGACTGCGGACCGGGTCGGCGGCCCGGACGGCCGCGGTTGGTCCCGGCCCGGCCGGAGGGCCGGGCCGGGACCATCTCAGCGGACGCCGAACGCGCGGATCACCGTCTGGGTGACGGAGCCGTGCTTCGCGGCGTCGGTGGCGGTCGCCCGGACGCTGACGAACCGGGCCGACCTCGGGGCGTCGAGCGTGCCGGAGCGGCCGAGCTTCCGCCACGTGCGACCGTCGTCGTAGGACACCTCGACGCGGGTCGCCGAGCCCAGCGGCCTGCCGTCGATCCGGCTCGCGGTGACCCCGAGCCGGGCATGCCGCGACGCCACACCGGACCGGCTGGTCGCCACCTGGTAGTCGAGTTGCACCAGGTCGAACGGAACGGACTCCACGTGCTCCAGGTCCGGTGCCGGGGAGCGGAAGGCCCACTCGGTGTCCGTGCGGGTGCTGTACGGCGTCACACTGCCGTCGTGGGAGGTCTGCACGACCATCCGCAGGGACTTCGCCGCCGCACCGACCTCGGCGATCAGGATGTCCCCGTCGGCCCTGCCGAGTTCGGTGCCGCCGTCGTGGAGCGCGATGGTCTGGGTCGCACCCCCGGCCAGGATGCCCTGGTGGTGGGGGTCGCCGTCACCGAAGGCGGGGATGCCGAAGACGCCGACGAGTTCACCGATCCGCGCCGGGGCCGGGAACGGGCCGTCGTCGAAGAGCCGGGGCCGACCGATCGGCGCGAACCAGGAGGTGGTCGTGGTGTGGCCGACCGGATACGAGTGCGCGTCCGACAAGATCATCATTTCGGGTGCGCCGGCCTGCTCACGCCACTCCCCACTGGACACCCAGTCGGTGCGCCGGCCCTGCACCGGGATGGGCACGATCGGCCCGATGAGGGACGAGCCGGGCCGGTCGGGGTGGGCGTCGCCGCGGGTGAGATAACCCGTACCCGCGCTGCGGCTGCGGAAGTCCTGCTCCACGCGGGCCAGGTCGCGTTCGCGCGGTCGCCAGGTGAGGTCGGCAGGGATCGCGCCGGTGTGCCACCGGTTGAGGTCGTAGACGTAGCGCGGCTCCGGATGCGACTCCACGGTGACCGTCGACCGTCCGAGCAGGGTCAGCAGGCGCTCCCCCGGGTCGCGGGCGATGGCGGCGACCGGCAGCGGCGTACTCGGGTCGCCCACCTCCCACCAGGCGTCCAGTCGGCCCGGACCGGTGTTGACGATGAGGAGCATCGTCGCGCCGGCCCGGTGGGCGGCGTCCGCCTGCGCGATCGCGGTCGGCACGTCGACGTACCGGACGACGGCCACCTTGCCGCGGGCCGGTGCGAACGACCCGCCGGGCGGGATCAGCACCGCGCCCTGCCGGTAGACGCCCTCGGGGAGTCTCGACGAGCCGGACTGCGAGAGCAGATCGTCGAAGCGTTCACCGGCCGCGGTGAGCGACAGCATCGGCTCGGTGGAACTCCAGCGGGTGCCGAACGTGAAGGCGCCCTGGGTGACCTTGCGCCCGGTCGGCGTCGCCCAGATGCTGTCGTACTGCGGGCCCAGGACGTAGTCGTCGCCGAACGGGTACCTGCCGGGGTGCGAGCGGAACAGGTCGACCCGCAGCTGCGCGAGGCTGCTCCGCGACGGGGTCACCGCGCGGGCCTGGACGAGCGTGCGGCCGTCCAGGAGCACCTCACGGTCGCTGTCGAGGACGACCTCGGGCGCGGCCAGCACGGCGCGGCCCAACGAGTGCGGTCCATTGGCGCCCGGCACGTCGGCGTACATCCACATCGCCCACGTGCTCGCGGGGAGGCGCACCGTCAGCGTTCCGCCGGCGTCGACCTCGAAGACCCTCGGGACGGTGTCGTTCAGCACGTCCTTCATGATCAGGACGCCGCTCAGCGGCTTGCCGTCCGGGCCCTTGCCGGTCACCGTGAGGTTCGCGTGCTTGGCTTCCCGGTTGAGACCCACGACGGTGCGCAGGGATGTGCCGTCCGCGCCGGTGGCGGTCACCGACCCGATCGCGTACGTGCCGTCCGGCATCGGGTCGAGCGGTGCGAGCACCGTCGCCGTGGCGGTTCCCCGCGCCGGCACGGTCACCCGCGGTTGCGGCAGCGTGAACGCCGGTCCGGTGACCGACAGGTCGAGCGTCACCGCCCGGTCGCCCGTGTTCGTGTACGTGATCGTCTGCTCGGCCTGCTGCCCCGGCGAGTACGGCCAGCGCAGCCCGGCGAAGGTGGTGCCGGTGGCGAACACCGTGGCGTGCACGGCGGCGTCCACGTCCACGCGACCGCTTCCGGCCCATTCCAGCGGATGCCGCGGCGTCGCCTTGCTGGTGCTCATCAGCGCGTCCTTGAGGCGCGCGCCGGTCCAGTCCGGGTGGGTCGCGGCGAGCAGGGCGGCCGCGCCGGCCACGTGCGGCGTGGCCATCGAGGTACCGCTCATCGTCTGGTACGCGCCCTCGCCCGCGGCCGCGTACTGGGACCTGGCGGCCAGGATGTCGACGCCCGGCCCGGTGATGTCGGGCTTCGGCGCGTTGTCGCCGTGGCGCGGGCCACGGCTGGAGAAGACCGCGAGGCGGTCCTGCGCGTCGACCGCGCCGACGGTCAGCGCCGACGCGGCCGCACCAGGCGCGCCGACGGTCACCAGGTCCGGCCCGCTGTTGCCGGCCGCGATCACGAACAGCGTTCCGGTCTCGGCGCTGAGCCGGTCGACCGCGGCGCTGAGCGGGTCGGTTCCGTCGGTCGGAGGGCCGCCCAGGCTCATGTTGACCACCCGTGCCCCTGCGGTACGGGCCGCCCACTCCATGCCGCTGATGATCCAGGAATCCTGGCCCTCGCCCTGGTCGTTGAGCACCTTTCCGATGTGCAGGTCGGCGCCCGGCGCCACACCACGTTCGGCACCGCCCGACGCCGCGCCCGTACCGGCGATCGTGGACGCCACGTGGGTGCCGTGCCCGTGCCGGTCGGTCACCTCCTCGCCGGGAACGAAGCTGGTCGCCTCCTCGATCCGGCCGGCCAGGTCCGGGTGTTCCCGGTCGACGCCGGTGTCGAGCACCGCGACGTCCACGCCCACGCCGGTGTCCCCGCCGGCCCACACCTTCGGGGCACCGATCTGCGCGGTGCTGTCCGCCAGCGCGGCGCGCACCTTGCCGTCCAGCCAGATCCGCGAGACACCACCCCGCATCGACGTGCCCGGGGCGGCGATCGTGGACCAGAACTCCCGGGAGCGCGCCACCGTGATCGCCGCGCCGCCGATGCTCTCCAGCGGACGTACCTCGGCGGCGCTCTTCGGAAGCGCCCGGGCGCCCGCCGCGTACTCGACTATCAGCGGCAGGCGGTCGGCGTGCGCGTCGTCGTAGCCGTCGGCGATCAGCCGGGTCACGTTGAACAGGTCGGCGTCGAGCAGACCGGACGCGACGTACGGCAGCGCGGCGTCCGGGTAGGCGTACGTCTCGCCGCGGAAGGTGCTGACGCGTACCCCTGCGGTGGCCTGCACGCGGGTCACCGCCGTGCCGGTCACGCTGACCTGGTCGCCGGTGATGAGCGTGACCGTACGCGACGGCGACCCGGCGGCCGGCGCGGCCGCGGCGGCCGGTGGGACGGGCAGCGGTGTGGCCATGGTGGCGGCCGTCAGCACGGCCAGTAACGAATTGACGAGCAACGCGACTCCTGTGCGGTAGGAAACGGGTGCACCAAGGCTGCAGAGAACGCATTACGGCGAGGTCAAGGCCTGCTGGCCACGTTGCGCCATGTCCACTCGCCGACAGACGGCGGGACATCCGTGGATACTGTCGAGCCATGCCGCTGACTCCGGACGACGTCGAGGTGTTCGAGCGCTCCAGGGGCCGCCTGGAGGCGATCGCCTACCGCTTGCTGGGCTCGGCGAGCGACGCGGAGGACGCGGTGCAGGACACGTTCCTGCGCTGGCAGGCCGCCGACCGGGAACACGTCGAGACGCCCGAGGCGTGGCTGACGAGGGTGCTCACCAACCTGTGCCTCAACCAGCTCACCTCGGCACGGGCCCGGCGGGTGACCTATGTGGGCACCTGGCTGCCGGAGCCGGTCCTCGCCGGGGACCGGATGCTCGGCCCGGTCGACACGGTCGAGCAGCGGGAGTCGGTCTCGATGGCGGTGCTCACCCTCATGGAGCGGCTGTCCGCCAACGAGCGTGTGGTGTACGTGCTGCGCGAGGCCTTCGGTTACGCGCACGGCGAGATCGCCGAGATCCTCGGCCTCACCGAGTCGAACTGCCAGCAGATCTACCGGCGGGCCAGGCGGCACGTCGCCACCGACCGGGCCCGCGCCGAGGTCGACGAGGCCGCCACCCGCAAGATCGTCGCGGAGTTCCTCGCGGCGGCCAACAGTGGCGAGACGCAGCGGCTGATCGAGCTGCTGACCGACGGCGTGACGAGCGTCGGCGACGGCGGCGGCAAGATCCCGGCCCGGACCACGCCGATCTCCGGTGCGCTGGCGGTGGCGAAGTTCCTGCGCGGCCTGTTCAAGCCCAGCGGCGTCAAGCGGGACCTGGTGGGCGGCAGCCCCGCCCTCTACTCCGCGATCGTCAACGGCGGCCCGGCGGTGGTGGTCGTGATCGACGACCGGGTCGTCGGCGTCATGTCGCTGGAGGTGACGTCCGACGGCGTCGCGGCCATCCACACCCAGGTCAACCCCGACAAGCTCGAACGCGCCACCCGCCAGTGGGCCGCGTCCGAGCACGGGGAGCCGCTGCTCCACGTCTGGTGACCCAGGTCATAGCCGCCCCCTGTCAGGGATCGCGTCGCTGTCCGGTTCAGGAAGCGACCACCCACCGAGACAGGAGTGCCACCATGAAGCACCGCATCGTCGTCCTCGGGGCCGGCTACGCCGGAGCCATCGCGGCCGGACGCCTCGCCAAGCGGCTGCACCCCGACGACACCGAGATCACCGTGGTCAACGCGGAGGCCGACTTCGTCGAGCGGGTTCGCATGCACCAACTCGCCGCCGGGCAGGACCTCAAGCATCGGGCGCTGAGCGATGTCTACGCGGGCACCGGCGTCGAGGTTCGACAGGCGTGGGTCACCGCCGTCGACGCCGACCGCAGGACCGTCGCGCTGACCGACGGGCACGGCGCCGACGAGATCGCGTACGACACGTTGGTCTACGCCCTGGGCAGCGCCGCCGCGGACCACGGCGTGCCCGGTGTCGCCGAGCACGCGTACGACGTCGCCGGCCGGCCGTCGGCGCTGCGGTTGCGCGACCGCCTCGCCCGGCTCGCGGCCGGTGGGACCGTCCTCGTCGTCGGCGGGGGCCTGACCGGCATCGAGGCGGTCACCGAGATCGCGGAGGCCCGGCCGGACCTCCACGTCTCGATCGCCGCCAACGGTGGCCTGGGCGACTGGCTCAACGACAAGGCACAGCAGCACCTGCGCGGTGTCTGCGACCGGCTCGGCATCACCGTCCACGAGCACACCGACATCGCCCGCGTCGAGGCGACCGGTGCGGTCACCGCCGACGGCCGGGTGCTCCCGGCGGACGTGACGGTGTGGACGGCCGGCTTCGCCGTCCACCCCATCGCCGCCGCCACGACCCTCGCGGTCGCGGCGACCGGCCAGATCATCGTCGACACCACGATGCGCTCCGTCTCCCACCCCGAGGTGTACGCGGTGGGCGACGCCGGACTGGCCGACGGGCCGGGTGGCAAGCCGCTGCGCATGTCCTGCGCCTCGGGCACCCCGATGGCCTGGCAGGCCGCCGACGCGATCGCCGCGCGCCTCACCGGCCGGAAGAAGATCCCGAAGGCGCCGTTGCGCTACTTCAACCAGTGCATCAGCCTCGGCCGCCGCGACGGCATCATCCAGTACGTCACCGCCGACGACCGGGCCAGGCCGTCCCTGCTCACGGGCCGGCTGGCGGCCCGCTACAAGGAGATCGTGTGCAAGGGCGCCGCCTGGAGCATCTCGCACCCGATCCCGTACCCGGTACGCCGCCACCGCATCATCGCGACCCGGTCGGAGAGGCTCACGACGATGTCGTGAGCCGTGAGGTCAGGAGAAGGTGCGCCGTGCCCAGGTACGGAAGTCGGTGGTGGGCAGGCCGAGCGACCGGGCGTTCTCCGGACGGGCCGGGCTGCCGTTCTCGTTGATCCGCTCGACCGCGTTGACCATGGCCGGGAGCAGGCCGCGCTCGACCGCCTCCTGCGGGGTGAGCACGGGCGCGGCGATCTCCCGGCCGGTGACCTCGGTGAGGATCGCCGCGACCTCGGTGATGGTGAGCAGGTCGCCGGCGAGTTCGACGTCGAGGCCACCGAACCTTTCCGGGTCGGTGAACGCGATCGCCGCGGCTTCGCCGATGTCGTCGACGGCGATCCAGGGCAGCCGCGTGTCGGCGGCGAAGCCGGTGATGATGGTGCCGCTGGACCAGTCGCCGAAGAGGTAGGACCAGCCGACGAGGTTCTCCATGAAGGTCGAGGGCAACAGCACGGTCCAGTGCGCGAAGCCGCCGGTGCGCACCATCTCGTCGATGGATGCCTTGCTCTCCCAGTAGTGCCGGTCCCAGCGCCCTTCGGCCCAGCCCGGCTGGCTGCGGTGGAAGTCACCGGCACCGGAGACACTGCTGTGCACCACGTGCGACACACCGGCCCGGCGTGCGGCCTCGACCACGTTGCGGCCGCGGGTCAACTCGGCGTCGCCCTGCATGTTCGTCACGTCGGGGTACGGGATGGAGAAGACGCCGTCCATCCCCTCGGCCGCGGCGAGCAGCGACGCCGCATCGTCCAGGTCACCCGTGACCAGCTCGGCGCCCCGCTTGAGCAGAGCCTGGGCGTTGTCGGCGTCGGGATCGCGGACCAGGGCACGGATCGCGACCCCACGATCGAGCAGCGCGCGGGCCGTCGCCCCGCCCTGCTTGCCCGTCGCACCGATGACAAGGACAACCATGTTCGCCTCCGACAACAAGTGGGGCCTCCCCCCACTTCTCGTCGGCTACGATATGGGGGACCACCCCACTTTGGCAACGGCGGGCCATGAGAGCGGACGCACAACGCAACTACGACCTCATCGTCACGGCGGCCTCCGCGGCGATCGCCCGCGAGGGCGCCTACGCGTCGCTGGAGGAGATCGCCCGATCCGCCGGCGTGGGTTCGGCGACCCTGCACCGACACTTCCCGTCCCGCTGGTCCCTGCTCCAGGCCGTCTTCCGCACCTGCGTCCGCAACCTGGCCGCCCGCGCCGACGACCTACTGGCCGAACCGGACGCGCTCGCCGCGTTCACCACCTGGTTGCACGAGGTCACCGCGTACGCCACGACGACCCGCGGCCTGGCGGTGACGCTGCTGAACGCGCCACCCGAGGAGGACGGGACCTGCGGCGCGACGCTCACCGCGGCAGGCGAGAAGCTGCTGCGCCGAGCCACGGACCAGGGCTCCGTACGCTCGGACGTCACGATGACGGACGTGCTGACCCTCGCCAACGCGATCTCGCTCGCCGCGCAGCCGGCCGACGCGGCCAAGGCGGAGCGGCTGCTGACCCTCGCCCTGGCGGGAATTCAGCCACCCGGGCGGTAACCGCCTAGTACGGCAGCCGCCATTAGCAGTCTGACCTGCTGGGATGTGGTGGGGGCGGCGTCCGACATGGACGCAGCCGCCCGTTGATCATGTGTTTGTGAAGACAACAAGATCGAAGGCGGCTGCTGCTGCCAGCATAGAGGCTGCCCGGGCGGCCCGGACCGCGGGTGAGTTGCTGGGACGGCTGCGGTCGTGTTTCGCACGGACGCAGACCTGGCAGCACGCGGGCCGGTACGTATCGGCGCTGGTCAGCGATATCCCGAAGCGGAACGGGTGGACGATCGCGCAA
>NZ_JBFAHZ010000058.1:0-33120 GCF_040654415.1 Micromonospora sp. NPDC050695
ATCCGTAAGACCGCCCTGACCGCCGCTGGCCTCGCGTTCACCGGCGGCGCCATCGCCGGCCCCGTCACCGCCGCCTACGCCGCGTCGCAGACCACACCGAGCACCCACACCCAGACCGACCGCAAGAGCGGTGAGCGGGAACTCGGCGTGCGCTACGAGGCACAGCCGAACTTCTACTACTGCGGCCCCGCCGCCACCCGCAACGCCCTGTCCGTGCAGGGTAAGAACATCAACGTCGACGACATGGCCAAGGAGATGGGCACCACCGAGGCCGGCACCAACTCCATCAACGACATCACCCCCGTGCTGAACAAGGAAACCGGCAAACCCAACGCCTACCACTCGGTCGAGATCAGCAGTTCCACCGCTGATGACAAGCAGACCGACAAGCTGCGCACCGACATCATCAAGACCATCGACGACGGCCGCGCCGTGGTCGCCAACATCGCCGGCACCAGCACCGACACCGACGGCGCCGTGCACTCCTTCGAAGGCGGGCACTACATCAGCGTCGTCGGCTACCGCGACAACGGCCAGAGCGTGAAGATCGCCGACTCCGCCAACCCCGACACCGCCTCCTACTGGATCAGCGTCGAGCACCTCGCCGACTGGATCGCCACCCGCGGCTACTCCACCAGCTGACCCACCCACACCAACACGAACACTGAAGGGCCGGACCCCAAGACCAGGGGCCCGGCCCTTCAGCATGCGGTCAGTCGGCGGCGAGGACGGCGAGAATCTGCTCGCCGTACTTGGCGAGTTTGTTCTCGCCGACCCCGCTGACCCGGGACAGCTCAGCGAGGGTGCACGGCGCGTCGCTGGCGATCTGCCGCAGCGTCGCGTCGTGGAAGACCACGTACGCCGGGACGCCCTGCTCCTTGGCCGTGGCCGCCCGCCAGCCGCGCAGCCGCTCGAAGACCGGCGCGGCGGCCGGGGTCAGTTCGGCGACGACGGTGGCCGAGCCGCGTGGCTTCGACGAGCGGCTCGATGCCGGCCTCTCCGGCTCGCGGCGCATCGTGACGGTACGGCGGCGGCCCAGCACGTCGGCGCTCGCGTCGGTCAGGGCGAGGGTGCCGTAGTCGCCCTCGACGGCGAGCAGCCCCTCGGCGAGCAGTTGTCGGACCACGCCTCGCCATTCGGCCTCGCTCAGCTCCGAGCCGATACCGAAGACGGTCAGCGAGTCGTGACCGTACTGGCTGATCTTGTCGGTCTGCTTGCCGAGCAGGATGTCGATGCAGTGCCCGGCGCCGAACCGCTGGTTGCGTTCGCGGTCGAGCCGGAAGACGGTGGAGAGCAGCTTCTGGGCGGCGACCGTGCCGTCCCAGGACTCCGGCGGGGTGAGGCAGGTGTCGCAGTTGCCGCAGGCGGTCGCGGTTGTCTCGCCGAAGTATTCGAGCAGTTGGACCCGGCGGCAGCGCACCGTCTCGCACAGGGCGAGCATCGCGTCCAGGTGGGCGGCGAGGTTGCGCCGATGCGCGAGGTCACCGTCGGACGTTTCGATCATCTTGCGCTGCTGGACCACGTCCTGCAGCCCGTACGCCAGCCAGGCCGTGGACGGCAGCCCGTCACGGCCGGCACGGCCGGTCTCCTGGTAGTAGCCCTCGACCGATTTGGGCAGGTCGAGGTGGGCGACGAATCGGACGTCGGGTTTGTCGATGCCCATGCCGAAGGCGATGGTGGCCACCATGACGAGGCCGTCCTCGCGCAGGAAGCGCTGCTGGTTGGCGGCGCGGGTGGCCGCGTCCAGGCCGGCGTGGTATGGCAGGGCGGCGACCCCGTTGGCGACGAGGAACTCGGCGGTCTTGTCGACCGAGGCGCGGGACAGGCAGTAGATGATCCCGGCGTCGCCGGGGTGCTCGTCGCGCAGCAGGGCCAGCAGTTGCTTGCGTGGCTCCCGCTTGGGCACGATCCGGTACTGGATGTTGGGTCGGTCGAAGCTGGCCACGAAGTGCCGGGCGTCGTCGAGCTTGAGCCGGGTGGCGATCTCGGTGCGGGTGGCGCTCGTCGCGGTGGCGGTCAGCGCGATCCGGGGGACCTGCGGCCAGCGCTCGTGCAGCATCGACAGCGCGAGGTAGTCGGGGCGGAAGTCGTGCCCCCACTGGGACACGCAGTGCGCCTCGTCGATCGCGAACAGGGAGATGCGCCCCCGGTCCAGCAGGGCGAGGGTGGAGCGGACGCCGAGCGCCTCCGGGGCCAGGTAGAGCAGGTCCAACTCGCCGGCGACGAAGGCGGCCTCGACCCGGCGTCGGGCGTCGAGGCTCTGGGTCGAGTTGAGGAAGCCGGCGCGGACGCCGACCGCGGTGAGCGCGTCCACCTGGTCCTGCATGAGCGCGATCAGGGGCGACACGACGACCGCGACGCCGTCGCGGACCAGGGCCGGGATCTGGTAGCACAGCGACTTGCCGCCGCCGGTGGGCATCAGCACCAGCGCGTCGCCACCGGCGACCACGTGGCCGATCACGTCCTGCTGGAAGCCGCGGAAGGCGTCGTAGCCGAACACCCGGCGCAGCACGTCCAGCGCGCCGTCGGTACGCAGGTCGGTGGGGGAAGCCATCCGCGGAGTCTACGAGCCGGCTCCGACATCAGCGTCTGCAGACCGCTCGCAGGCCGGCCACGAGGTCGGCATGGTCGATGGTCCTGCCGACCAGCATCGACTCGATGGTTGGTGGCCGACGGCTCCGGGAACGGCGGCAGTTGGCCGCGAGTACCAGCACGGCGACAACCGAGGGTGCGATGGGGGCCGTTACTGCCCCGTCTCGCCATCCCCGTCACCCCAGCAGAGCCCGCCGATGCCGGCCGCGCTGTGGAAGCCAGGGTGCCCGGTGACGTCCATGCAGACCTCTTTGTCGGGACCGACCCGGCCGCAGAAGACCGGCTCGACGTGGTTCCAGGCGTCGGCCCGGGACAGCAGCGCGGCCCCCGCCGGCATCTCGGGCCGCAGGATCGTCAACCCCTCCGTGTAGACGACGGCCTGGTCGCGGGCCTCCGTCACGTCGGTCGCCAGGTAGGTCAGGTGCAGAGTCCAGCGCCGGGGCATCCGAAAGCCGCCGGCCGCCGGCCCGTTGCGGCCCGACCGCCGCTCGCGCTCCGTCGTGTAGCGGCTGACCAAAGATGTGACGTACGCGGACAGAGCGTTTGGTTCCGCCAGCGCGTGCGCGATGGCGGCCCGGACCCGCTCGGACACGTCGGCCCCGTCGAGTACGGCGCTCAGGTCGTCCTGGAAGCCGTTGCGCTGCTGCGGCTCCCGCTCCCACCGCGACGATCGGTTGTCAGTCACCAGCCCCTGCCTCTCCGTAGCGAGCAATTACCTAGAGACTGGACCACGAGGGAACGAAATGCAACGTCGTCTTTTCTTCCTTCAAGTACTTGATCTGTGGTTGCTCCCAGGCGAGAATCGATTACTCGCAGTGGAGGTGATGTTGGCGATGTCGCAGGTGCCAAGTCCGACGATCAGAGCCCGCCGTCTGCGGCGCGAGTTGCGCCGCCTGCGGGACCGCACCGGACACACCGCCGAGGAGGTGGCCAAGATCCTGGGCTGGCATCGGACCAAGGTCATCCGCTTCGAACTCGGGCACTCCCGGGTGATGCCGAAGGACATGCCTCCGTTGCTCGACCTCTACGACGCCTCCGAAGAGGAGCGGGAGTCGCTGACCGGTTTGCTTCGGCAGTCTCGCCAGAAAGGCTGGTGGAGCGCCTACGGCGACGTGCTGCCGGACGACTACGTCGGCTTCGAGGCAGAGGCCACGTCGATCAGCGCGTTCGAGAGTCTGTACGTTCCCGGCCTGTTGCAGACAGAGGAGTACGTCCGCGCGATCGTCAAGGCCGGACGCAGCACCGCCGACCAGGACGAGACCGATCGCGTAGTGGCGGCGAGGCTCGCGCGAAAAGCTCTGTTGGCCCGTGACGCGCCGCCGTCCTTGTGGGCTGTGTTGGACGAGGCGGTCGTGCGCCGGATGGTTGGTGGCCCGACGGTGATGCGTGCGCAGCTTGCGCGCTTGGTCGAGGCGTGTGAGATGCCCACGGTGGAGATACAGGTCGTGCCGTTCGCGGCAGGAGCGCACGCGGCGATGGGTGGAGCTTTCACGGTGCTGGGCTATGCCGACCCGATGCTTGATCCGCCGGTGGTCTACCTCAGCAACGACACCAGCACGCTGTTGCTGGAGGAGGACCGACAGATGGCCCGCTATAGACTCATGTTCGACCACCTTCGGGCCAAGGCGCTCGACCCTGACCGGTCTGCGGACCTTCTAACGCGGGTTGCTGCCGAGCTCCCGGACTGAGGCCGATTACTTGGAGCGCTAGCGATGACCCTTCCGGATCTGGCACAGGTTGCCTGGCGCAAGAGCAGCCGAAGCGGCGCCAACGATTCGAATTGCGTTGAGGTCGGCGAGGTGTCGAGTGGGCTGGCAGTGCGGGATTCCAAGGATCCGGGCGGGCCGGCGCTTCTCTTCGACCGGGACGCTTGGTTGTCGTTCGTGACCGGTCTGCGGCGCGGCCCGCTCGGCTGACGCCTGCGGCAAGGTGTCGGTCGCCCTGATGCCGGCGGCATCACCTCCATCCGGTTGGATGGCACCCATGGCGGTACGCATCGACATCGACGCACTCCGGGACGCGGCCGGACCTATGGTCTGTGCAGCGGCGGACAAGCTTCAAGCATCTGATCAACCGGTGGTGCCGAGGCCGGCCGGTGGGGGAGTTTCCTACGTGTTCCGTGAGGCCGGGCAGCCTCCGTTCGAAGTCTGGGTGGGTATCACGGCAGACGGTTTCACCGCCGAGTGCGACTGCGCAGCCGCCGAGGAGTTGTGCGCCCACGCCGTGGCCCTCACCGCCACTGCCCTGGACGGCGGCTTCACGTGGTCGTCGGCGGCCACCCCGCCGTCGGCTCTGGCGATCGACCCGAGGGCCGCCGAGTTGGCCGAAGTCGCGAGCAGCATCCCCGCCCGACGCTTGGCGCTGTTGGTCGCCGAGTGGGCAGCCACGGATCGTGTCTTGGAAAACCGGCTGCGCGGGCAGGCTGGCCAACTCACGGCTTTCTCCGCTGCGGAGCTGGCCGGCATCCGTCGGACGATCGACAACCTGGCCCACGAGGCGACCAGCGGCAGCCGTTGGGATCTGCACGATGTGGAGAAGGCCGGTCGGGCGATCGTCGAGGAGATCGAGGTGCTTGCCCAACGGCCGCCGACCCAGGAAGCGCTGTTGTTGGTCGAGCGGGCCGCCCGCACGTGGGACGGCCTCGCCACCTACCTCTACGACGCCTGGGAGACGTACGAGGATGAGCCGGCCGAGATCGGCGGTGCCCTACGGGCGGTCCACGTCCAGCTCTGCGAGCAGGTGCAGCCGGATCCCGACGAGTTGGCCGCCCGACTGGTCGAGATCGTCGAGGCGGCCGACGTCGACTCGTGCCTTGATGAGCCGAACGATTACCTCGCCGTGCTTGGTCAGCAACGGGTCAAGGCGCTTCGGCACCGCCGCTGACGGTCGTCATGATCCGCGTTGCCGGCCGCGGGTGATCGGCGGTTGCCAGGCGGTCAGGTCCGTCTGAGTGCGGTTGAGTTCGTTGAGCTGTGCGTCCAGGAAGGCGCTGTAGGCATCGGCCGGGGATCCGTCCGGCGCACCCGAGCGACGGGTGCGCCGGACGGGCGACGGCCTCAGCCCGGCTGGCTGGACCGGTTGGCCAGGCCGCGCGGCGGTGCCTTCATCCCGACCACGATGTCGACGATCTCGATGTAGCGGGCCTTGTTGCCCATCCGGAACGCGGTGGCCGCCGCGTTGATCTCCTCCAGGGTGTCGGCCTCGACCATGGTGATCTGGTCGTACGTGCCGTTCACCCCGGTGCACACGACGTGGGTGAGCTGCTTGGCGAAGCGGCCCAGATCCCGGGCGTGCTCGGCGGAGACCTCGTGGATGCCCTCCCGGCCCAGGGCGAAGTACTCCGGGTTGATCCGCATGAACAGGAAGCCGATGTACTTGTTCTTGTCCGCCAGATCGTGCATCGCACCCTCCCAGATGTCGGCGTTGACCTGCGGCGATCACGAGGAGCTTATAGATGATTACTGATCGTCATCAAGGGCGGTGACTGTCGGGAGGGCGACCGCCGGCCGGTCCGTCGACGTCCGAGCGGCCACGGGTGCCCGACCTCTCCCGCGCGGCGGGATAGAGTCGCTGATTGACCAATCGCGGCCGATGGCGGCCGCGGCGCCACGGCTTGGGGGTACGGGTGAGCGAGGCGCACACAGTCGGCGACGGGCAGCCGACGGCCGAGTCGGAGACCACTCTGGTGGTGGTCACCGGGGTGTCCGGTGGCGGTCGCAGCACCGTCGCCCGCGCGTTGGAGAACGTCGGCTACTACGTGGTGGACAACCTGCCGCAGGCGCTGATGCTCGACATGGCCGAGTTGGCGTTCAAGGCCGGGGGAGCGGCCCGGCGTACCGCGATGGTGCTCGACGTCCGCTCGCGGGCCTTCTCCACCGACCTGGCCGGGGCGATCCGCGAGCTCAAGGAACGCGGCTTCTCGCCCCGGGTGGTCTTCGTCGACGCCGACGACGAGGTGCTGATCCGACGGTTCGAGAGCGTGCGCCGGTCGCACCCGTTGCAGGGCGACGGGCGGTTGGCCGACGGCATCGCCGTGGAGCGCGGCCTGCTGGAGGAGGCCCGCGACCAGGCCGACGTGATCATCGACACCAGTCACCTGAACGTCAACCAGCTCCGGCGGCGCATCGAGGAGCTGTTCGGCGGCGAGGACGCCCGCCGGCTGCGGGTCACCGTGCTGTCGTTCGGCTTCAAGTACGGCCTGCCGCCCGACGCCGACTTCGTGCTGGACGCCCGCTTCCTGCCCAACCCGTACTGGGTGCCGGAGCTGCGGGAGCACACCGGTCGGGAGGAGGCGGTCAGCGCGTACGTGCTGGGCCAGGAGGGCGCGGACGCCTTCGTCGCCTCGTACGCCGACCTGGTCAACGCCACCACCACCGGGTTCGAGCGGGAGGGCAAGCGGTACCTGACGGTCGCCGTGGGCTGCACCGGCGGCAAGCACCGCAGCGTGGCCATCGCCGAGGAGCTGGCCGGGCGGCTGCGCCAGTCCGGGCTGGCGGCCAACGCCCAGCACCGCGACCTGGGGCGGGAATGACGGCGCGCCGGGTGGTGGCGTTCGGCGGCGGGCACGGGCTGTCCGTGTCGCTGCGCGCGCTGCGCCACTGCGCCCCCGAACTCGACCTGGACATCACCGCCGTGGTGACGGTCGGCGACGACGGCGGTTCCAGCGGTCGGCTGCGCGCCGAGCGGGGCGGCCTGCCCCCGGGCGACCTGCGGCAGGCCCTGGTCGCGCTGGCCGGCGACCATCCGGCCACCCGACGCAGCGCCGGCCTCTTCCAGCACCGCTTCGCGGCCGTGCCGCTCGGCGTACCCCGGTCCGGCGCGAGAGACCCGGCCCCGGCGGCGGCCGACGGCCCGGAGCGGCGCGGTGCCGGCCCGCATGGCAGCGACGGGCTGGCCGGGCACGCGGTGGGCAACCTGGTCCTCTGCGGCCTCATGGAGCTGCTCGGTGACCCGGTGGCGGCGCTGGAGCACGCCGGGGCGATGCTCGGCGCGGTCGGCCGGGTGCTGCCGATGTCCCGCCAGCCGGTCGGTATCGAGGCCCGGGTGCGCGGGGTCGACCCGGCCGCGCCGGACGAGGTGCGTACCGTCCGCGGCCAGCACCAGGTGGCGGTCACGACCGGGCACGTCGAGTCGCTGCGGCTCACCCCGGCCGCCCCGGCGGCCTGCGCCGAGGCGCTCGCCGCGATCGGCTCGGCGGACTGGTTGATCTTCGGGCCGGGGAGTTGGTACACCAGCGTGCTGCCGCATCTGCTGGTGCCGCAGCTGGCCGACGCGATCGTGTCCAGCCCGGCCCGGCGGCTGGTCACGCTGAACCTCGCCGCGGAGAAGGAGACCCTCGGGCTCTCCGTCGCCGATCATCTCGCGGCGCTGCGCTGGTACCTTCCCGAGCTCAAGGTGGATCTCGTGCTGGCCGACGCCAAGGCGGTGGGTGACCCCGAACCGGTCGAACGTGCGGCAGAATCGCTGGGTGCCCGCCTGGTCCTCGCCCCCGTCGCCGTCCTCGACGGCACTCCCCGCCATGATCCGGCTGCCCTGGGCGCCGCGCTGGTGCCTGTCCTGGGCGCCGATCGTTAGACACGTACGTAATCTCCGGCGACACGCCGGAACCGGTCCGTGAGGGGACGCACAATGGCGATGACGGCTGCGGTCAAGGACGAGCTGAGTCGGGTCGACGTGCCCAAGCCCTGCTGTCGGCGGGCGGAGATGGCTGCGCTGCTGCGCTTCGCCGGTGGGCTGCACATCGTCTCCGGCCGCGTGGTGGTGGAGGCTGAACTGGACACCGGCGCGGTGGCCCGGCGGCTTCGGCGGGAGATTGCCGAGGTCTACGGCTATCCCAGCGAGATCCACGTGCTGGCCTCCGGTGGGCTGCGCAAGGGCAGCCACTTCATCGTCCGGGTGGTCAAGGACGGCGAGGCCCTCGCCCGGCAGACCGGCCTGCTGGACGTGCGTGGCCGCCCCGTGCGCGGGCTGCCCCCGCACGTCGTGGCGGCGAACGTCTGCTGCGCGGTGTCCGCGTGGCGCGGCGCGTTCATGGCGCACGGTTCGCTCACCGAGCCCGGCCGCTCCAGCGCCCTGGAGATCACCTGCCCGGGGCCGGAGTCGGCGCTCGCGCTGGTCGGCGCGGCCCGCCGGATCGGCATCACCGCGAAGAACCGTGAGGTACGCGGGGTCGACCGGGTCGTGGTCAAGGACGGCGACGCCATCGCCGCGCTGCTCACCCGCATCGGCGCGCACTCCAGCGTGCTGGCGTGGGAGGAACGGCGGGTCCGCCGCGAGGTGCGGGCCACCGCCAACCGGCTGGCCAACTTCGACGACGCGAACCTGCGCCGCTCGGCGCGTGCCGCGGTGGCCGCCGCCGCCCGGGTGACCCGTGCGCTGGAGATCCTGGCCGACGAGGCACCCAACCACCTGACCGACGCCGGTCGACTGCGCCTGGAGCACCGACAGGCGTCGCTGGAGGAGTTGGGAGCGCTCGCGGAGCCGCCGCTGACCAAGGACGCCATCGCCGGGCGGATCCGCCGGCTGCTCGCGCTGGCCGACAAGCGGGCCCGGGACCTGGGCATCCCGGATACCGAAGCAGCCGTCACGCCCGACATGCTCGTGGTCTGATAGGACGGTGGGGCCGCACGGTGCGCCCGGGAGCACGACCCGGCGCAGCGTGGTCTCGCACGCTCGGATAAGGTCGCTGCGTACGGCAAGGGGGCCGACACCGGCACTTCTCGTCGTGCCCACCGCCTCGGGCGGTCAGGTCCTCAGACCGCGCGGCGGGGTGGCCGAGATGAACCGTCGACGGCCGGCTCCAACGGTCGGCGCACACCATTCCCGCCGGCCCGTTGTCATGAAGCCGGCGGACCAGAACGCGAGGAGATGGGACCTGTGACCATCCGGGTTGGCATCAACGGCTTCGGCCGGATCGGCCGTAACTTCTTCCGGGCAGTGCTGGCGTCCGACGCCGACATCGAGGTCGTGGCGGTGAACGACCTGACCGACAACGCCACGCTCGCCCACCTGCTCAAGTACGACAGCATCCTGGGTCGCCTGCCGTACGAGGTGAAGGCCACCGCCGACGAGATCACCGTCGGCGGCAAGACCATCAAGGCGTACGCGGAGAAGGACCCGGCGGCGCTGCCGTGGGGCGAGGTCGGCGCCGACGTCGTCATCGAGTCGACCGGCTTCTTCACCGACGCCACCAAGGCCAAGGCGCACGTCGACGGCGGCGCCAAGAAGGTCATCATCTCCGCTCCGGCGAAGAACGAGGACGTCACGGTCGTCATGGGTGTCAACCACGACACCTACGACCCGGCGAAGCACACCATCATCTCCAACGCCTCGTGCACCACCAACTGCCTCGCGCCGATGGCGAAGGTTCTGCACGACACGTTCGGCATCCAGCACGGTCTGATGACGACGATCCACGCGTACACCCAGGACCAGAACCTGCAGGACGCCCCGCACTCGGATCTGCGTCGGGCCCGGGCCGCCGCGCTGAACATCGTGCCGACCTCGACCGGTGCGGCCAAGGCCATCGGCCTGGTGCTGCCGGACCTGAAGGGCAAGCTCGACGGGTACGCCCTGCGGGTGCCGATCCCGACCGGCTCGGTCACCGACCTCACCGTCAACGTGGGCCGCGAGACCACCGTGGACGAGGTCAACGCCGCGCTGAAGGCCGCCGCGGACGGCCCGCTCAAGGGCATCCTGGTCTACAACGAGGACCCGATCGTCTCCACCGACATCGTCACCGACCCGGCGTCGTGCATCTTCGACGCGCCGCTGACCAAGGTCGTCGGCAACCAGGTTAAGGTCGTCGGCTGGTACGACAACGAGTGGGGCTACTCCAACCGCCTCGTCGACCTCGTCAAGCTGGTCGGTTCGTCGCTGTGAGCATCCGTACCCTCGACGACCTGCTCGCCGAGGGGGTGTCGGGTCGGCGCGTGCTGGTGCGCGCCGACCTGAACGTCCCGCTCGACAAGCAGACCGGTGCCATCGACGATCATAACTCAGCCTCCGCGCCGCAAGGCGGCACTCCGGACGGAGTGAGGATCGCGGACGACGGCCGGATCCGCGCCGTGCTGCCGACGCTCGGCGCGCTGGTCGAGGCCGGCGCGAAGGTGGTCGTCTGCTCGCACCTGGGTCGCCCGAAGGGCGCTCCGGACCCGCAGTTCAGCCTGAGCCCGGTCGCCGGGCGGCTCGGTGAGCTGCTCGGCGCGCCGGTGCACTTCGCCACCGACACCGTCGGCGACTCGGCTCGTTCCACCGTCGTCGGCCTGGCCGACGGCCAGGTCGCCCTCCTGGAGAACCTGCGTTTCAACGCCGGTGAGACCAGCAAGGACGAGGCCGAGCGGGGTGCGTTCGCCGACCAGCTCGCGGCGTTCGGCGACGCGTACGTCGACGACGCGTTCGGCGCCGTGCACCGCAAGCACGCCAGCGTGTACGACGTTCCGGCCCGGCTGCCGCACGTGGCGGGTCGGCTGGTGCTGCGCGAGGTCGAGGTGCTCTCCAAGCTCACCGGCAGCCCCGAGCGGCCGTACGTGGTGGTGCTCGGTGGTTCCAAAGTCTCCGACAAGCTGGCCGTGATCGAGGCGCTGCTGCCCACGGTCGACCGGCTGCTCATCGGTGGCGGGATGTGCTTCACCTTCCTCAAGGCCCAGGGCCTGGAGGTGGGCACGTCGCTGCTGGAGAAGGACATGGTGGAGACCTGCCGTAACCTGCTGGAGCGGGCCGACGGCAAGATCCTGCTCCCGGTCGACGTGGTGGTCGCGGACGCGTTCGCCCCGGACGCCGCGCACGACACGGTCCGCGTCGACGGCATCCCGAGTCACCGGCTGGGTCTGGACATCGGCCCGGAGACGGTGGCCGGCTTCGCCGCCGCGCTGTCCCAGGCGAAGACGATCTTCTGGAACGGGCCGATGGGCGTGTTCGAGATGGCCGCGTTCGCGGCCGGCACCCGGGGCATCGCCGAGGCGATCACCAAGGCCGACGCGTTCAGCGTCGTCGGTGGCGGCGACTCGGCAGCCGCGGTCCGTGCGTTGCGGCTGGACGAGACTGATTTCAATCACATCTCCACCGGCGGCGGCGCCTCCCTGGAATACCTCGAGGGCAAGACCCTCCCCGGCATCGCGGCCCTGGAGAACTGAATGGCGAGCACCACCCGCCGGCCGTTGATGGCCGGCAACTGGAAGATGAACCTCAACCACCTCGAGGCCAACCTGCTGGTGCAGAAGCTGGCCGCGAGCCTCACCGAGAAGCAGCTCACCGAGGTCGAGACGGTCGTGCTGCCGCCCTTCACGGACCTGCGGACGGTGCAGACCGCGGTGGACGGCGACAAGCTGCTGATCGGCTACGGCGGGCAGGACCTGTCCCCGCACGCCTCGGGCGCGTACACCGGTGACATCTCCGGTGCGATGCTGGCCAAGCTCGGCTGCACGTACGTCGTGGTCGGGCACTCCGAGCGGCGGGCCTACCACCACGAGGACGACGGCGTGGTCAACGCCAAGGTGAAGGCGGCGCTGACGCACGGCCTGACCCCGATCCTCTGCGTGGGCGAGGGGCTGGACGTACGCGAGCAGGGCACCCATGTGGCGCACTGTGCCGACCAGCTCGACGGTGGCCTCGCCGGGCTCACCGCCGAGCAGGTGCGGCAGGTCGTGATCGCGTACGAGCCGGTCTGGGCGATCGGCACCGGCAAGACCGCGACGCCGGAGGACGCCCAGGAGGTCTGCGGTGCGATCCGCCAGCGGTTGGCGGAGCGTTTCGACCAGGAGACCGCCGATGCGGTCCGGGTCCTCTACGGTGGGTCGGTCAAGGCGTCCAACGTCGCCTCGATCATGGCCCAGCCGGACGTGGACGGGGGCCTCGTGGGGGGCGCCAGCCTGGACGCGGAGGAATTCGCGCAGATCTGCCGGTTCCCCGAGCACATCGCCCGCTGATCGCTCGCTATCCTTGACACCGCCCGTCCACCGGCCGGTGCCACCGTGCCCGACCTGTCCGGGCGAGGATCGCTACGAGAGGACTGCCCCCAGCCATGCCGATCTGGTTCGCGTACACGTTGATCGTGTTGCTGGTCATCACGAGCGTTCTGCTCACCCTGCTCATCCTGCTGCACCGCGGTAAGGGCGGCGGGTTGTCGAGCATGTTCGGCGGTGGTGTCAGCTCCAGCCTCGCCGGCTCCTCGGTGGCGGAGAAGAACCTGGATCGTTACACCGTTCTGGTGGGCGTCGTCTGGTTCGCCGCCATCGTCGGTCTCGGGCTCTGGCTCCGCCTCCAGATGAACAGCGGCGCCTGAGCAGGCCAGTCAAGTCGTACAATCTGCGCGCGGTCCGTCACTCGACGGGCCGCGCGCAGGCTTTTCCCCGCTGCACCGCGTCGCCCGCCGCCCACCCACGAAGACGGCGGGTCCCCTCCGACGACAGGAGCAAGCAGCCGTGCCGAGTGGCAACGTTATCCGCGGCGTCCGGGTCGGGTCGGCGCCCGTCCGCCCGGACGAGCGGCACCAACCCGCACCCCGTCAGGACGTCACCTACTGGTGTCGCAACGACCATCGGATCACCATCCGTATCGCCGCGGACGTCGCGGCGCCGCCACTGTGGGACTGCCCCCGCTGCGGGCTGCCCGCCGGGCAGGATGAACACAACCCGCCCGGCCGGGTCCGCGCCGAACCGTACAAGAGCCATCTGGCGTACGTGAAGGAGCGGCGCACCGCCGAAGAGGGGGAGGCGCTGCTGAACGAGGCGTTGGCCGCGCTACGCCGCCGCAGGGGCGAGTAGCGCGGGGACGTGTCCCGCCCTAACGCAGGCTGCGCAGACGGGCGGGCACGTCGGCCGCCGCGGCCCGGTCCAACAGCCAGCGGGTACGGTCCACGCCGTGCACCCCGGCCGCCGGCAGCTGCACCGGCCCGGCACCGGCCAGCGCCATACCCACCGCCCGGGACTTGTCCGCGCCGCCGGCGACCAACCAGACCTCCTCGGCGGTGTTGATCGTCGCGAGGGTGAGGGTCGTGCGCACCGGCGGGGGCTTCGGGCTGCCCCGCACCGCGCTGACCGGCCGGGTGTCGTAGTGCACCGGGTGCCCCGGGAACACCGACGCGACGTGCCCGTCCTCCCCGACGCCCAGCATCAGCACGTCGAAGTGCGGCAGCGCGGCGTGCCCCGGCCGTGCGGAACGCGCCAACTCCTCGGCGTACGCGGCGGCGGCCGCCTCGGGGTCGTTGCCGGCCGGGCCGTCGGAGGCCGGCATCGGGTGTACCCGGGCCGGGTCCAGCGGCACGACGTCCAGCAGGGCGGCCCGCGCCTGGGTCTCGTTGCGCTCCGGGTCGCCGGCGGGCAGGAAGCGCTCGTCGCCCCACCACACGTCGACGCGGGACCAGTCCACCGCGTCACGGGCCGGCAGCGTCGCCACCGCCCGGTACACGGCCGCGGCGATCCGGCCACCGGTGAGCACCACCGAGGCCTCACCCCGGTCTGCCTGCGCGTCGAGCAGCTTCACCAGCAGCCGGGCCGCCACGGCCTGCGCCAGCAGGTCGGCGTCGGCGTGGACGGCGACACTCGCCTCACTCATGGGTTGTGCCTTCCCGACCGCTGAGCGGTCGCTGTCGCGTGCCGGGCGGTACGCCCGGAGGTGGTGGGCGGGGCAGGTGCCCCGAGGGTGCCGGGGCAGGGCCCGGGATCGCCCCGGCCCTGCCCCGACGTCGTGCCCCGGATCGGGCTCAGCTCTCGCCGCTCGTACCGGAGTGCGCGGTGACCCCGGCCTCGGCGCGGCGCGCGGTGGCCGGATCCTTCCAGACGTGCACCCGCTGCGGGGGACGCTGCTCCAGGCCGCGCAGCCCAACGGTCGCGCCCAGCGCCTCCGCGTACACCTGGTCGGCGTCGAGACGGCGCAGCTCCTCGGCCAGCTCGTCACCGAGCGGTCGACGGACCAGCGGCAGGGTCCGGTCGTCCTGACCGGTACGCCGGAACACCGCGAGGCTGTCCTCGCGGGTCAACGTCAGCTGGTCGCCGTTGGCGCAGGTCAACTGCACCTCCCGCATCCGGGGGAACTCGTTGGTGTCCACCCGTCGCGGGGTGATGCCGAGCCGGCTGGCCAGCCAGCCGACCATCAGCGTCGCCGTCGGGTCGCTGGGCGGCGCGACGACGGTCGCCTCGGTGACCTTCGCCTCGGTGGTGTCGAACGCCCCCGCGACGAGGGTCCGCCACGGGGTGATCCGGGTCCACGCCAGGTCGGTGTCACCCGGGGCGTAGTCCCGGGCCCGCTGCCGCAGCGCCTCCACCGGGTCGGCGGCCTGCGCCGAGTCGGTGATCCTCCGGTCGGCGACCACACCGAGGAAGTCGGTGGCGATCTCCGCCGGCGGTTCGCCGTGCCACCAGGTGACCACCGGCACGTCCGGAACGAGCAGCGGCATCACCACCGACTCGGCGTGCAGCGCCAGTCGCCCGTACATCCGGGTGACGACCGCCTCGCACGGACCGAGCCGGCCACCGACCACGATCTCCGCGTCCAGCCGGTTGCGTTCCCGTTCGATGTCGGAGCGGACCACCACCACCAGCCGGCACGGGTGGGCGGCGGCGGCGATGGTCGCCGCCGCCTCGGCCTCGCGGACCCGCCGCTCGTCCACCACCACGATGAGGGTGAGCGCCATGCCGCTGGCCACCCCACCGGCGCTGCGCCGCTCGGCGGCGAGCGCCTTGACCACCTCGTTGCCGGTGGTGTCCCACAGCCCGATCATGCTCTTCTCCAAGCGCGACCCTCGCGGGCCAGCATCTCGTCGGCCGCGCGCGGCCCCCACTCGCCGGCGCGGTACGGCTCGGGTGTGGTGCCCTCCCAGGCGTGCTCCAGCGGGTCGATCACCTGCCAGCTCTGCTCGACCTCGGACGCGTCGGGGAACAGGGTGCGGTCACCGATCAGCACGTCCAGCACCAGACGCTCGTACGCCTCCGGGCTGGACTCGGTGAACGCCTCGCCGTACTGGAAGTCCATCGCGATGTCGCGGACCTCCATCGTGGTGCCCGGCACCTTCGAGCCGAACTTGAGCACCACGCCCTCGTCCGGCTGCACCCGGATGACCAACTGGTTGTTGCCCAACGACTCCATGTCGGCGTCGTTGAACGGCAGGTGCGGCGCCTTCTTGAACATGATGGCGACCTCGGTGACCCGCCGGGGCAGCCGCTTGCCGGCCCGGATGTAGAACGGCACCTCGGCCCAGCGGCGGTTCTGGATGCCCAGCCGCACCGCCACGTACGTCTCCGTGGTGGAGTCGGCGGGCACGTCCCGCTCTTCCAGGTAGCCGACCGCGCGTTCACCGCCCACCCAGCCGGGCAGGTACTGGCCGCGGACGGTGTCGCGGGCCACGTCCTTCGGCAGGGTGATGGCCTTGAGCACCTTCAGCTTCTCGGCCCGGATCTCGTCGGCGTCGAAGCTGGTCGGCTCCTCCATCGCCACCAGGGCGAGGAGCTGGAGGAGGTGGTTCTGCAGGACGTCGCGGGCCGTGCCGACGGTGTCGTAGAAGCCGGCGCGGGTGCCGATGCCGACGTCCTCGGCCATGGTGATCTGCACCGAGTCGACGTACTTGGAGTTCCACAGCGGCTCGAACAGGTTGTTGGCGAACCGCAGGGCCAGGATGTTCTGGACCGTCTCCTTGCCCAGGTAGTGGTCGATGCGGAAGACGTCCTCCCGCGTGAACACGTCGTCGACGAGGTCGTTGAGCGCCTTCGCCGAGGGCAGGTCGTTGCCGAACGGCTTCTCCACCACGACCCGGCGCCAACCGCCGGACTTCTCGTTGTCGGCCATCCCGGTGCGGGCCAGCTGCTTGAGCACGACGGGGAACGCGGCCGGGGGGATGGAGAAGTAGAACGCCGCGTTGCCGGGGATGCCGTGGGTCTGGCGAAGGTCGTCCAGCGTCGAGGCGAGCTGGTCGAAGGCGGCGTCGTCGTCGAACGAGCCGCCCACGAACTTGATGTTGCCGGCCAGGCGCGCCCACACCTCGTCCCGCCACGGGGTACGCGCGTGCTTGCGGGCCGCCTCGCAGGCCAGTGTCTCGAAGTCGCCGTCACCCCAGTCGCGGCGCGCGAAACCGAGCACCACGAAACCGGGTGGCAGCAGCCCCCGGTTGGCCAGGTCGTAGACCGCGGGGAGCAGCTTCTTGCGGGCCAGGTCCCCGGTCACCCCGAAGATCACCAGAGCGCAGGGCTCCGGGATCCGGGGCAACCGGCGGTCCTGCGGGTCGCGTAGCGGGTTCGTCGAGCCACCGTCGGTTCGCGACTGCGGGGCTCGCAACCCCGGCTCACTCCTCGCGCTCACCGAGCCACCGTCGGTTCGCGACTGCGGGGCTCGCAACCCCGGCTCACTCCTCGCGCTCACGGTGCCCCCTCGCTTCCGCTTCTGTCACATCGTCCATCCTCACGCCCGCAGCTCACCGGCCGCGTCGAGCAGTTGGGCGACGCCGGCGGCCCGGTCGGTCAGGTGCAGTCGCAGCACCGGCCGCTCACGACCCGCCAGGGCCTGCCGGTCGCCGGCGGCCTGCGCCGCCTGCAACTCACCGAAGGTGTACGGCTTGCCCGGCACGTCCAGGTCCTCGGCGACCGCGCCGGTCACCTGCAGGTAGCTGCCGACCTGCGGGCCGCCCTTGTGGTACTGGCCGGTCGAGTGCAGGAACCGCGGCCCCCAACCGTAGGTGACCGGTCGTCCGGCCGCCTCGGCCAGCAGCGGCCGCAGCCGGGCCGCGTCGGCGTCGGCGAACCGGTCGAGGTACGCCATGACCGCCAGGTAGCCGTCGTCGCCCAGCCCGTCGAGCAGCCACCGCAGCACGCCGGCCAGGTCACCCGGGGCGCCCTGCGGCGCGTACACCTCGATCGCGCCCTCGGTGAACGACGGCGTCTCCGCCGGCAGACCCGAGGCGAGGATCTTGTTGGTGTTCTCCTTGGACTCGGTGACGTTCGGCTGGTTGAACGGGTCGATGCCGAGCACCACGCCGGCCACCGCGGTCGCGTACTCCCAGGCGAGGAACTGCGCGCCGAGCGGGCCGTTGACCGCCACGTCCGGGTCGGTGCCGCCGCCCGGCACGTCGCCGGGGGCCAGCGCGCCGCCGTAGGTGACGGTCAGCACGTCGGAACCGGTCGCGCCGGGGCTCTGCGGGGACTCCACCACCACCGGCAGGATGCCCACGCCGGCCTTGCCGGTCGACTCGGCGATCAGCTGCTCGGCCCAGTCGCCGAGCCCGTCGATGCCGGTGCCGTCGGAGATCAGCGCGACCTTGTCCCGGGCCAGCGTGGCGGCGGCGCCCAGCGCGGCGCCCAGCGCCAGCGCCGGATTGTCCCGGTCCTCGCCGAGTGACGCGGCCAGCGCGTCGGCCTGGTCGATCAGCTCACCGACGTTGACGCCGGCCAGCGCCGACGGCACCAGCCCGAACGCGGTCAGCGCCGAGTACCGGCCGCCGACGTTCGGGTCGGCGAGCACGGTGAACGCGCCCATCTCGGTCGCGGTGGCCTCCAGCGGCGAGCCCGGGTCGGTGACGATGACGAAGTGCCGGCCGGCCTCCGCCTCGGTCATGCCGGCGTCCAGGAACGCCTGCCAGTAGGCGCGTCGGTGGCTGTCGGTCTCCACCGTCGAGCCGGACTTGCTGGCCACCACCACGACGGTGCGCTCCAGCCGGTCACCCAGGGCCGCGCGGACCTGCCCGGGGTCGGTGGTGTCCAGCACGGTCAGCGGCCGGCCCAGGGTCCGGGTGATCACCTCGGGGGCGAGCGACGAGCCGCCCATGCCGGCGAGGACCACGTGGTCCAGGTCGGCCAGCTCCGCGGTCAGCTCGGCGAGCTGCACCAGCAGCTCCCGGCTGCGCCGGTGGGTGTCCACCCAGCCGAGCCGGATCTTCGCCTCGGCCTCGGCGTCCGGACCCCACAGGCTCGGGTCCTTGGCGGCCAGCTTGCCCGGGACGCCGGCCTTGACCAGCGCGTCCCGGGTGGAGGCCGGCGCGGACTTGTCGACCGCGTCCGCGCCGTAGACGGCGAGCCCGGCAGCGGCCTCGGCCGGCTGCGCGAGTAGATCGCTCATGCGTTACCACCGGCCTTCTCGGCGGCCTTCGCGTTGCCCTTGGCCGCCTTGTTCGGCGAGCCCTTGCCGCTGGCCGCCGCCTCCAACGACTTACGGACGCCCTCGAGCAGCTCCTGCCAGCTGGCCTCGAACTTCTCCACACCCTCGCGCTCCAGGGTGGCGATCACGTCGTCCATGTCCACCCCGACCGACTCCAGGTCCGCGAAGACCTTGCGGGCCGCGTCGTACGCGCCGGTGATGGTGTCGCCGCGGGTCTCGCCGTGATCGGCGTACGCGTGGATGACCGACTCCGGCATGGTGTTGACGGTGCCGGGGGCGATCAGCTCCTCGACGTAGATGACGTCGCGGTAGTCCGGGTTCTTCGTCGAGGTCGACGCCCACAGCGGCCGCTGCGGGTGCGCGCCGGCGGCGGCGAGTGCCTTCCAGCGGTCCGAGGAGAACACCTCGGTGTAGCGCTCGTACGCCAGCTGGGCGTTGGCGATGGCGGCCTTGCCCTTCAGCGACTTGGCCTGCTCGGACCCGATCTTCTCGAGCCGCTTGTCGACCTCCGAGTCGACGCGGGAGACGAAGAACGACGCCACCGAGCCGATCTTCGACAGGTCGTGACCGTTGGCCTTGGCCTGCTCCAGGCCGGCGATGAACGCCTCCATCACGGCCGAGTAGCGGTCCAGACCGAAGATCAGCGTCACGTTGACGCTGATCCCCTCGGCGAGGGTGTCGGTGATCGCCGACAGGCCCTCCTCGGTGGCCGGGATCTTGATGAAGAGGTTGGGGCGGTCGACCAGCCACCACAGGGCCTTGGCCTCGGCCACGGTCTTGTCGCTGTCGTGTGCCACCCGCGGGTCCACCTCGATGGAGACCCGGCCGTCGACGCCCTCGCTGCCGTCGTACGACGGGCGCATCACGTCGCAGGCCCACCGCACGTCGTACGTGGTGAGCATCCGTACGGCCTCTTCCACGTCCACGCCACGGGTGGCGAGGTCGTGCAGCTGCCAGTTGTACTCGTCGGCGTCGCTGAGCGCCTTCGCGAAGATCGTCGGGTTGGTGGTGACCCCGGCCACGTGCTTCTCGCGGCGGAGCTGGTCCAGCCCACCGGAGCTCAAACGCACCCGGGAAAGATCGTCGAGCCAGACCGCCACACCCGCGGCGGTGAGCTCATTCAACTTGTCGGTCATGCCGTCCACGCTCCCTCAGTTTCCGGTCGTGAAACCGGTGATGTCGCCCACCCGGGCCAGCGAGGCGTGCGCCGCCGCCACGATCCGGTCTCCGGTGAACCCGAACTGCTCGAAGAGCACGGTGTGCGGGGCGCTCGCTCCGTAGTGCTCCAGGCTGACGCTCTCGCCGAGATCACCGACGATTCCGCGCCACGACATCGCGATGCCCGCCTCCACGCTCACCCGTGCCTTTACCCCGCGCGGGAGCACCGACTCCCGGTACGCCTCGTCCTGCTCGTAGAACCACTCCTGGCAGGGCATCGAGACCACCCGGGTCGGGGTGCCGTCGGCCTCCAGCCGCTCCCGGGCGGTCAGGCAGAGCTGCACCTCGGAACCGGTGCCGACGATGATCACCTGAGGCTTGCCGTTGGACGCCTCGGCCAGCACGTAGCCACCCTTCGCCACGCCGGCCGCGTCGCCCAGGACCTCCCGGTCCAGCGTCGGCAGCGGCTGGCGGCTCAGCGCCATCGCGGTCGGCCGGTCGGTGTGCTCCAGCGCCAGCCGCCACGCCCAGGCCGTCTCGTTGGCGTCCGCCGGGCGGACCACGTCCAGGCCCGGGATGGCGCGCAGCGCGGTCAGGTGCTCCACCGGCTGGTGGGTCGGGCCGTCCTCGCCCAGGCCGATCGAGTCGTGCGTCCAGACGTACGTCACCGGCAGCTTCATCAGCGCGGCCAGCCGCACCGACGGACGCATGTAGTCGCTGAACACCAGGAACGTGCCGCCGTACGGGCGGGTGCCGCCGTGCAGCGCGATGCCGTTGAGGATCGCGCCCATGGCGTGCTCACGGATGCCGAAGTGCAGCGTGCGGCCGTACTCGTGGCCGGGGAAGTCCTTGGTGGCGTGCGCGGCCGGGATGAACGACGGCTCGCCCTTCATGGTGGTGTTGTTGCTCTCGGCCAGGTCGGCCGAGCCGCCCCACAGCTCCGGCAGCACCGGCGCGAGCGCCTCCAGCACCTTGCCGGAAGCCGCCCGGGTGGCGACGCCCTTGGCGTCGGTGGGGAAGACCGGGATCGCCTCGGTCCAGCCGTCCGGCAGCACCCGGCCGGCCATCCGCTCGTAGAGCGCGGTGCGCTCCGGGTTGGCCTTCTTCCAGGCGTCGAACGAGGTGGTCCACGCCTGCTCGGCGTCGGCGCCACGGCTCATCACCGTGCGGGCGTGGCCGAGCACCTCCTCGTCGACCTGGAAGGTCTGCTCCGGGTCGAAGTCGAGGATCCGCTTGGTGGCCTTCACCTCGTCGGCGCCGAGCGCCGAACCGTGGATCTTGCCGGTGTTCTTCTTGTTGGGCGCGGGCCAGCCGATGATGGTGCGCAGCGCGATGAACGAGGGGCACCCGGTCTCCGCCTTGGCGGCCAGCAGCGCGCGGTGCAGCGCCTCGACGTCCTCGTGGTAGTCGCCCTGGTCGGCGTCGCCGCTGCGCCAGTCCACGGTCTGCACGTGCCAGCCGTACGCCTCGTAGCGGGCCGCCACGTCCTCGCTCTTGGCGATGCGGGTGTCGTCCTCGATCGAGATCTCGTTGTCGTCGTAGATCACCGTGAGGTTGCCCAGCTGCTGGTGCCCGGCGAGGGCGCTGGCCTCGTGGCTGATGCCCTCCTCGATGTCACCGTCGGAGACGATGCACCAGATGTTGTGGTCGAAGACCGACGCGCCCGGCTCGGCCTCCGGGTCGAACAGGCCACGCTCGCGGCGGGCCGCCATGGCCATGCCGACCGCGTTACCCAGGCCCTGCCCGAGTGGGCCGGTGGTGGTCTCCACGCCCGGCGTGTGGCCGTGCTCGGGGTGACCCGGCGTGAGCGAACCCCACTGCCGCAGCGACTTCAGGTCGGACAGGCTCAGCGGGTAGCCGGACAGGAACAGCTGGATGTAGAGGGTCAGGCTGGAGTGCCCGGCGGAGAGCACGAACCGGTCCCGACCGGGCCAGTTCGGGTCGGCCGGGTTGTGCCGCATGACCCGGTTGAACAGGAGGTAGGCCGCGGGCGCCAGGCTCATCGCGGTGCCCGGGTGGCCGTTGCCGGATTTTTCCACGGCATCCATGGCCAGGACGCGGACGGTGTCGACAGCCCGGCGATCGAGGTCGGACCAGTTGAGTTCGGAGTGCTCGGGTCGGTTGGCAGCCACGATGGTTGTGCTCCTCGGCAGATGGGCGGAACCCTCACTGGTGACCCTATCGAGCGGGCCTAAACGTCCGCCCACGGATCTGTGCATGGTGTGCGGTACGTGACGTTGCCGTGCGTGGTTCAACCCGGTGGTGTGACGGCCCGCACCGTTGTCGGGTCGGCCGGGCAGCCAAAACGACAACGCGTAGTGTGTGGGTCGGTGTGCGGCCCCCGAGCGGGCTGGACCGACCGATCTCCCCGTGCCGATGCCGGAAGGTGGCAATCCGTGAGCATGATCACCGAGCGCCCCGCGAGCAACCCCGCCGGGCAGCCCCCGGCGCGGGCGGCCGAGGGTCCGGTGGCGCGGCGGGACGTGCGCGCGATCGTGTCGGCGTACGTGGCCCTGACCAAGCCGCGCATCGTGGAACTGCTGCTGGTCACCACCGTGCCGGCGATGATGCTCGCCGAGGGTGGCCTGCCGTCGCTGTGGCTGATGGCCGTGGTGCTCATCGGTGGCTCGCTCGCCGCGGGAGCGGCTAGCGTGATCAACTGCTACATCGACCGGGACATCGACCAGTTGATGCGGCGTACCAAGCGGCGACCGCTGCCGGCGCACACCGTGTCGCCGCGTAACGCCCTGGTCTTCGGTCTGGTGCTGGCGGCCGTCTCGATCGTCCTGATGGCGGCGTTCACCAACCTGCTCGCCGCCGGGCTGACCCTCGCCGCGATCCTCTACTACGACGTCGTCTACACGCTGTGGCTCAAGCGCTCCACCCCGACGAACACCTTCTGGGGTGGCGCCTGCGGTGCCGCTCCGGTGCTCATCGGCTGGGCGGCGGTGACCGGCACGCTGGCGCCGGCCGCGTGGGGGCTGTTCGCGGTGGTCTTCTTCTGGCAGATGCCGCACTTCTACCCGCTCGCCATGAAGTACAAGGACGACTACGCCCGGGCCGGGATCCCGATGCTGCCCGTGGTGGCCTCCACCCGCCGGGTGAACGCCGAGATCCTGATCTTCGCCTGGCTCACCGTGCTGACCTCCCTGGCGGTCTGGCCGCTGGGGCTCAGCGCGATCTACGGCGTGCCGACGCTGGTGGTGGGCGCCGTCTTCCTGGTCGAGGCGCACCGGCTCTGCGCTCGCGCGACGCGCGGCGAGGCGGTCAAGCCGATGCGGCTGTTCCACTGGTCGACCACGTACCTCACGATCGTCTTCGTGGCCGTCGCGCTCGACGCGCTGCTCTGACCTGGGGTTCGACCTGCCTGGCCACGCTGGTGGCAATCCTTGACTAATCAGTGTCATGGATGAGTTGTCCCGGTTTAACGTCACATCAGAGTAACTTTCGGCATGAGTCGGATCGACTCAACCTGCGGCGACCGACGGCCGATTTGTCAGGGCGCTTTGAGCCCATAAGTCCGTCTAAAACCGGACAGCAAATCTGTACTCTTCCTTAAACCTGTAGGTAATTGGCATCACAAAAGCTTCATGGTTCTCGCCCGGACGAGTGGAACTCTGCTTAGGCTTCGCGTCATGGCAGATGGTTCCGATACGACGCTGACGGCCGAGCAGACCGTCGGTGAGCAGGCGCCCCACGGCCTGGTCGCCGGCCTCAAGGCGTTCGCCGCTGGACATGGCGGAGCGAAGGCGGTCATCGAGTACGTCGGCAAGCGTGGCGCGCGGATCGTCCTGGTGGGTTCCGACGGTGAGTGGGGCGACCAGTTCGCCGACGACACCGTCACCGCCCGGGAGGCGTGCGCCAAGGCGGGAGTCACCGTCGAGAACGCCTGGGAGCGTGAACTGATGGACCAGATGCGTCCGAGCAACGACCTCTGGCGGTCGATGGCCCGGCGCACGATGGCCCGCTGAGATAGACAGCTGAATTGACCGACCACCACCAGTCGACCCGGGGGAAACCCCGGGTCGCTCTCGTCACCTGCACCGACCTGACCGACCTCGACCCGGACGACCGGCTGGTCCTCGCGCCGCTCGCCGCCCGGGACGTCACCGTCGAGGCCACCGTCTGGGACGACCCCGACGTCGACTGGTCCTCCTACGACCTGGTCGTGCTCCGCTCACCATGGGACTACGCGCTGCGCCGCGACGAGTTCGTCACCTGGGCCGCGTCCGTCCCGGCGCTGGTCAACCCGGCCGACGTGGTGCGCTGGAACACCGACAAGCGCTACCTCGCCGAGCTGAGCGCCGCGGGAGTGCCCACCGTGCCGACCTCCTGGGTCGAGCCGGGGGAGAGTTGGCAGCCACCCGCCGACACCGGCGAGTACGTGATCAAGCCGGCGGTCAGCGCGGGCAGCCAGGACACCGGCCGGTACGACCTGGCCGACCCGGAGCACCGCGACCTGGCCGTGGCACACGTACGCCGGCTGTCCACCGCCGGCCGGACGACCATGGTCCAGCCGTACCTGAGTGCCGTCGACACCGAGGGCGAGACGGCACTGCTCTACCTGGCCGGTCCGGCCGGGCTCAGGTACAGCCACGCCATCCGCAAGGGCCCGATGCTGACCGGCCCGGACCACGGCCCGGACGGGCTCTACAAGGCGGAGGAGATCACCGCCCGTACCGCCCGCCCCGACCAGCTGGCGGTCGCCGAACGGACGCTCGCCACCGTGCCCGGCGGGACGCGGCAGCTGCTCTACGCCCGGGTCGACCTGATCCCCGGCCCGGACGGCGACCCCATCCTGGTCGAGCTGGAGCTGACCGAGCCGTCGCTGTTCCTCGGGTACGCCGACGGCGCCCCCGACCGCCTCGCCACCGCGATCACCACCCACCTGGCCCTGCGCGCCTGAGCCGCGTTCCCGGGCGGTCACGCGAGGCGCTGTGGTCACGATCCGCGCAACACCGGGGAAAGTGCTGTCTCCGGTGCGTCGGAGGCAGCAACATCCGCGACGGTGCGCGGATCGTGGCGCGGGGCCGTCAGGCGCTGACGGGGACGGCTTCGACGTCGGCCGCGGCGGTCTGGGGCGTCGGGGTGCTCGGGCGGCGTTCGCGGGTGGACCACTGGACGGAGAGAGTGGCCAGCAGCACCAGGCAGGAGCCGAGCATGTGCGCGCCGACCAGGATCGCCGGCACGTGGGTGACGTACTGCACGAAGCCGATGACGCCCTGACCCAGCTCCACCGCGAGCAGGACGATCGCGGCCCGGGTGGCCCGGGACGCGCCGACCGCGCGGAACGCGAAGATCAACGCCACCGAGAGGCCGATCAGCAGGAAGACGCCGTCGGCGTGCACCTGGGAGATCGACTCCGGGTCCAGCCCGTTGCGGGCCGCGCCGTGGTCGCCGGCGTGCGGGCCGCTGCCGGTGACCCAGGTGCCGATGACCAGTACGGCGGCGGCGACGCCGGTGGTGACGCGGGTCAGCGCGCGCAGGGGGGCGGGCACCACGGCCACCGTCGGGCCGTCCGGGTCGCCGATCCGCCGCCAGAGGGCGTACGCGGCGGCGAGCACCGCCATCGAGGCGAGGAAGTGCAGCCCCACCACCCACGGGTTGAGGTTGGTGAGCACGGTGATGCCACCGATCACCGCCTGGGCGGGGATGCCGAGGAAGACCGCGATGGCGAGGGCCAGCAGCCCGGGCCGGCGGGGCCGGTGGGCCAGTACGGCCAGCACGGTGGCCAGCGCGATGAGCCCCACCGCGAAGGTCAGCATCCGGTTGCTGAACTCGATCACCCCGTACACGCCCATCTCGGGTGTCGTGACGTACGACTCGTCGGTGCACCGGGGCCAGGTGGGGCAGCCGAGGCCCGAGGCGGTCAACCGGACGGCCCCGCCGGTGACGACGATGCCCACGTTCGCGATGATCGAGGCGAGGGCGAGGCGGCGCAGCAGGGTGCCGGAGACCGGACGGACGATTCGGTTCACGGCGCAAATCCTACGCACCGTAGTGATCGAGGTTCGTCCGACTCGGTCGGGTCGGTGGTTCGGATCACCGGAGCCCGGGTTTGCCACCCTCCGGGTAATTACGTAACGTTGGCGTTGTGAAAAACGCGGCGGCGCTCTCCGGGCAGCAGTCGGCGGCCCCAGCGGCCGTCGGCGCGTCGGTGTCCGCGCCCGTCGTGACCACCTCGGCCGGGTCCACCGGCGCCGCGGCGGCCGAGGTCTCCACCCGGGACCGGGTCACCCAGCTGCTGCTGGAGCGGGGTGCCACCACCGCCGCGCAGCTCGGCGTGGCGCTCGGTCTGAGCCCGGCGGCGATCCGCCGGCACCTCGACGCGATGCTCGCCGACGGTGACGTGTTCGCCCGTGAGCAGACCGTGCAGGGCAGTCGTGGTCGGGGCCGCCCGGCGAAGGTGTTCCTGCTGACCGAGGCCGCGCGGGTGCGCTGTGGCACCCATCACTACGACAACATGGCCACCGCCGCGCTGCGCTGGATCGCCCGCAGTGGTGGTTCGGGCGCGGTCGAGGCGTTCGCCACCGAGCAGGTGTCCGCCCTGGAGTCCCGCTGTCGGGCCGCCATGGAGGACGCCGGCGACGATCCCCTCGCGCGGGCGGAGGCACTCGCCGGAGCGCTCACCGCCGAGGGATACGCTGCCAACGCGACCACGATCGCCTCCGGCGGGCAGCTCTGCCAGCACCACTGCCCGGTGGCGCACGTGGCCGCCGAGTTTCCCCAGCTGTGCGAGGCCGAGACCGCGGTGATATCCCGTCTGGTCGGCACCCACGTGCAGCGCCTGGCCACCATCGCGCACGGCGACGGGGTGTGCACCACGCACATTCCGACCCAGCCGACCCGCGCCCAATCCGGTAATCCCGTCACCACTGTGAGGACAGATAGATGACCGAGCAGATCGTCCAGCCCCTGACCCAGGAAGAGCAGCTCGCCGCCCTGGGTCGCTACGAGTACGGCTGGTCCGACCCGGACGCCGCCGGGGCGGTCGCCCAGCGCGGCATCAACGAGGCGGTGGTGCGGGACATCTCGGCCAAGAAGAACGAGCCGGCCTGGATGCTCGACCTGCGGCTGAAGGGTCTGCGGCTGTTCGGCCGTAAGCCCATGCCGGCGTGGGGCGCGGACCTCACCGGGATCGACTTCGACAACATCAAGTACTTCGTGCGGTCCACCGAGAAGCAGGCCACCAGCTGGGAGGACCTGCCCGAGGACATCAAGAACACCTACGACCGGCTGGGCATCCCGGAGGCGGAGAAGCAGCGCCTGGTCGCCGGTGTCGCGGCGCAGTACGAGTCCGAGGTCGTCTACCACAAGATCCGTGAGGATCTTGAGGAGCAGGGCGTCCTCTTCCTGGACACCGACACGGCGCTGCGTGAGCACGAGGACGTCTTCAAGGAGTACTTCGGCACGGTGATCCCGGTCGGCGACAACAAGTTCGCCGCGCTGAACACCTCCGTGTGGTCCGGCGGCTCGTTCATCTACGTGCCGAAGGGTGTGCACGTCGAGATCCCGCTGCAGGCCTACTTCCGGATCAACACCGAGAACATGGGCCAGTTCGAGCGGACGCTGATCATCGTCGACGAGGGTGCGTACGTGCACTACGTCGAGGGCTGCACCGCGCCGCTCTACTCCTCCGACTCGCTGCACAGCGCGGTCGTGGAGATCATCGTGAAGAAGAACGCGCGCTGCCGTTACACGACCATCCAGAACTGGTCGAACAACGTCTACAACCTGGTGACCAAGCGCGCCGTCTGCCACGAGGGCGCGACCATGGAGTGGGTCGACGGCAACATCGGCTCCAAGGTGACGATGAAGTACCCGGCGGTCTACATGACCGGCGAGCACGCCAAGGGCGAGGTGCTCTCGGTGGCGATGGCCGGCGAGGGCCAGCACCAGGACGCGGGCGCCAAGATGGTGCACGCCGCGCCGCACACCTCCTCGACCATCGTGTCGAAGTCGATCGCCCGGGGCGGCGGCCGCACCTCGTACCGGGGTCTGGTGCAGGTGCTGGAGGGTTCGCACCACAGCCGTAGCACGGTCAAGTGCGACGCGCTGCTGGTCGACACCATCTCCCGCTCGGACACCTACCCGTACGTCGACATCCGTGAGGACGACGTGTCGATGGGGCACGAGGCGACCGTCTCCAAGATCAGCGACGACCAGCTCTTCTACCTGATGAGCCGGGGCCTGAGCGAGGACGAGGCGATGGCCATGATCGTGCGTGGCTTCATCGAGCCGATCGCCAAGGAGCTCCCGATGGAGTACGCCCTGGAGCTGAACCGGCTGATCGAACTCCAGATGGAGGGCGCGGTCGGCTGACGCCGCCCGTCCCCCGTCCGGCCGACCTGACACCGTCGTCGTAGAACAGACCAAGGAAGAAATGACTACCCAGGCTTCCGCGCCGCCCAGCACCAAGTCGCAGGCGCTGCGCTCGTACGACGTCGCCGACTTCCCGGCCCTCACCGGCCTGGAGGAGGAGTGGCGGTTCACCCCGCTCAAGCGCCTCCGTGGCCTGACCGGTGCGGCTCCGGCCGCGACCGGCACGGTCCGGCACGAGTACGGCGACCTGCCCGAGGGCGTGGCCGTCGAGCGCATCGGCACCGACGACCCGCGGGTGGGCAGCGTGCTCATGCCGGTCGACCGGGTCAGTGCGCTCGCGTACGGCGGCGCCGGTGAGGCGCTGCTGCTCACCGTCGCCAGTGACGTGGTGGTGGGCGCGCCGGTGAGCCTGCGGGTGGTCGGCGGCGGTGCGGAGAGCCTGGCGTTCGGGCACACCTTCATCGAGGTGGGCCGCTTCGCCGAGGCGACCCTGGTCCTGGAGCACGTCGGCTCGGCGACCCTGGCCGACAACGTCGAGGTCGCCGTGGCCGACGGCGCGAAGCTGACCCTGGTCACGGTCGCCGACTGGGCCGACGACGCGGTCCAGGCGCAGCACCTCAAGATCAAGCTGGGTCGGGACGCACGGGTGGTGCACATCCAGGTCTCCCTCGGCGGCGACCTGGTCCGGCAGTTCACCAGCGTGGAGTACACCGGGCGGGGTGGCGAGGCCGAGCTGTACGGCGTCTACTTCGCCGACTCCGGCCAGCACCTGGAGCACCGGCAGCTGGTGGACCACACCGTGCCGGACTGCCGCAGCTACGTCGGCTACCGGGGTGCCCTGCAGGGCGACGACGCGCACACCGTCTGGGTGGGCGACGTGCTGATCCGGGCCGAGGCGACCGGCACCGACACGTACGAGATCAACCGGAACCTGCTGCTCACCGACGGCGCGCGGGCGGACTCCGTACCCAATCTGGAGATCGAGACCGGCGAGATCGCCGGCGCCGGCCACGCCAGCGCGACCGGCCGCTTCGACGACGAGCAGTTGTTCTACCTGATGGCCCGGGGCATCCCGGAGGGTGAGGCCCGCCGTCTGGTGGTCCGCGGCTTCTTCGCCGAGCTGATCAACAAGATCCCGGTGGAGGAGCTGCGCGAGCGCCTCGGCGACGCCATCGAGGCCCGGCTGGCCAAGGCGGGCGCCTGATGATCCGGATCTGCTCCACCGAGGACGTGCCGAAGGGCACCGCGATCAGCGCGGACGTCGACGGCACGCCGATCGCGCTGGTGCACGGCGAGGACGGCGAGTTCTACGCCGCCTACGACGAGTGCTCGCACGCCTCGGTCGCCCTCTCCGAGGGGGAGGTCGACGGTTGCACGCTCGAGTGCTGGCTGCACGGCTCGCGCTTCGACCTGCGCACCGGCGAGCCGAGCGGGCTGCCCGCGACCGAACCCGTCCCCGTCTACCCCGTCGAAGTCCGCGACGGCGACATCTACCTCAGCCTGACGCCGAGTAATGGAGTGACCCGATAATGAGCACCCTGGAGATCCGCGACCTGAAGGTGTCGGTCAAGCTGCCCGAGGGTGAGCTCAAGCCGATCCTGGCCGGCGTCGACCTGACCGTGAAGTCCGGCGAGACCCACGCCATCATGGGCCCGAACGGGTCCGGCAAGTCCACCCTGGCGTACTCGATCGCCGGTCACCCCAAGTACGAGATCACCGGCGGTTCGGTGACCCTCGACGGCGAGGACGTGCTGGCCATGACGGTCGACGAGCGCGCCCGCGCCGGCCTCTTCCTGGCCATGCAGTACCCGGTCGAGGTGCCCGGCGTCTCGGTGGCGAACTTCCTGCGTACCGCCAAGACCGCCATCGACGGCGAGGCGCCGAAGCTGCGCACCTGGGGCGGCGAGCTGCGCGGTGCGATGGAGCGCCTCCAGATGGACCCGGCGTTCGCCCAGCGCAACGTCAACGAGGGCTTCTCCGGCGGTGAGAAGAAGCGGCACGAGATCGTCCAGCTGGAATTGCTCAAGCCGAAGATCGCGATCCTCGACGAGACCGACTCCGGCCTCGACGTGGACGCGCTGCGCGTGGTCAGCGAGGGCGTCAACCGGGTCCGCGACACCGGCGACACCGGCGTGCTGCTGATCACCCACTACACGCGGATCCTGCGCTACATCAAGCCGGACTTCGTGCACGTCTTCGTGGCCGGCCGGATCGTCGAGCAGGGCGGGCCGGAGCTGGCCGACAAGCTCGAGGCCGAGGGCTACGAGCGGTACGCCGCCGGGGCCGGCACGGCCAAGGCCTGAGCGAGAGGCGCTGCCGAGATGACCAGCATCGCGATCCCGCCGGGGATGCCGCAGTACGACGACGTGCCGCGTTTCGACGTGGCCCGGGTGCGCGCCGACTTCCCGATCCTGGACCGGGAGATCAACGGGCATCCGCTGGTCTACCTCGACAGCGCCAACACCTCGCACAAGCCCCGCCAGGTGCTCGACGTGCTCGACGAGCACTACGCGCGGCACAACGCCAACGTGTCGCGCTCGGTGCACACCCTGGGCACCGAGGCCACCGAGGCGTACGAGGGGGCGCGGGCGAAGATCGCCGCGTTCATCAACGCGCCGAGCGTCGACGAGGTGGTGTTCACCAAGAACTCCACCGAGGCGATCAACATCGTGGCGTACGCCTTCTCGAACGCCTCGCTGCGCCCCGACGGTGACCCCCGGTTCCGGCTCGGCCCGGGCGACGAGGTGGTGATCTCCGAGATGGAGCACCACTCGAACATCGTCCCGTGGCAGCTGCTGTGCGAGCGCACCGGCGCGACCCTGCGCTGGTTCCCGGTCACCGACGGCGGCCGCCTCGACGAGTCCGGCCTGGAAGACCTGGTCACCGAACGGACGAAGATCGTCTCGCTGGTGCACATGTCGAACATCCTCGGCACCGTCAACGCCACCTCCCGGATCACCGCGCGGGTCCGCGAGGTGGGCGCGCTGCTGCTGCTGGACTGCTCCCAGTCGGTGCCGCACCTGCCCATCGACGTGGTCGACCTGGACGCCGACTACATCGTCTTCACCGGCCACAAGATGCTCGGCCCGACCGGCATCGGCGTGCTCTGGGGCCGGGGGGAGCTGCTGGCGGCCATGCCACCGGTCTTCGGCGGCGGCTCGATGATCGAGACGGTCACCATGGCCCGGGCGACGTTCGCCGCGCCGCCGGCCCGGTTCGAGGCGGGCACCCCGCCGATCGCCGAGGCGGTCGCGCTCGGCGCGGCGGTGGACTACCTCACCGGCATCGGCATGCCGGCCATCCAGTGGCACGAGAAGGAGCTGACGGCGTACGCGCTGGACGCCCTCGGCTCGGTCCCCGACCTGCGGATCTTCGGCCCGACCGTGCCGATCGGCCGGGGCGGCACCATCTCGTTCGCGCTGGGTGACGTGCACCCGCACGACGTGGGTCAGGTGCTCGACTCGCTCGGCGTGCAGGTGCGGGTGGGCCACCACTGTGCCAAGCCGGTGTGCAGCCGGTTCGGCGTCCCGGCCATGACCCGGGCCTCGTTCTACCTCTACACCACCACCGAGGAGATCGACGCTCTGGTGGCCGGTCTGGAGCAGGTGCGGAAGGTGTTCGACTGATGCAGCTCGACCAGCTCTACCAGGAGATCATCCTGGACCACTACAAGCACCCGCACGGGCGTGGCCTGCGCGACGCCGACGACCCGGGCGACCAGGTCGCGGAAGCGCACCACGTCAACCCGACCTGCGGCGACGAGGTCACCGTCCGGGTGGCCACCGACGGCGACGTGCTGCACGACATCTCGTACGACGGGATGGGCTGCTCGATCAGCCAGGCCTCGGCGAGCGTCCTGCACGAGTTGCTGCGTGGCCGGGGCGCCGGGGAAGCATTCGAGGTGCACCAGGCGTTCGTGGAGTTGATGTCCGGACGTGGCCAGGTCACGCCCGACGAGGACGTACTCGGTGACGGGGTTGCTTTCGCGGGTGTGGCCCGCTACCCCGCCCGGGTCAAGTGCGCGCTGCTGCCGTGGATGGCGTTCAAGGACGCCGCGGCACGCGCCGGTGTGGGCGTGAGCCCGGAGGTGAAGGCATGAGCGAGAACACCGCTACCGCAGCGACGCCGGAGGCCGGTGACGCCACCGCGGCGCCGCAGACCGACGCCGTGACGACCAACGGTGCCGCGACGCCGGGTGCCGGCGACGCCGTCACCCCGGCTGGCGACGCGGTCGCCGCAGCGGGCGGCGCCGTCACCCCGGCGGGTGGCGTCAGCAAGGCCATGATCGCCGACATCGAGGAGGCGATGAAGGACGTCGTCGACCCGGAGCTCGGCATCAACGTGGTCGACCTCGGCCTGGTGTACGGCGTGCACGTCGACGACGAGAACGTCGCCACCCTGGACATGACGCTCACCTCGGCGGCCTGCCCGCTGACCGACGTGATCGAGGACCAGGCCCGGCAGGCACTGACCACCGGCCCCGGCGGCGGTCTGGTCAACGACATCCGGATCAACTGGGTGTGGCTCCCGCCGTGGGGTCCGGACAAGATCACTGACGAGGGCCGGGACCAGCTTCGTTCCCTCGGCTTCAACGTCTGAGCCGACCCCGGTCGGCTCCACCCGTCGAGCGCGATGCCCACCGGGGCGTCGCGCTCGACCCGTCCCACGCCTCCCTCGGCCGCGCGCCGGGATCCTGCTGCGTCGATCTTGCACTTTTGGTCGTTGTTGTAGGCCGGTAAGGGGCATTCGTCACCACAGGAAGTGCAAGATCGGGTGGGCGCGGGACTCGGCGAGAGCCTGGAGATCGTGCTCGATCCAGGATGTAGTGGCATCTGGCGCTCCCGACACCACTACATCCTGGATCGAGCACGATCTTGGCGCGGGGCGCGGGGCGCGGGGCGCGGGGCGCGGGGCGCGGGGCGCGGGGCGCGGGGCGCGGGGCGCGGGGCGCGGGGCGCGGGGCGCGGGGCG
>NZ_JBFAHZ010000059.1:0-32960 GCF_040654415.1 Micromonospora sp. NPDC050695
GAGCCGACCAGCATCCGCCACCCAGACCCAGCCACCGTTCACATCTACCGTCTTCGACCCCACACAACATGATCAACTTAAGCTACGTGGCATTGGGTCAGTACGGCAATCAGCTTGGCCAGTCCGCGTCGCAGGGTACCGGTGAAGATACGACGCGACAAGGCCGTGCGGCTTGGTCTTGACGTCACAATCATGATCGTCCCGCACGGCCACCTTCATGACCGACGCGGGTCACTCAGCTATCGCGCACCAAGTCATTAGGGGGTGTGGTGCGCTCTCGCGGGTCATCAGTACCCCGACGTGGACCAGTGCAATCGCCGGCGCCCAGGGTGCCGAACCCGCCGATCTTGGCATCGGGTAGAGTTTCCCCTGTCGCCGGCGCTCGCCGGGGACGTGCGGACGTAGCGCAGCTGGTAGCGCATCACCTTGCCAAGGTGAGGGTCGCGGGTTCGAATCCCGTCGTCCGCTCGCGATGTGTCCCACGGGGCCACCACGGGCGATTGGCGCAGTGGGAGCGCGCTTCCTTGACACGGAAGAGGTCACTGGTTCAAACCCAGTATCGCCCACCATCTATCTGACGCGAGGCTGGTAGCCGCTGGTTGCCGGCCGGTGCCGAGCGCCTCGCTCAGCCGTCGCGTCGCCGCAGGGCCGACTCGACAGGAACGACCGTGACGGCCGTCGGCAGCAGCGCCACACTCACCAGGCCCAGCAGCCACCACGGCAGGACCGCCGCCGGGTCGGCGGCTTGGCCGCCCCCTGAGGGGCCCGTCGGCGCGTTCAGGTCGGCACGGTCGGCAGGTCGAGCACCTCGTCGACACGGCGGCGGGGAGTCGGCCGGCCCGGCTGGCCGTACCCGATCCGCAGCACCATCTGCGGCGTGCCGAACCGTCCCAGCGACAGTCGCAGCTGCTCCCGGGCGGTGGGCACCTCGATCGGTTGGAAGAGCATCGACACGCTGAGCCCGGCGTCGGTGGCGGTGAGCAGCAGCCGTTGTAGCGCCTGCCCGGCGATCACCTGGTCCACGGCCGTGTTGCCCACCGAGCCGAGCACGCCCACCAGTGGCTCGGGCTCGAAGTCCCGCCCCGGGGCGCGGTCGCGTCCACCGAAGCCGCGCGTCGGCAGCACGTCCTGCGGTTCGCCCTGCGGGCCACCGGCCGAGGCGGGTACGCCGTCGGGCGCCGGCTCCCGACGCAGCCACCGGTCACGCTCGGCCCGGTACGCGGGATCGCGCTCCAGCACCCGGTGCGCGCTGCGGGCGATCTCCCCGAACGCCGTCACCGCGCTCACCCCGATCAGCAGCTCCAACCAGCACTCCTCGGCGCGGGCCGCCTCTCCGAGACGCCAGCGGGCGTCGGCGGGCACCGGGTCCGGCCAGAACGGCATCCGGTTGCTGAACCGGCGGGGGATGGCCGCGTGCAGGGACTGTTCGGTGGGGGTGGGCCGGCGGGGAACGTCCGGCACCAGCCGGGCCACCAGGTCCGGCTCGGCCGGGTCGGGTCGGAGCCGCACCCGGGGCGGTACGCCGGCCACGGCCAGCGCGACGCGCAGGTTGAACAGGGTTGCGCCGCAGGCGATCCGTACGCCCCACCCGCTCGGGTCGGTCGCCGGCAGCCGGCGGGTGGGGTCGGCCAGCACCTCGATTCCGCCGTCACGCAGTCGCAGCCGCCACGGCTGGGTGTTGTGCAGCGACGGTGCCCGGACCGCGTCCACGGCGGCGGCCCGCAGGTGGGCCGCGGTGTAGCCGATGTCCATGGCGGTGCTCCTTTCCCGGTGGGCCGGCGGTGGTGGTGCCGGTACGGCCGGCGCACCCCTACGGTCCGTCCGCGGGGTCGGCGCTGAGCAGGGCCGGACGTCCCGATCCGCCGGGCCCGACCGGCCCTGACCGGGCGTCCCCGGCCGTCGGTCCGTGGTGGTCGGGACCTTCGGCCCGTGCGGCGGTGCGCGGGCACCGGGTAGAAACGAGGGATGATCCGCGTGTTTCTCCTCGACGACCACGAAGTCGTCCGCCGTGGCCTGGCCGACCTGTTGCAGAGCAGCGGCGACATCGAGGTGGTCGGCGAGTCCGGCTCCGCGCAGGAGGCGGCCCGCCGCATTCCGGCGTTGCGGCCCGACGTGGCGATCCTCGACGCCCGGCTGCCCGACGGCAACGGCATCGACGTGTGCCGCGACGTGCGCGCCGTGGACTCGTCCATCAAGGGCCTCATCCTCACCTCCTACGAGGACGACGAGGCGCTGTTCGCGGCGATCATGGCGGGCGCCGCCGGGTACGTGCTCAAGCAGATCCGCGGCACCGACCTGGTCGACGCGGTGCGCCGGGTCGCGGCCGGGCAGTCGCTGCTCGACCCGGCCATCACCACCCGGGTGTTGGAGCGGATCCGCAACGGCGTCGAGCAGCCGCGCGAGCTGAAGTCGCTCACCGAGCAGGAACGGCGGATCCTGGAGTACGTGGCGCAGGGGCTGACCAACCGGGAGATCGCCGGGAAGATGTTCCTCGCCGAGAAGACGGTGAAGAACTACGTCTCCAGCGTGCTGGCCAAGTTGGGCCTGGAACGCCGCACCCAGGCCGCCGTCCTGGCGACCCGCCTGCTCGGCAAGACCACCTGACCCGACCCGCGCCGCTCAGTCGCGCAGCGGCACGGCCCAGCATAACTCGGTGCCGTGCGGTTCGACCCGGCCGACCGTGAAGGTGCCGCCGTGGCGGTCGGCGCGTTCCCGCAGGTTGACCAGACCGCCCCGGGCGGCGGCCGGGTCACAGCCGACCCCGTCGTCGGTGACCGTCACGCTCACCTGGCCGGCGTCGACACGGACGGCGACGGCGACCCGACCGGCCTGCGCGTGGCGGACCGCGTTCGACAGGGCCTCGCGCAGCACGGCGGTCAGGTCGGGGCGGATGGCGTCCGGGACGGCGCTGTCCACCGGCCCGGTCAGCTCCAGGTGTGGCGTGAAGCCCAGCGCCTCGGCGGCCAGCTCGATCGCCTCACGGATCTCGGTGCGCAGCGCGGCGGTCATCGGCGTCCGCAGTTCGAAGATGGTCCGGCGGATGTCGCGGATGGTGGCGTCCAGGTCGTCGACGGCCGCGTTGATCCGCTTGGCGACCTCCGGGCGGGTCATCATCGGCGCGGCGCTCTGCAGTTGCAGGCCGGTGGCGAAGAGCCGCTGGATCACCACGTCGTGCAGGTCACGGGCGATCCGCTCGCGGTCCTCCAGGACCACCAGCAGCTCCCGTTCCTCCTGGCCGCGGGCCCGTTCCATGGCCAGCGCCGCCTGCCCGGCGAAGCTGCCCAGCAGGGCCACGTCCTCCTCGCTGGCGCCGCCGCCGCGCTCCGGCCGGTGCGCCACGATCAGCACACCGTGCAGGGTCTCGGCCGTGGCCAGTGGTGAGATCATCGCCGGGCCGGTGTGCAGCAGCGCCGGCCACGGCGCGGCGTGCGCCAGATCGTCCACCTGGTCGTGCCGCCCCTCGGCGAGCGCCGCGCCGAAGCTGGTGTCACCCGCCGGGAGGACCGTGCCGACCAGCGCCCGCGCCTGTTCGTCGGCGCCGTCGACCACCTCGACGGTGAACTGCGCGGCGTCGCTGTCGTAGAGGAGCACCAGGGCCAGCTCGGCCTCGGCGACCTCCCGGGCACGGCGGGCGACCAACGCCAACGCGTCGGTGCGGCGGACCTCGCCGAGCAGCACCGTGGTGATCTCGGCGGTGGCGGCGAGCCAGCGTTCCCGCCGGTGCGCCAGGGCGTACAGGCGGGCGTTCTCGATGGCCACGCCGGCGGCGGCGGCGAGCGCGACGACGATCTCCTCGTCGTCCTCGGTGAACTGCGCGCCGCCCTGCTTCTCGGCCAGGTAGAGGTTGCCGAACACCTGGTCGCGGATGCGCACCGGAACGCCCAGGAAGCTGTGCATCGGCGGGTGGTGGGCCGGGAACCCGTACGAGCGGGGGTGCTGGGTGATGTCCGGCATGCGCAGCGGCCGGGGGTCGTCGATGAGCAGGCCGAGCACGCCCCGCCCGTGCGGCAGGTCGCCGATCCGCGCGTGCTGCTCGGGCGTGATGCCGTGCACGATGAAGTCGTGCAGCAGCCGGTCCGGACCGACCACGCCCAGCGCCCCGTACTGGGCGCCGACCAGCTCGCAGGCCGCCTGCACGATGCGTTGCAGGGTGGTGCGCAGATCCAGGTTGGTGCCGATGCCGACCACCGCGTCCAGCAGGGCGCGCAGCCGCTCCCGACTGGTGACCACCTCGCCGACGCGGACCAGCATCTCCTGGAGCAGCTCGTCGAGGCGGACCCGGGACAGGGGGCTCAGCCCGAGTGACGGGGTCACCGGCGATTCCGGACGGGGGTGCGGGACGCTGCTCGTCACGGGGCGATGGTAGCGCCGGTGCAACTCCTGGCCGGACCCGTCACTCGCCGCGGACCGCGGAGGTGTCGACCACCTGCTCGGTGGCGAGCCGCGGGGTGTGCGGCGGGCCGGCATGCGCCGGGTCCGCGATCCCCAACCGCAGCACCAGGTACGGGAAGCCGAGCCCCGCGAGCAGCTGACGCAGGATCTCCCGGGTGCCCGGCACCTCCACCACGGCGCTGAGCGGCACCACCGACACACCGAGCCGGGTGGCGGTCAACCAGCCGGCGGAGAGCGCCTCACCGGCACGCAGCCAGCTGTCCGGTTCGTCCTCGTCGCCGTGCAGCAGCGCGTACACGGCCGCGCGGTCGTGACCGGGACCGACCGGCAGGCTGCCGGGGCGGCCGAAGTCGCGGGCCGGCACGGTGGTCTGCGGTGGCTGCTCGGGCAGCACCTCCGCCGGCAGCCCGGTGCCCGCGCCGGCCCGGCCCGTCCAGTACGCCAGTTCGGCGCGCAGCTCCGGATCCTCGGCCTCGACCGTGTCGGCGTGCCCGGCCGTGGCGGCCAGCTCCAGCACCTGGTCACGGTCGAGGATCTGCAGGCGGCCACCCTCGCCGGTGACCGCCCGGGTGATCTGCTCGATCGCGGCGGTCGGCACCGGCTCGTCGCTGACCGGCCGCCGGTCGGTGTGCCGGACCTGCATGCACTGCACCATGTGCATGGCGTCCGGGTCGGCGTCGGCGCGGCTCAGGTCGGTCAGCCGGGCCAGCAACTCGCGGTCGCCCGGGTCGGGTAGTCGTTCCACCACGGCGCGCCATCCCTGCGCGGCCAGCGCCAGGCGGGCGTGGTGCAGGGCGGCGCCGCAGCTGATCGCGAGCAGCCGGCCCTCCGGATCGGTGGCGGCGAGCTGCCGGTCGGCGACGGTGCGCAGCTCCAGCGCGTCGGGCAGCACCCGCCAACGCCACGGCTGCGTGTTGTGCACCGAGGGCGCGTGGCCGGCGGTGGCGGCGGCCTCCGCCAGCGCGGTGGTCAGCTGGCTCTCCTGACTCATGGTCACGACCTTTCCGTCTCTGCCCATCGTGCCTCACGGGTGCGGTGCCGCGCGTGGCTTGCCGCACCATCGTGTGGCATCCGGTGCCGTCGCACAGGGGCCGCAGGTCCCGACCCCGTCGGGTCGTTACGCCCGTCGGCCGGGTCGGCCCGGTGGCGAATCGGCCGGTGTCCGGCCGGAGACGGCAATGGGCTGCGACGATGCGCAGGTGAGGGCCGAGCCGACCGAGTGCGTACCGGAGCGGCCGGTCCGCAGCCGCGTCCGGCGGTGGTGGGCGTGGACGCCACTGCTCGGGCTCGGCGTCGCGGTGCTGGTCGGCGCGGCCCTGCGGATCGCTGGTCGACCGGGCGCGGCCGACCTGATCTGGGCGGCCGTCACGGTGGCCGCGCTGCTGCCCGCCGCCTGGTCGATGCTGCGGGCGTTGTGGCACCGGCACTTCGGCGTGGACGTGATCGCCGTGCTGGCCCTGGCCGGCGCGCTCGGGGTCGGGGAGTACCTGGCCGGGGCGGTGATCGCGGTGATGCTGGCGACCGGGCGGTCCCTGGAGTCGTACGCGCAGCGTCGCGCGACCCGTGACCTGCGGGCGCTGCTGGCGCGTGCCCCACGTACCGCCCGTCGGCGTGGACGCGACGGCGCGATCGAGGTGGTGCCGCTGGATCAGGTGGCGGTGGCGGACCGGTTACTGGTCGGGCCGGGTGACGTGGTGCCGGTCGACGGGACCGTCGACGTCGCGGTCACCCTGGACGAGTCGGTGGTGACCGGGGAGTCGCGCCTGGTCCAGCGGGCGGCCGGGGAGTCGGTGGCCAGCGGCGTGGTCAACGCCGGCGCCGGGTTCGGGATGCGGGCGACGACGAGCGCGGCGCAGAGCACGTACGCCGGGATCGTGCGACTGGCCGAGGAGGCGACCGCCCGCAAGGCGCCGATGGTCCGGCTGGCCGACCGGTACGCCGCCGCGTTCGTACCGTTCACCCTGGTCCTGGCCGGCCTGGCGTGGCTGCTCTCCGGTGACGTGGTCCGGGCGGTGGCGGTGCTGGTGGTCGCCACCCCCTGCCCGCTGCTGCTGGCTACCCCGATCGCCATCGTCTCCGGGCTGTCCCGGGTGGCCCGGCGTGGGGTGCTGGTCCGCGACGGTGGCTCGCTGGAGCTGCTCGGCCGGGCCCGCACCCTGCTGGTGGACAAGACCGGCACGCTCACCGCCGGCCACCCGCGTGCCGCCGAGACGGTCGTCGCCCCGGGGGGCGACCGGGACGAGGTGCTGCGGTTGGCGGCGTCGGTGGAACAGCTCTCCCCGCATGTGCTGGCCGCCGCGCTGGTCCGGCAGGCCCGCGAGCGAGGGCTGGCGCTGACCGAGCCGGCCGACGTGACCGAGGAGCCGGGCCGGGGGGTCAGCGGCCGCGTCGACGGGCGGCTGGTCCGGGTCGGGCAGTTCGCCGGCGAGTTGCCGGCGTGGGCGGACCGGGCGCGCGCCCGCACCGAGCTGGCCGGCTGGTCGGCGGTGTGGGTCAGCGACGATTCCGGGCCGCTCGGCGCGATCCTGCTGGAGGATCCGGTACGCCCCGACGCCCGCCGGACGGTGCGTCGGCTGCGCGCGGCGGGGCTGCGCCGGATCGTGCTGGTCACCGGGGACCGTCCGGCCACCGCCGCGCAGGTCGCCGCGGCGGTCGGCGTCGACGACGTCCTCGCCCGCTGCACGCCGGGGGAGAAGGTGGCCCGGGTCCGGGCGGAGGCCGAGCGGGCGGTCACCGTGATGGTCGGCGACGGGGTGAACGACGCGCCGGCGTTGGCCGAGGCGCACGTGGGTGTGGCGATGGGCGCGACCGGTGCGACCGCGTCGGCGGACGTGGCCGACGCCGTGCTGACCGTCGACCGGCTGGACCGGCTCGCCGACGCCGTGGAGATCGCCCGGTACGCCCGTCGCATCGCGGTGCAGAGCGCCACCGTCGGGATGGGGTTGGCGGTGCTGGCGATGCTCGCGGCGGCAGCCGGCCTGCTGCCGCCGGTGGTCGGCGCGTTCCTGCAGGAGGGCATCGACGTGCTGGTCATCCTCAACGCGTTGCGGGCCCTCGGCGGCGGGTTGAGTCGCCGGGACGTCTCGCCGCACACGCGGGCGCTGCTCGCCCGGTTCGCCGGAGAACACCAGGCGGTCCGCGACGTGCTGGCCGGGCTGCGCGACACCGCCGACCTGGTCGCCACCGACGCGGGTTCGGCGCGGTGCCTGCCGGCGCTGCGGGAGACCCACCGCCGGCTGACCGAGCAGGTGCTGCCGCACGAGGCCGGCGAGGAACGGCAGCTCTATCCCGCGTTGGCCGACCCGTTGGGCGGCGGCGAGGCGACCGCGACGATGAGCCGGGCGCACGTGGAGATCCGCCGCCAGGTCGACCTGCTCGGCGTCCAACTCGCGCAGACCGACGACGGGCGGCTGCGCCCGGATCAGGTCCCCGACCTGCTGTCCACCCTCTACGGCCTGGACGCCGTGGTCCGCCTGCACCTGGCGCAGGAAGAGGAGGAGTTCTTCTCCCTCGACCCGTCCGACCCGGTGCCCGAGCGGCCGTGACTCCCGCCCGGCCGCACCCGCCCGAGGGTGCGGCCGGCGTCAGCGTTCCCGGACCACCGCGATCGGGCAGTGGGCGTGCTGGATCAGTTGTTGGCTGACCGAGCCGAGCAGCATGCCGGCCAACCCACCCCGGCCCCGGGTGCCGACCACCACCAGCCGCGCGGCGCGGCTCGCCTCGATCAGCATCGCGGCCGGGCTGCCCGCCACCAGGTCGACGCTGATGCTCAGCTCCGTGAACGTGCGCCGCCACGGCTCCAGCGCCTCCTCCACCGAGGCCCGCTCATCGGGCACCCCGGCCTCAGCGTTGGGGCCCGGCGTCCAGGCGTGCAGGACGCGCAGCGGCACCTGCCGCTGCGCCGCCCGTTCCGCCGCGAAGCCGAGCGCCACCAGCGACGGCTCCGAGCCGTCCACACCGACCGTCACCGGGCTGGGCGGCGCGTCGGTCGTCGCGGCGACCGCCCCGTCGCGGACTACCACGACCGGACAGTGGGCCTGCGCGGCGACCGCCACGGCCGTCGACCCGGCCAGCAGGCCGCCGAACCCGCCGTGGCCCCGGCTGCCGAGCACCAGCATCCCGGCCTCGGCCGAGCGTTCCTGCAACACCAGGGCCGGCGGCCCGTCGTAGACCTCGCCGGTGACCGTCAGGCCAGGATTCGCGGCTGCGGCGTCCCCGGCGGCCTTGCGGACCAGGTCCTCGACCTGCCGTCGGGCGGTGTCGTCCGGCCAGACGCCCGGCACCACGCCCGGGCCGACCCAGCCGGCGACGGTCAGCCATTCGAAGACGTACGCCAGTCGCACCGGCTGGCCGCTGTGCCGGGCCTCCTCCAGCGCCCAGTTCAGGGCCGTCGACGCGTCGGTGGAGCCGTCGTAGCCGACCAGGATGTCCGCGTCCCGCACGTCGTCCTCCTCAGGGGTTCGTCGGGTCGGTTTCGCGGATCCAGCGCCACTCCGCGACCCGGGGGTCGTCCTCGCCGTACCGGCGGGTGTAGTCGCGGGCCGCCTGCCGGGCGTCGACCATCTGCTGGCGCAGGTGCGCGGCGCGAGCGGCCAGCCCGGGCACCCGGTCGATGACGTCGATGACCAGGTGGAAGCGGTCCAGGTCGTTGAGCATCACCATGTCGAACGGGGTGGTGGTGGTGCCCTCCTCCTTGTAGCCGCGCACGTGCAGGTTCTCGTGGTTGGTACGGCGGTAGGTGAGCCGGTGGATCAGCCACGGGTACCCGTGGTAGGCGAAGATGACCGGCCGGTCGTCGGTGAAGATCGTGTCGAACTCGTTGTCGGTGAGGCCGTGCGGGTGCTCGGTGTCCGGCTGGAGCCGCATCAGGTCGACCACGTTGACCAGCCGCACCTTCAGCTCCGGGAGGTGCTGGCGCAGCAGTTCCACGGCGGCGAGGGTCTCCAGGGTGGGCACGTCACCGCAGCAGGCGAGCACGACGTCCGGCTCGGTGCCCGCGTCGCTGCTGGCCCACTCCCAGATGCCCAGGCCGCGCCGGGTGTGCTGGATGGCCTCGTCCATCGTCAGCCAGTTCGGCGACGGCTGCTTCCCGGCGACCACCACGTTGATGTAGTGCCGGCTGCGCAGGCAGTGGTCCATCGTGGCGAGCAGGGTGTTCGCGTCCGGCGGCAGGTAGACCCGGACCACCTCGGCCTTCTTGTTGACCACGTGGTCGATGAAGCCGGGGTCCTGGTGGGAGAAACCGTTGTGGTCCTGGCGCCAGACGTGGCTGGACAGCAGGTAGTTCAGCGAGGCGATCGGCTGCCGCCACGGGATGGACCGGGTCACCTTCAGCCACTTGGCGTGCTGGTTGACCATCGAGTCGACGATGTGGATGAACGCCTCGTAGCTGGTGAACACGCCGTGCCGGCCGGTCAGCAGGTAGCCCTCCAGCCATCCCTGGCACAGGTGCTCGGAGAGCACCTCCATCACCCGGCCGTCGGGGGACAGGTGGTCGTCGCCGGGCACCGTGGCGGCCACCCAGGCCCGGTCGGTCACCTCGAAGGCGGCGCCCAACCGGTTGGAGGCGACCTCGTCGGGCCCGAACAGCCGGAACGTCTGCGGGTTGGCGGCGATGACGTCGCGGATCCACGGGCCCAGCACCCCGGTCGCCCCGGCCATCGGTTGGCCCGGCTCGGGGACGTCCACGCGGTAGTCGCGGAAGTCGGGCAGGGTCAGGTCGCGCAGCACCACTCCGCCGTTGGTGACCGGGTTGGCGCTCATCCGCCGGTCGCCGCGCGGTGGCAGGGTCCGCAGCTCGTCGACTGGCGCGCCGGTGGCGTCGAACAGTTCCTCCGGGCGGTAGCTGCGCAGCCACTGCTCCAGTTCGGCCAGGTGTGCCGGGTTGTCGCGGACCCCGGACAGCGGCACCTGGTGGGCGCGGTAGGTGCCCTCCACCTGGGTGCCGTCCACCTCGCTCGGGCCGGTCCAGCCCTTCGGCGTCCGCAAGATGATCATCGGCCAGCGGGGCCGGTCGACGACGCCGCCGGAGCGTGCCCGACGCTGGATCTCGGCGATCTCGTCCATGGCCCGGTCCATCGTCGCGGCGAGCGTGCGGTGCACCTGGGCCGGATCGTCGCCGGCCACCACGTACGGCTGGTAGCCCGAGCCGCGCATCAGCTCGAGCAGGTCCGTCTCGGGGATTCGGGACAGCACCGTCGGGTTCGCGATCTTGTAGCCGTTGAGGTGCAGGATGGGCAGCACCGCGCCGTCGCGGGCCGGGTTGAGGAACACGTCGGACAGCCAACTGCCGGCCAGCGGGCCGGTCTCCGCCTCGCCGTCGCCGATCACACAGGCCACCACCAGGTCCGGGTGGTCGAACGCGGCGCCGTACGCGTGGCTCAACGCGTACCCCAGCTCACCGCCCTCGTGGATCGAACCCGGCACGTCCGCCGCGACGTGGCTGGGGATGCCGCCGGGGAACGAGAACTGCCGGAACAGCCGGGCCATCCCGGCCTCGTCGCGCGCCACGTCGTGGTAGCGCTCCGACCAGGTGCCCTCCAGCCAGGTGTTCGCCACGATGGCCGGGCCGCCGTGCCCGGGGCCGGTGACCAGCATGGCGTTCAGGTCCCGCGCGACGATCACCCGGTTGAGGTGGGCGTAGATCAGGTTGAGCCCGGGGCTGGTGCCCCAGTGCCCGAGCAGCCGCGGCTTGATGTCGTCGGCGGTCAGCGGCTCGCGCAGCAGGGGGTTGTCCAGCAGGTAGATCTGCCCGACGGTGAGATAGTTCGCGGCGCGCCAGTAGGCGTCCAGCCGGCGCAGCTCGTCATCGGTGAGTGCGCGGTGCACGTCGAGAGCGGTGTCCATGATGCTGCCTCTCGCGGGTAGGGGGCGTCCGGCGTCCAGCCTCGCCGCTGGCGGTGCCCCGGGGTCAGGGCCGTTGGTCCCGCCCCGGGCGGGCGTCGGGCCCGGTCAGCGGCATCTCGGCCAGGCCGCGGACGATGATCACCGGGGCCGGTGAGTGGTAGAGCAGGGACTGGGCGACCGAGCCGAGCATGGCCCGGCCCGGTTCGTCGCCGCGGGCGGCGACCAGTGCCACCTGCGCCGAGCGTGACGTGTCGACGAGCACCTGACCGGGGTCGCCGCGTACGGCGCGACACTCGGAGGGCACCCTGGTCTGCTGGCCGACATGGTGTGCCAGGGCCTCGCCGAGCTGCTCGGTGACCGCGTCGGTGTCCTCGTCGCTCTCCACCACCCGCAGCGCCAGCAGGCGGGCGTCGCGTCGGGACGCGCAGTCCACCGCCCACCGCAGGGCGAGGTGTGAGCTGGGGGAGCCGTCCACGCCGACCAGCACCGGCCCCTGCGGCGGCGGCTCGCTGCGGACCACCAGCAGCGGGCATCCGGCGCGGGCGGCCAACTGCACGGCCGGTGTCTCGGCCGGGACGCACTGGCCGCTGCCGGCCATACCGCTGTCGCCGACCGCCAACAGGTAGGCCGACTCCGAGCGGCGGATGAGGGTGGGCAGCATCGCGCCCTCGACGATCTCGCCGCGGACGGTGAGCCCCGGTTCGGTCTGGTGGGCGAGCTGGGCGGCCTGGGTGATCAGCTGCTCGGCCGCGTCCCGGGGTGCGGCGACGGTGTCCGCGGCGAAGGCGGCGTGCCAGTCGAAGGTGTGCAGCAGGTGCAGCGGGCGGCCCTGCCCGGCGGCCTCCCGTGCGGCCTGCTCGACGACCGGGAGGTCGCGGTCCGAGCCGAGGCCGACCAGCACCTCCGCGTCGGCGGATGCCGCCATCCGATATCACCTCCCGGGCGTCGCGCCCGGCACGACCGCGCTGTCCCTGACCGAGGGTAGTCGCGTGGTCGCGGCGGCGGGCCGGATCAGGCCGCGCCGCCGTCGACGGCGAGGGGTCAGCGGAACTGGAGCCGGTTGACCGCGTCGAAGAGCCGGGCGCCGAAGAGTCGCCGGGTGTGCACCATCGCCCGCGCCGCGGCGGTCACCACGTAGCGGGTGCGCGGACGACGGGCGGTCACCGCCCGCTCGATCACCCGGGCCACCGTGTCCGGGGTGGCGGCCAGCAGCCGGTTGTCGTACGACGACGCCATCACCCGGTCCACGGCGGCGACCATCGACCGGTACGGCCCGGAGGCCGCGGTGTCCGCGCCGAGCGATTCGGCGGCCACCGCGCCGAAGCCGGTACGGATCAGCCCCGGCTCCACGATCGCCACGCCGATGCCGAAGGGGCGCACCTCCTGCCGCAGGGCGTCGGAGATGGCCTCCACGGCGTACTTGCTGGCGTGGTAGTAGCCGCCGCCGGGGAAGACCAGCCGCCCGCCCATCGAGCTGACGTTGACGATCCGGCCGCGACCGGCCCGGCGCATCCCGGGCAGCACCAACTGGGTGAGACGGCTGAGGCCGAAGACGTTGGTCTCGAACTGTGCCCGCACCCGGTCCATCGGTGCCTCCTCGATCGGGCCGTACTCGCCGTAGCCGGCGTTGTTGATCAGCACGTCGACCTGACCGTGCTCGGCCTCGATCGCGGTGACGGCGGCGCGCATCGACGTCTCGTCGGTGACGTCGAGCGGGAGCAGTCGGGCGCCGGCCTCGGCCAGGTCGGCGATCGCCTCCACCTTGCGGGCCGTGGCGTAGACGGTCAGCTCCGGGCGCCGAGCCAGCCGACGCGCGGTGGCCCGGCCGATGCCGGAGGAGGTGCCGGTGATGAGGACTGTGGTCATGATGGGTCTCCCGGTGCGATGGGCAGCCCGGCGACGATCAGCGCGACGCCGTCGCGCAGCCGCTGCCGGGGCAGGTCAGGGTCGGTGAGGTCGGCTTCCAGGCCGCGGGTGAGCGCGACCAGCACCTCGGCGACGACGCGGGCCCGTGGCCCGGCGGCGTCGGCGAGGGCGCCGGTCACCAGGTCGGTCAACTCCCGGGTGTACGCCTCGACTAGGTCGCCGCTGAGCTTGGTGCTGGCGTCGAGCAGTTCGGCGGCGTGCCGGCTTTCCCGGTGCAGCCTCAGGGTCAGCTCCAGTTTGGCGTCGAGCACCGCGTGCAGGCGCTGTTCGGTCGACGCGCCGGGGTCGGTGGCGGCGGTGCGCGCCTCGGCGATCGAGCTGGTGAAGATCCGTTCGGCGAGCCGCCGGTAGGCGTCGTCCTTGTTGCGGACGTACTGGTAGACGGCCGGGCGCGACATGCCCGCGGTGGCCGCGATGTCGTCCATGGTGGTCCGGCGTACGCCGTGCCGGGTGAAGCACTCGTAGGCGGCGGCGAGGATCAGGTCCAGCCGGTCGTGCGACATGCTGACAATAATTGCATTGTTTGTCAGGTTGTCAAGCCCCGGGCTGTCGTCAACAAAGGTTGACAGAGCGCCGCTGTCAACGTATGTTGACGGCATGAGTCAGGCAACGGAACTCGCGGCGGCAGCCGGCAGCACCGACCCCCGGGTCGGGCTGCGCGCCGTCCGCGCGCTGCGCCGGCTGCTCGAGCGGCTCGAGGTCGTCCAGGTGGACAACGCCCGCCGACAGGGCTGGTCCTGGCAGGAGATCGCCGACGTGCTCGAAGTCAGTCGGCAGGCAGTGCACAAGAAGCACGCCGGGCGACCGGCGGTCAACTCATCCTGGGAGGCGTGATGTTCGAACGATTCACCGACCGGGCGCGTGGCGTGGTGCGGCGGGCACTGGAGGAGGCGCGGGTCGAGGGGCAACGCCCCGTCGGCACCGAGCACCTGCTGCTCGCCCTGCTCGACGACGAGGCCGGCCTGGCCAGCCGCGTGCTGAGCGACGCCGGGGTGCGCGCCGACGACCTGCGCGAGCGGGTCCGCCGGCACACCGCCAGCGGTGGCGCCGGCCTCGGCGACGCGGACGCGGCCGCCCTGCGGGAGATCGGCATCGACCTGGCCGCGATCGTGGCCCGCATCGAACAGTCCTTCGGCCCGGACGCGCTCCGCGAGGCCGTGCCGGCGCCGCGCCGCCGCTGGGGTCGCAAGCGGTACCTCGGCGGCCCCTTCTCACCCCGGTCCAAGAAGGCCCTGGAGCTGTCCCTGCGGGAGGCGTTGCGCCTGCGTCACAAGCACATCGGCACCGAGCACATCCTGCTGGGCGTGCTCCGCGAGGGCAACGGGCTGGGCGCGCAGGTGCTCACCGAGTCCGGTGTCGACCTCGACGATCTGCGCCGACGGGTGGAGACCGCGCTGCGGACCGCCGCGTGACGGGCGCCCACGCGTTGAAACCTGTCTGTGGCACTTCCGACGCCGGCCGGTCATCGGGTCGCTGAAGCCGGCCGGGTGCTGCACACTGGCGCCGTGGATGCTGGACAGGACAGACGGCCCGCCGGCGGCGACGGTGGGCTGCGCTCCGCCGTGGTGGTCAACCCGGTGAAGGTCGACGATCTCGACGAGCTGCGACGCACCGTCGACGGCGCCCTGACGGCGGCCGGCTGGCCGGCGCCGCAGTGGTACGAGACGACCGCCGAGGACCCGGGCCGCGGCCAGACCGAGCAGGCCGTCAAGGACGGCGTCGACCTGGTCTTCGCCTGCGGCGGGGACGGCACCGTGATGTCCTGCGTCAGCGGGCTGGTCGGCACCGACGTGGCCCTCGCCGTGCTGCCACAGGGTACCGGCAACCTGCTCGCCGCCAACCTGGGGCTCTCCACCGACCTGGCCGCCGGCCTGCAGGTCGCCATCGAGCGAGGGCGGCGGCTGCTCGACGTCGGCGCCGTCGAGCACAATTACTTCACCGTCATGGCCGGCATGGGCTTCGACGCCCAGATGCTCGAGGCCACCAACGAGACCACCAAGGCCCGTATCGGCTGGCCCGCGTACGTGGTGGGCGCCGCCCGGCACCTACGCGACCGGCCGATGCGGGTGCAGATCCGCATCGACGACCGGCCACCGGTGCGCCGCCGCGCCCGCTCCGTCCTGATCGCCAACGTGGGCCGCCTCCAGGGCGGCGTGACCCTGCTGACCGAGGCCGAGCCGGACGACGGCTGGCTCGACGTCGCGGTGCTCACCCCGCGCAACCTGCGGCACTGGCTCGCGCTCGGCTGGGCGTTGGTCCGCCGCAGCGGCCAGGTGCCGAAGATGGAGGTGTTCCGCGGCCGAAAGGTGGTCGTCACCAGCAACCGGGATCAGCCGCGGGAGCTCGACGGTGACCTCATCTCCCCGGGCCGGCAGCTGCGGGCGGACATCCGACCGCAGGCGCTGTGGCTGTGCGTCCCCCAGCCCGAGGGCGCCCCCGACCTGGCCGTCGACGCGCAGGGCGCCGGGGAGCGGGGCGAGCAGCTGATCGAGGAAGCGCGCCGTGAGTAGCACCCGCATCGTGCCGGAGACCCGGCTGATGGCCGACGCCGAGCTGTCCGCCGACGACGCCTGGCACACACTGCGCCGGCAGGGCGGCTGGCCCCTGCTGCGCGACGCCTTCATCCGGTTCCGCTACGGCGACGGCTTCAGCCACGCCCGGGCGTTCGCGCTGCAACTCTGCCTCGCCGTGGTGCCGTTCCTGATCGCCCTCACCGGCCTGATCAGCGAGCTGGGTGTCGAGGAGGGCGGCCAGGTGGTCGCCGACACCGTGCTGGCGCTCACCCCCGGCCAGAGCGCGCAGGTCGTCGCCGAGCTGCTCGGCGAGGGCGAACGCGTCGAGGACGCGGGGGAGCTGGCACTCACCCTCGGTCTGCTCACCGGCCTGGTCGCGCTGACCACCACGATGGCCCAGATCGAGCGGGGCGCCAACCGCATCTACGGCGTCGAACGCGACCGCCCCGCCTTGTGGAAGTACCTGCGTGCCGCCGTGCTGGCCGTCACCGCCGGCCTGCCCGCGCTCGCCGGCTTCCTCATCCTCGTCGGCGGCGGCGCGATGGGCGACTCGGTGCACAAGCACTACGAGTGGGGCGACGTCGCCCACGGCGTCTGGGACGTGATCCGCCTCCCGCTGAGCCTCGGGCTGACCGTGCTCGCCGTGGCCGTGCTGTTCCGGCACGCGCCCCGCCGCCGGCAACCCGGCCTGTCCTGGCTGCTGTTCGGCGCGGGCATCGCCACCGTCCTGTGGTGGCTGGCCAGCCTCCTGCTCGCCGCGTACGTGCGGTTCAGCGACGGCTTCGGGCAGACCTACGGCGCGCTGACCGGCATGATGGCGCTGCTGCTCTGGGCCAACCTGACCGGCATGGCCCTCTTCGGTGGGCTGGCCTTCGCCGCCCAGCTGGAGGCGCTGCGCATCGGCGTGCAGGAGCCCGCCCAACCGGACCTGTGGGAGCCCGACGCCGACCGCGTCGAACTGCTCGACACCGGGGACATGACCGCGCTGTAGCGGCGTGTCGCGTGTACGCGCGACGCGGATCGGGTACTGCGCCTCGCCAGAGCCGACAAGGGAGGTGCGGGGTGACCGCGGTCAAAGAGGTGGCGCGGCGTCCGATCGGTCATTTCGCCGAACGGAGCATCGCTGGTCTGGTGGCCGTCACCGGCGCCGGGGTGGCCTTCGGGCTGCTGTTGCTGCTCGTCCGGGTGCGGTGGAGCCCGCTGCAGGACGCCGACCACGCGGTCGCCGAATGGTTCAACGGGCTCGTCGCCCCGCACCACGCACTCGTCACCGTGCTCCAGGCGGTGACCGATCTGGGCGGCCGGCCGATCCTCATCTGGCTGGTCACCATCGCCGTCGTCGGGCTGCTGATCCGGCGGCAGCCCCGACTGGCCGTCTACCTGATCATCACCGGGGTCGGTGGGCTGATCCTCGACCCGTCGCTCAAGACGCTGGTCGGCCGGCTCCGCCCGGTCGTGGACGTGCCGATCGCCAGCGCGCCCGGCAACAGCTTCCCCAGCGGGCACGCGCTCGGCTCGTTCGTCGCGTACGGGGCGCTGCTGCTGGTGTTCCTCCCGGCGATGGCACCACGCTGGCGAAAGCCGGCGATCGTCGGCGTCGGCGTGCTGGTGGCGCTGATCGGCCTGACCCGGATCGCGCTGGGCGTGCACTTCATCTCCGACGTGCTCGCCGGTTGGCTGCTCGGCGCGGCCTGGCTGGGCGTCACCGCGTACGCCTTCCGGCTGTGGCGGCGCGAGCGGGGTCGGCCGGTGCCGCCGCTGAGCGAGGGCCTGGAGCCGGAGGCAGGGTACGACATCGCCCCCGCCCCGGCCGAGGAACACGTGCTGGCCCACCCCCGCTCGGCGGTGGCCGAGCTGCTGGTCGGCTGGGTTCTCGTGTTCGGTGCGCTGTACGGCTTCGGCATGTACGTCAGCTACCACGCCAAGGGCACCTTCTTCGCCACCCTCGACACGGAGGTGCCGCGCTGGTTCGCCGAGCGGCACACCGAGGTGCTGACCGAGGTGAGCTGGTGGTGGAGCAAGTTCGGCGACACCCACGCCATCCTGATCATCTCGCTGGTGTTCTGCCCGCTGGTGCTGGCGGTGTGGCGGCGCTGGCGGCCGGTGCTGTTCGTGGCGCTGGCGATGGTCGGTGAGCTGACCCTCTTCCTCGTCTCGGCGCGGGCGGTCGACCGGCCGCGCCCGCCGGTGGAGAACCTGGACGGGCAGATGCCCACCTCGTCGTTCCCGTCCGGGCACATCGCGGCGACGATCTGCGTCTGGCTGGCGATCACCCTCATCGTGTTCCCGCGTACCGACCGGTGGTGGCGTTGGATCTTCGTGGCGCTGGCCGTGATCATGCCGGTCGGTGTCGCCACGTCCCGCATGTACCGGGGGATGCACCACCCGACGGACTTCATGGGCGCGATCCTGCTCTCCGCGCTGTGGATCGGTCTGCTCTACCTGATCATCCGTCCGAACGCCGACCTCAAGGAGGGCAACCAGCCGGCCATCGAGTCGGAGGACGTGGACACCCTCGACGACGAGCTGGCGCGGGCCGGCCGGGCCGACTGAGCGACGCACCGTGCTGCGGGTGATGACCTGGAACATCCGTACCGGCGGCCGCGACCGTGGCGGCTCGGAGCGGCTGGATCAGGTGGTCGAGGTCGTCGCCGAGCAGGCGCCGGACGTGCTGGCCCTGCAGGAGCTGCGCGGCTTCGACCGCGGCGGGCTGATGGCCGAGGTGGCGGGCCGGGTGGGGATGAGCCCCCACCTGGCCCGGTCCTGCTTCGGGCAGCCGGTGGCGGTGCTGGTCCGACCGCCGTACCAGGTCATCGAGGCGGGGTCGCTGCGCCGGCCGTTCCACCACGCCGCCGCCCGGGTCGTGGTGGACACCTCGGACGGCCCGCTCACCGTGCTCGGCACCCACCTCTACCCGTACTCCGGGGGTCGGCGGCGGATGGAGGTCGACTGGCTGGCCGCCGCGGTGCGACGCGCGCCCGGGGCGCTGACGCTGGTCGCCGGTGACCTCAACTCGCTCGACCCGACCGTCGACCACACCGAGCGGCTGGCCGGGCTGCCCACCCTCTACCGGCGGCGGCACCTGCGCCGGGCCGGTGGCGGCGTGGACACCCGCGCGATCGCCCGGTTGCTCGCCGCCGGCCTGGTCGACCTCTGGCCGTCGTCCAACAGCGGAGCACCGGAGGCCGACGGACTCACCGTGCCCACCCGGTTCGGCGGGGCCGAGTTCGCCGGGATGCGGCTGGACTATCTGCTCGCCACCCCCGCGGTGGCGCAGCGGGTCCGCGACTGCCGGGTGATCCGTGGCGGAGCGGCGGACACGGCCTCCGACCACTATCCGTTGCTCACCGAGCTGGATCTGACCGCCCGCTGACCCCGGCTCAGAGCACGAGGTTGAGCAGGACGGTGAGCACGACCGAGGCCACGATCGAGAAGAGGATCATCAGGAGGCAGCCGAGGCCACCGCCGAGCGGGCGGATCTCCGTGTTGCCGAAGCGCATGACGTTCACCTGTCCGTGAGTGCGTTCACAGTTGCCGCAGCCGGGGCAGCAGTTGCTCCTGCGCCCAGTCCAGGAACATCGGCTGGGTCTCCCCACCGACCTGGACGATCGCCACGTGGGTGAAGCCGGCGTCGACGAACCTGCGGAACGCCTCGACGTGCGCGTCCACGTCCGGGCCGCAGGGGATGCCCTCGGCGACGTCGTCCTCGCGAACGAACTGGGTGGCGGCGGCAAAGGACTCCGGGCCGGGCAGGTCGGCGTTGACCTTCCAGCCCAGCCCGAACCAGCGGAACTGGTCGTGCACGATCTTGCGGCACTCCGCCTCGTCCGGGCCGTAGCAGATGGCCACCTGGCCGTAGCGGGGTTGACCAGCGCCACCGGCGTCGTCGTACATCTCGATGATGCGTCGGTCGGGCTCGGTGGAGATGATGCCGTTGCCGTACTCGGCGGCCAGCGTCGCGGACTGCCGACCGGAAGCCGCGACGGCCATCGGCACCGGCCGCTCGGGGCGGTCCCAGACGTAGGCGTCGGGCACGTCGAAGTGGTTGCCGGAGAAGGTCAACGTCTCGCCGTTGAGCAGCGGCCGGATGATCTGCAACGCCTCCTCGAACATCTCGTGCCGCTGCTGCACGTGCGGCCAGCCGCCGACGACGTGCTCGTTGAGGTTCTCACCCGCGCCGAGGCCGAGGGTGAAGCGGCCGTCGGAGAGCGCCCCGACCGTGCTGGCCTTCTGCGCGACCACGGCCGGGTGGTAGCGGCGGATCGGGCAGGTCACGAACGACATCAGCTCGGCGCCGGAGGTGGCGTGCGCGACCGCGCCGAGCACCGACCAGGCGTACGGGGAGTGGCCCTGGGAGTCCAGCCAGGGGTAGTAGTGGTCGGACATCACCAGCTGGTCGAAGCCGGCCGCCTCGGCCCGGACCGCGTGGTCGACCAACTGCTTGGGACCGGCCTGTTCGCACATCAGGGTGTAGCCGACGCTGACCATCCTGGTTTCCCTTCCACCGACGGATCGTTCCCGAGATACCCAGGCTGGCCGCCGTCAACCCTCCCGTCCGGTTCGCGGCCGGCGGTGCTTGACGGATGACGGCGACCTGCCTACCGTCGCTCTTAACCGGTTAAGACCCGGTTGTGGCGCACATCCTGTGGTGGGGATGACCGCCCCGTGACGGCCCGCGTTCGCGTGGGCCGTCACGGCTGTCTGCGGCCCCCGTGCAGCCACTGAACCGGTTGCGCCGATCAATCCATCGTCCTACGCTGATGCCTGCGCCATCGGGAGCCGGGTGGCGGCTGCCGGGCTGCAGCCGTCCTTCCCCTGTCACGTCCCACCCCTGTCGGGCACCGGGGGTCCTCCCTGAGGAAGGCCATGAAGACTCGTCTTTCCGCCGCTGGCGCGGCGCTGCTCGCGCTGCTCGTCGCGGTGCTGGCGTTCGGCCAGCCGGCGCGCGCCGCGGCTGGTTTCACCGTCGCCGACGGCAGGTTGTACGACGCCAACGGCACCGAATTCATCATGCGCGGGGTCAACCACGCGCACACCTGGTATCCGCAGCAGACCGGCTCGTTCGCCGACGTGAAGGCGCTCGGCGCGAACACCGTACGGGTGGTGCTCTCCAGCGGCGACCGGTGGACCCGCAACACCAACGCCGACGTCGCGAACGTCATCTCGCTGTGCAAGGCCAACCGGTTGATCTGCGTGCTCGAGGTGCACGACACCACGGGGTACGGCGAGCAGAGCGGCGCGATCACCCTCGCCCGGGCGGTCGACTACTGGATCAGTCTGGCCGACGTCCTCGCCGGCCAGGAGAAGTACGTCATCGTCAACATCGGCAACGAGCCGTACGGCAACCAGAACTACGGTACGTGGACCACCGACAACTCCGCCGCGATCAAACGGCTGCGCACCGCCGGGCTGACACACACGATCATGGTGGATGCGCCCAACTGGGGTCAGGATTGGTCGTTCACGATGCGCGACAACGCCGCCTCGGTCTTCGCCGCCGATCCGGCCCGCAACACGGTCTTCTCCATCCACATGTACGGGGTGTTCGACACCGCCGCGGAGATCAGCGATTATTTGGGCCGCTTCCGTGCCGCGAGGCTGCCCATCGTGGTCGGTGAGTTCGGTTTCAACCACTCCGACGGCGACCCGGACGAGGACACCATCCTCGCCTACAGCCAGGCCAACGGGATCGGCTGGCTGGGCTGGTCGTGGAGCGGCAACGGCGGCGGCGTCGAGTATCTCGACCTGGCCACCTCCTTCAACCCGGCCAGCCTGACCACCTGGGGTCAGCGGCTCTTCAACGGCGCCAACGGCATCCGGCAGACCGCCCGGGAGGCCAGCGTCTTCGGCGGCACCCCGCCGCCCACCACGCCCCCGCCCACGACGCCTCCACCCACCACGCCTCCACCCACCACGCCTCCACCCACGGGTGGCTGCACGGCGGCGTACACGGTGGTCAACCAGTGGCAGGGCGGCTTCCAGGGTGAGGTGCGGGTGACCGCCGGCGCCAGCGCCATCACGGGCTGGACCGCGCGGTGGACCTTCGCCAACGGCCAGAGCGTCAGCCAGTCCTGGAACGCGACGCTGACCAGCAGCGGAGCCGCGGTGACCGCGCGCAACGTGGACTACAACGGCCGACTCGCGGCCGGAGCCAGTGTCAGCTTCGGCTTCATCGGCGGCTGGACCGGCAGCAACACCAAGCCGGAGGTGAGCTGCACCCCGAGCTGAACGACGGGTTGGTGGCCGGGCACACCCGGCCACCAGCGCCTGCCGTCGTTCAGTGTTCTCCGACCAGGTTCACGATGACCACCCCAGCAATGATCAACGCGATGCCGGTGAGTTTCACCAGCCCGACCGACTCGCCCAGGAACACCGCCCCGATCGCGACGATCGCGGCGGTGCCCAGACCCGACCAGAGGGCGTACGCGACACCGACCGGTATCTCCTTGACGGCCTGGGCCAGCAGGAGGAACGCCAACGCGTAGCCGGTGAGGCATCCCAGCGTCGGCCAGAGGCGGGTGAACCCGGCGGTGCTCTTGATCAGGCTGGTCGCCAGCACCTCGGCGACGATGGCGATCCCCAGCAGCACGTACGCCATACGCCCCTCGGCCTTCGTGGTCGGTGAAACCGTCGGTGCCCAGGCTAGTGCCGTCGCCCGAAGCCGACCCGCACCACGGCGAACCGTCCGCGCAGGCCCGACGTGTGTCATCCGGCCCCTGTGGAGTTGATGCCGCAAACGAATCGGATCCGTCCCGGCCTAGGCCCTCACGGGGGCGCGTAGTGGGTGATTCGTCTACGGCATCAACGTCAAAGGCAGCCCGCACACCTACCCCGGACCCCGGCCGAAAAAATTCTCAGCCGATCGCGGTGACCTCCAGGACCAGGCTCTGCTCCGGGTGCAAGGCGGGCAGCTGCACGCCCAGCCGGGCCAGCGCCGCCCCGGTGAGCGTGACGCCGGCAGCCAGCCAGGTCGGCGCGGACCGGTCGATGGTCGCCGGCACCGGCACGTCCGCCACCGGCCGTACCCGGTAACGCCGGGCCGGGTCGAGGCCGGGCAGTCGTACCGCGCCCGGGGTCTGCGTCACCGACGTGGCCAGCCGCGCCACCGCGTACACCGCTCGGGTTGCGTCGCCCGCGACCACGCCGTGCGCCCAGACGGCCGGGTCCGGATGGTCGACCCGGACCACCCGCCCGGCGTGCAGCAGCGGACGCAGCCGCTTGTGCAGCGCCACCCAGGCGGCCAGTTCGGTCTGCTCGGCGGCGCTGATCGACGCGATGTCCCACTCGATGCCGTGGTGGCCGAACAACGCGGTGGCCGCCCGGAAACCCAGGTCGTGTACGCGGTTCGTGGTGTGCGAGCGCTCCGGACCGATGTGCGTGCCGACCAGCTCCGGTGGCAGCAGCAGCCCGGTCCAGCGTTGGATGCTGAGCCGTTCCAGGGCGTCGTTGCAGTCGCTGGCCCAGACCCGGTCGGTGCGGGCCAGGATGGCCAGGTCCACCCGGGCGCCCCCGGACGAGCAGCTCTCGATCTCCACGCCCGGGTGGCGCCGGCGCAGCTCGTCGAACAGGCGGTAGACCGCCAGGGTCTGCCCGTGCACCCCGGGGCGGCCGTGGTGCCCGGCCTCGGTGAGGTCCCGGTTCTGGTCCCACTTGAGGTAGCTGATGCCGGGATGGTCGCTGAGCAGGGCGTCGAGCCGTTCCAGCAGGTGGTCGTACGCCTCGGGGCGGCCCAGGTCGAGCACCTGCTGGTTGCGCCAGGCCGGTGGCAGCCGGCCCGGTACGGCGAGCAGCCAGTCGGGGTGTGCGCGGAACAGGTCGGAGTCGGGGTTGACCATCTCCGGCTCCACCCAGAGACCGAACTGAAGGCCCCGGCCGGTGACGTGGTCGATGAGCGGTTGCAGGCCGTCCGGCCAGACGCTCTCGTCGACGTACCAGTCGCCGAGCCCGGCGGTGTCGTCGCGCCGGCCGCGGAACCAGCCGTCGTCGAGGACGAACCGTTCCACGCCGATCTGCGCGGCCCGGTCGGCGAGTGCCCGCAACCGGTCCAGGTCGTGGTCGAAGTAGACGGCCTCCCACACGTTGAGGGTTACCGGGCGGGGGGAACGCGGGTGGCCGGGCCGGGCCCGCAGGTGGGAGTGGAGTACGTCGCTGAGCCCGTCCAGCCCGTCGTCGGACCAGACGGCGTAGAGCAGGGGAGTCTCGTACGACTCGCCGGGGCCGAGCCGGACCTCACCGGGTGCCAGCAGCTCGCCACCGCCGAGGGTGGACTCGCCGGTCGGGCGGCGCTCGGCGAACGTGACGTGGTCGCCGCTCCAGGCGGTGTGCACCGCCCAGACCTCGCCGTGGCCGAAACCGAACCCGGCCGTGCCGGCGACCAGCAGCAGGGTGGCGTCGTGTCCGGTACGTCCGTGCCGGCCCTCGCGGACCCAGGCGCCCTGCTGCCACGGGTGCCGCTGCGGGGAGCGTTCCCGACACCAGCGCCCGGTCAGGTCGAGCAGTTCGGTGGCGACCGCCGGCACCGGCAGCACCGGCGTCAACTCCCGCAGCTCGTACGCGCTGTCGCCGTCGTTGCGCAACCGGTGCCGGATGGTCAGCAGGCCGTACGGGTCCAGGGCGATCTCGATGGTCAGGGCCAGCCCGGCGGCCGGGTCCGACGCCCGTACGGTCACCAGCGCCGCAGTGTCGGCGGGCTGGTCGACGTCGAGACCGTCCAGCCGGAACGCGGTGGACCAGTCCCGCCCGTCGCGGTGTCCGGCGAGCCCGGGACGGCCGCTCCAGCCGGCACTGAGTTCCGGCAGCAGGGACAGCACGGTCGGCTCGTCGAAGCTGCTCGGCACCACCGGTGGCACGGTGGCGTCGACGAGGTGGCGCAGGCCGTCGTCGTCGAGGTTGCCGACGTCGCCGCCCCAGTGCACGACCCGGGGCAGCCCCGGGCCGCGCGCGTCGAGCACCAGGCTGGTCCGCGCGCGGCGCAGGTGCAGGATCGTCATCCCTTTGAGGCTCCCAAGGTCAGGCCCCGAACGAAGTGCCGCTGGAGCATAAAGAAGATCACCAGGGTGGGGATCGCGACGAGCACGCTGCCCGCCGAGACCAGGTTGTTGTCGGTGAAGAACTCACCGCGCAGGTTGTTGAGCGAGCTGGTCACCGGGAACTTGTCCCCGGTACGCATCAGGACGGTGGCCCAGAAGAACTCGTTGTAGATCCAGGTCACCTCCAGCGTCGCCAGCGCGGCCAGGGCCGGCCGGCACAGCGGCATGGTGACCTGCCAGTACTGCCGCCAGATGCTCGCCCCGTCGACCATCGCCGCCTCGTACAGGTCGCGGGGCAGCGCCTTCATGTAGTTGCTGAGCACGAAGACGCAGAAACCGCACTGGAAGGCCACGTTGATCAGGATCAGGCCCCAGTAGCTGTCGTAGAGCAGCTCCGAGTCGCTCATGAACTCCGGCAGCGGCACCTCGGTGAACACCCGGAACAGGGGGATGAGCAGCGCCTGCTGGGGCAGCAGGTTGGCCGCCGTGAAGATCCCGAGCAGGACGAGGTTGAGCTTCCAGCTGAACCGGGCGATGACGAACGCCACGCAGGAGGCGAGGAAGAGCGTCAGCAGCACCGCCGGCACGGTGATGTACACCGAGTTGAGGAGGTGCTTGCCGAACTCCGCCGTCCGCCAGGCGGTGACGTAGTTGTCGAAGGTCCAGCCGCCGAACGAGACGTAGCCGTTGGCGGCGGTGTACTCGTACGAGCGCAGTGAGGTCAGCACCGCCCAGGCGATCGGGAAGAGCCAGGCGAGTGAGACGACGATGAGGAAGCCGTGCAGCAGCAGCCGCAGTGGGGTGAGCGTGCGGCGGCGGACCGGGATGTCGGTGCTCATTGCCGGTTCTCCCTCATCACGGTCGCCAGGTAGAGGGTGATGAAGACCAGCGAGACGACCAACATGATCGTCGCCAGTGCCGAGCCGAAGCCGATCCGGCTCGCCTCACCCACCACGTTCTGGGTGACCAGCGCGGAGATCAGCTCCAGCCCGTTGCGGCCCTTGTTCACCACCCAGACCAGGTCGAACGCGCGCAGCGACTCGATCACCGTCACCACCAGCACGATGATGTTGATCGGCCGCAGCACCGGGAAGACGACCCGGAAGAACGTCCGGCTCTCCGAGGCGCCGTCGACCGCCGCGGCCTCCCGCAGGGACGGGTCGACGCCCTTCAGCCCGGCCAGGTAGAGCAGCATGATGTAGCCGACGTGCCGCCAACCGGAGGCGATCATGACCGCCCAGATGTTGACGCTCGAGTCGCCGTACCAGTCGATGTTGCTGCCGAAGACGGCGTTGATCAGGCCCTGGTCGCGGGAGTAGAGCAGCTGCCAGACGAAGCCGATGAGCGCCAGCGAGAGCACCACCGGCAGGTAGAGCGCCGTCTGGTAGAAGCGGCTGCCGCGCAGCTCCTTGTCGAGCAGCACGGCCAGGAACATGCCGAACGGCGTGGCGACCACGAACAGCACCGCCAGCCAGAGCAGGTTGTGCTGGATCGCCGGCACGAACGGCGGGTAGATGTTCACCACGTCGCTGTAGTTGCGCGCGCCGACGAACTCGATCTCGTTGAGTGGGCCGATGCCGTCCCAGTTGGTGCCGGAGAGCAGCACGGTGGCCGCCGCCGGCAGCCAGACGAATCCGGTGACGAGCAGCAACGGGACGAGCACCATCAGCGTGATGACCACGCGGTCGGTGCGGGACAGGAGCCGTAGCCGCCGGCGACGACCACCCGTGGAGGTGGTCGCGGCCGGCGGCGGCACGGCGCGATCCGCTTGGATCAGGGGCAGGTCGGACACGATGTCCTCCCCCTTCCGCCGTCAGTCGGTGAAGATCGACTTCTTCTGGTTCTCGATGGACGTGGTGAGCCCGCCGATGTCCTTGGGGTCCTTGATGAACTGCTGGAGCGCCGGGATGATCACCGTGGAGGCGAAGTCCGGCCGGGTGTCCCGGTCGAGGAACTGGGCGATCTCGGTGGCCGACCCGACCAGCTCGGCGGCCTTCTTCTGCAGCGCGGTGTAGCCGCTGACGTCGGCGCCGGTGTTGGCGACCAGGGTGGCCGGGTCGTTCTTCACGGTGATGTTCGCGGCGTCCTTGCCACCGAAGTACTCCAGCAGCTTGCGGGCGTTGTCCTCGTTCTTGGGCTTGCGGGCCATCATGTAGCCGTCGATCGGCGCGTCGAGCGCCTTGGCGCCGATCGACGGGTCGATCTCGGGGAAGGTGAAGAAGTCGAGGTCGTCCTGCTCCTCGTTGGTGAACTGCTGGCCGACGAAGAGACCGAGCAGGTACATGCCGCTCTTCTTCTGCTGCAACGACTGCGCGGCTTCCTGCCAGGTGCGCCCGAGGCTGTCCGGCTGGTGCAGGGGGAGCAGGCCGGCCCAGGTGTCGAAGACCTTCTTGACCTTGTCGGAGGTCCAGGCCTCCTTGCCGGCCGTCAGGTCGACGTGGAACTGGTAGCCGTTGATCCGCAGGTTGAGGATGTCGAAGGTGCCCATCGCCGGCCAGCCGTCCTTGTCGGCGAACGCGATCGGGGTGAGGCCGTCCTTCTTCATCTGTGCGCCGAGATTGGTGAACTCGGTGATGGTCTTCGGCGGCTGGTAGCCGTACTGCTGCCAGACCGACTTGCGGTAGAAGACCGCCCACGGGTAGTACGACGCCGGCACGAAGTACTGCTTGCCGTCGTCACCGGTGGACGCCTTCTTGAACGCGTCGGAGTAGCCGGAGAGCTTGCCCCACACGTCGCTGATGTCGCTGGCCAGGCCCTTCTGGGCGAAGAAGCGCATCCGGTAGCCGGCGAACCAGGTGAACACGTCGTCCGGCTTGCCCTGCAGGTAGTTGTTGATGTTCTCCTGGAACGTGTTGTGGTCGACCGTGTTCACCGCGACCTGCACACCGGACGAGGTCTTGAACCCGTCGGTGACCTTCGCGACGACGTCCTTGGGCTTCGGGTCGGACTGGTTCGAGCCGAGTGACACGTCCTTGGTGGACCCACCGGATCCGGAGTCGCCGCAGCCGGCGAGCAGGCCGGTGCCGAGCAGCGCGCCGGTGCCGGCGGCGCCGGCCAGCAACGAGCGTCGGTTGATGCCGGCGACGGAGGGCGGTACGAGCCGAGCCAGGTACTCGGCTTGGGAGCGGGGACGGGACATCTGTGCCTCCTGCGGATGAAGAGGTGCTACGCCCAAGGGCCATCAGGGGGTGGTGAAGGCAGGTCCAGCGTCGTGATCACCCATCGGGATCCACCGAGAATCCACATTGGCGAACACGAACGGCCATTGGGGCCTCAAGCTACCCCTCCGCAGGCCGCTGTCAAGAGGGCTGTTCGCCTCCGATAACCCAGTCGTGACACGGCTGTTACGTGGTAAACGTTGGAAAAGAACTGGATGTTGGAACCTGTTGACTTCCGTTGACCCTCCGGTGCACCCTCAGCTGTCATGCGGCGATGGCAGGGTGACAGCATCTTTTTCGGCGGCGACTACAACCCCGAGCAGTGGCCCGAGGAAACCTGGTCCGAGGACATCGAGCTGATGCGCCGGGCCGGGGTCAACCTGGTCTCCGTCGGCATCTTCTCCTGGGCACTGCTGGAGCCCACCCCGGGCCGGTTCGAGTTCGGTTGGCTGGACCGGGTCCTGGACCTCCTGCACGACGGTGGCATCCAGGTCGACCTGGCCACCGCCACCGCCAGCCCGCCACCGTGGCTGGCCCGCGCCCACCCGGAGACCCTGCCCCGCCGGGCCGACGGCACGATCCTCTGGCCGGGCGGCCGGCAGGCGTACTGCCCCAGCTCCCCGGTGTTCCGCGAGCGGTCGCTGGAGCTGGTACGCGCGGTCGCCGGCCGGTACGCCGATCACCCCGCCGTAGTCATGTGGCACGTCTCCAACGAACTGGGCTGCCACAACGTGCACTGCTACTGCGACGTCAGCGCCGAGGCGTTCCGCGGCTGGCTGCGGGAACGCTATGGCGACCTCGACGGGCTCAACGACGCCTGGGGCACCGCCTTCTGGAGCCAGCGCTACGGCGACTGGGCCGAGATCAACCCGCCGCGCACGGTGACGGCCATCGCCAACCCCACCCAGCAGCTGGACTTCCTGCGCTTCTCCTCCGACGAGCAGCGCGCCCAACTGCGTGCCGAACGCGAGCTGCTGAAGACGATGGTCCGCCAGCCGGTGACCACGAACTTCATGGTCGGCATGGACATCAAGCACATGGACTACCACTCCTGGGCCCCCGATGTGGACCTCGTCTCCAACGACCACTACCTGACCGCCGCCGACCCGCAGGCGCAGCTCGGCCTGGCCCTCGCCGCCGACCACACCCGGGGCGTCGCCGGCGGCGACCCGTGGCTGCTGATGGAGCACTCCACCAGCGCGGTCAACTGGCAGCCGCGCAACGTGGCGAAGCTTCCCGGGCAGCTCCGCCGCAACAGCCTGGCGCACGTCGCCCGCGGCGCCGACGGGGTGCTGTTCTTCCAGTGGCGCGCCTCCCGGGCCGGCGCGGAGAAGTTCCACTCCGCGCTGGTGCCGCACGCCGGCCCGGACACCAAGGTCTTCCGCGAGGTCTGCCAGCTCGGTGCGAACCTCAAGGCCCTCGCGGAGGTACGCGGCAGCCGGGTGGACGCCGACGTCGCGATCCTGTTCGACTGGGAGGCGTGGTGGGGGGTCGAGTTGGATTCACACCCCAGCGTCGACGTCACCTACACCGACCGGCTCGCCGCCCTCTACGGCGCGCTGTGGCGAGCCGGCGTGACCGCCGACATCGTCCACCCGTCGGCCGACCTCAGCGGCTACCGCCTCGTTCTGGCACCGACCCTCTACCTGGTCCGCGACGTCGACGCCGAGGCACTGCACCGGTACGTGCAGGCCGGCGGCACCGCCGCGGTCACCTACTTCAGCGGCATCGTCGACGAGAACGACCACATCCGGCTGGGCGGCTACCCGGGCGCGTTCCGCGAGCTGCTCGGCGTACGGACCGAGGAGTTCTTCCCGCTGCGCGAGGGCGAGCAGGTGCGCCTCGACGACGGCAGCGTCGCCGACGTGTGGACCGAATGGCTGCACCCCGACGGCGCGGAGGTGCTGGCGTCGTACACCGATGGGCCCTTGCCGGGCGTCCCGGCGCTGACCCGGCACCGGGTCGGCGCGGGCGCCGCCTGGTACGTCGGCACCCGGCTGGACGAGCCGGCCACCGACCGGCTGGTCGCCCGGCTCGTCGACGAGGCCGGCGTCCGTCCGGCGGCGCCGGCGCCCTCCGGCGTGGAGGTGGTACGGCGGCGCGACGGTGAGAGGACCTGGCTGTTCGTCATCAACCACACCGAGGCGGAGGTACGAATCCCGGCGGCCGGCGTCGAGTTGTTGACCGGGGCGCGGTGTGCCGGTGAGCTGACCGTGCCGGCCGGTGAGGTGGCGGTCGTCCGTGAGGATCGGGTCTGATCCGCACGGCAGTCACGGCGCGAAGGAGGTTCCTCAGATGCTCGCCCAGCAGCGGCAGACCGCGATTCTCGATCTGATCCGCCAGCGTGGCGGCGTGCGGGTGAGTCACCTGGTCAGCCGGTTCGGCGTGTCCGACATGACGATCCGGCGTGACCTGGAGGTGCTGGCCGAACGCGGCCTGGTCGACAAGGTGCACGGCGGCGCGACCCTCGCCGGGCCGGGTTCGGCCGAGGAGCCCGGCTTCGCCGCGAAGTCGATCCGCCAGCAGGAGGAGAAGCGGGCCATCGCCGAGCGGGCGGCGCGCATGGTGGAGCCGGGGATGGCCATCGCGCTGTCCGCCGGCACCACCACGGCCGCGCTGGCCACGCTCCTGTCCGACGTACGCGGGCTGACCGTGGTGACCAACTCGATCCCGGTGGCCGACGCTCTTTATCAGAACCCGCGCGCCGACCAGACCGTCGTGTTGACCGGCGGCATCCGTACCCCGTCCGACGCGCTGACCGGCCCGGTGGCCGAGGCGGCGATCAGCGCGCTCAACGTCGACCTGCTGTTCCTCGGCGTGCACGGGCTCAGCCCACGCACCGGCTTCACCACCCCGAACCTGCTGGAGGCCGGCGTCAACCGCTGCCTCATCGGGGCCGCCCGCCGGCTCGTGGTGCTGGCCGACCACACCAAGTGGGAGACGATCGGCATCGCCACCATCGCCCCACTGGAAGCCGCCGACGTGCTGATCACCGATCGAGGGCTGCCGCCCGAGGCGCGCACCACGATCGGCGAACAGGTCGGCGAGTTGGTCATCGTGGAGCCATGACGCCACTCATCTCGGCCGCCCGGCTTGCCTCCGCTTGCTGAGGTACGGCAACGCGAACAGGTACAGCCCGGTGAACAGGAGCAGGGCAAGGGGGAGGAGTGGCACGTAGGACACCCAGACGATGGGATCGTCCTGCGCCAGCGCGCCCTCTCGCCACCGAACTCGGGCCATGATCCGAACAAGAACAGGGAAACTGGCCCCTCAAGCGTCCTGGAGGCAGCAGTTTCCCGGAAACTGAGCGGATCTTGCCGGGGCGCGCGGGCCTAGGGGTCGTTGTTGAGCTGGCAGGGGCCGGGGTGGTCGGCCGGTAGGGTGCAGCGGCGGCGACCGGGCATGATCCGGTCGCAGAAGACCCAGTGGCGTACGTGCTGCGCGTCCTCGGCCGACACGGTGATGCCGCCCACGTCGACCTGCGGTGTGGAGGCCAGTGCACGGGCGAGCGTCCGCGCCAGGTCCAGTGCCCCGGCCAGGTCGGTGACCGCCACCGGCAGGTGGATGACATGCCAGGGCCGCTCCGTGTACGCCTCGACGGCGAACCGGGGCAACGGCGTGAAAAGCCCGCTGTACTGGTGCTCCCATCCCGGGCTCACGGTTGACGCCGCTCGGACCAGGCGCTCTGCCAGTCGCGCAGCGCCCGCTTCACCCGGGCGTTCTCCTCGCTGAGCCGGGCCACATCGTGGTGCAGCGTCGCCAGGTCGAGCGCGACGCGGTGCAGGAACCGCCGTACCTCCTGGGGGTCCAACCCGCGCCGGCCGAAGCCGACCACGGTGAACTGCCGGTCGCGGACCTGGCTCGGGTGCAGCCGGGCCAGCCGAGCGCCGCCGTGCAGCGTGCCGTCGTAGAGCGTGCCTCGGGTCATTCATCACCTCACGCGTCGTCGACCGATGGGCGGGTCAGGGTCGCGAGGGCGCCCTTCGCCGTGGTAGTTATTCGTCAAGTCGGTTCGGAGCCGGGATTCGCATATCCCGACGCTCTAGTTGAGACCCGACGAGAGCCGGTATGCGACTGCCACTCGCGAGGCCGTCTCTCGTCACCTTCTCGGCTGTTGGCACAGCCGCGGTTGCCGTGTTTGCACCGGGCGTCCCCGGGGGCCGGCGATCACCCTCACCCGCAGGCCACGCTTCCAGTGGCCTCGGTATTGGTGCAACGACACCAACGAAGTTCGTCATGAGGGACGTCATGAGAGGGGACCCATGCTCGGCAGACGTGAATCGTTCGTCCAGACATTGCGCGCACAGTGGCTCGGCCAGCAGATGCGGCAGTTGCGGGAACAGCGCGGCATCACCCTCAAGCAGGCGGGCGAATTCCTGGAGCGGGACTTCTCATCGATCGCCCGTTGGGAGCGTGCCGAGTGGCCGTTCCGCCGGGGGGTCGTCGTGTCGCTGCTCGATCTTTACGGCGAGCATGACGGACGCGAGCGGAGCCGCTTCATTCAGCTCGCCGAAGATGCCTGGCGGACGGATCGGTGGGACGACGACTACGACGAGTTGGTGGATGCCTCCTTCATCGATTTCCCCTGGTTGGAGACGAGGGCTGAGCACATCTGCTCGTGGGATGCATTCCTGATGCCGGGACTGATGCAGACGACGGCCTACGCGGAGGCAGTGATCCGCAACGCGGAGGGCGAGCAGGCAACGGATTTCTCGGTGAGCAAGTGGCTGCAATTGAGGATCGACCGTCAACGTGTGCTAACTCGCGAGCCTGCCGTTCGCGTAACGGCGATCATCGACGAAGGCGTTCTTCGTCGACCGGTCGGAAGCCCTGACGTGATGCGCGGCCAACTGCAACACCTCGCCGAGCTGATGCGGCAGCGGAACATCGACATCCGTGTACTGCCATCGAGGGTCGGCCTGCATGCCGGTCTTGACGGCTCCTTTGTCCTCTTCCGGATGCCCAAGCCGTATCCCGAGGTCGCCTATGCCGAGACCCTGGGGTACGTATTCAGCTTGAGGTAGCCGTGTGAGGTAGCCACGGCCCGGTGGTGAACAGCTGTTTGAGCACGTCGAGGGCGTCCATGCCGTGCTTGG